>JANQJH010000502.1 GCA_028281705.1 Verrucomicrobiales bacterium
CCGTTTTCAGCGTCCGCCGTATCCCTCACGGCGGCCTCCGCCTTCTGGAAGGCTTCCTGAGTCATCATGACGAGTTTCACCCGCCTCGGATTCACTTTCGGTTCTTCGCCCTCCTCTTCCTCCAGGATTTCGTCATCGGGCTTTCCGTCGTCTTGGGGCTGGGTCGGACGCGCGGGAAGGACGGGGCGCAAGACAATCTGACTCTCGGGAACGCCAACCTTGGTCAGCTCTTTTGCCACTGCCTTACAGCGCTCTTCCGTGTACCAGCGATTTGCCGCCCACGATCCCTTGTTGTCGGAAAACCCGTAGATAATCACGACATCGGTCATCCTCTCCAAGACCATGGCATTGGCCAAATTTCCCAGAGCCTCTCGGTCCTTCAGGGCCGGCGTCACTTTGCCGCTGGAAAAGGTGATGTCTTCGACTTTGGCCAACAATTCCCGGGGATCGATGGGCTTGAGCCGATCCGGCGACGAACCTACCTCGGCGGACCAGTTTGAAATCAACGGCTGCGTCGGTTCCTCGGCCCAACCGAATTCAACCCTCCGGAGTTCACTCGGCGTGCCCGTCTCCGGCGGGTGATTCTCCGGCGTTCCCACAATCTCAAAATAGGAACGATCGATGCCAAAACTCTTCTCCAAGTAGGACACCACGTTCTCGCATCTGTTCTTGCTAAAATACGCGTTCGTCGCCACGTCACCTGAGCGATCGGTGAAACCAAAGACAAAGAGTTTGCGATTAAAGCCTTCCTTCTTCCACTGGCGCCCTAACTGATCAAGCTTCTCGCGTTCCTGCGGCCGCAGCTGCGATACGCGAGAACGGCCGCTGCGAAAATAGACCTTCATCGTATCCACCATCTCGGCGACGGTCTGGGCCTTCCCCGTAGCGGTGGACGCCGGTTGATCAATTGGTGTTTTCGGCACCACCGCCGTCGGGACACCGAGCTTCAGATCGCGCTCGACGGTATACCGTGGCGAGGGAAATGTCGCCGAAAGTCGACGGCGCAAATCAGTCATTACGCTCGCCTGAGCCAATCCCTCCACTTCCACGTGATTCCCCTTCTCAATCTTAAAGCTCGCTCGATGGACGGTGCGGAGGAATCCTGGCAGAAATTCTTTCACTCGATCCTCCCACATGGGTTTTGCCACGAAGCGATCCTCGATCAAATCACTGACAATCCGCATGTTGGGAAACGCCTCTTTTGCAATCTCCACATACCCCGTCGATTCGCCCTCGGGAATGAGCCCGGTGAGGAGTAGCGTATTGTCCGGCGCCGCCCACACGGTCAACGAGGCCGCCGGTGGCGGCGTGGTCTCGATGGCGTTTTCCACCGTGACGCCATTTGGAACCACCGCGGCGAAATGCTGGCCTACCCGCGAGCGTTCCGACTCGCCCAGAACGCGTCCACCAACGGTGAGACCCTCGTTGGAAAGTTGAAGCTCAAAGCGCCGGATCCCCTCAAGGACGGAGAAATCGATTCTTCCGATGGAGGACATCCAGGCGAATTCGCGGCACTGATAGTTCAGCTTCACCTGATCATCGACCCGGTAGGCACTGTCGACGTCCTCCTCGATTGCGCCGATGATTGCCAGCCGCTCATCCGCGGTGGAGATTCTCCCGGAGACCACCAGGCGGCGTCCGGGATACTCCGAAACCTGGATCTCCGGCAAGATCTGAACCTCGACGACGTCTTCCAGGGGCGTATCCACCTCTTCAGGTTCGGAAAACGTATCCTCCACGAAAGCAGCGGTGGCCCTGATCGCCGCGGTCTGTTCCACCTCTCTGGCTTCATTCTTCGCCAGCCACGTGCGGGTGAAGACCGCATAGATCGTGGCCGCCACCAAAACCGGAGCTAACAGCAATACCAGTCGTTTGGACATAGTGCGAGAGATAGGACGTGGGGCAGGACCATACGCAGGGTCTCCCACGCCCGTCTATGGATTTATCATAGTTTTCGAGGCCCTGGCGAGCCCCGTCTGGCCCCCGGTGGTTTCGATCCTCGATTTCCGCCATCTCAAGCGAAATTCGACCAAGTTCTCGTTGTCATCTGGGCATTGAGCGCCCATTCTCGGCCCGCATCACCCAATCAAACGATACTTTCCATAGTTCATGAGCGCTTCTGATTTGTCACCAGGAAATGAGAATAGCGAAATGGCTGCCGTGATGGAGCAGCCCTTTGGCGGACGCCTCAAAACCTATGCCGCCAAGTGTGGCCCGGGCTGGCTTCAAGGAGCCATCACGCTGGGCGGCGGCTCCCTCGGGGGCTCCCTCTACCTTGGTATCATCGCGGGCTTTGGATTCATGTGGTTGCAGCCCATCGCCATGATCATGGGCGTCATCATGCTCAGCGCCATCGCCTACGTGACCTTGTCCACCGGAGAGCGTCCTTTCCGCGCGATCAACCGGCACGTCAGCCCCTTGTTAGGCTGGGGCTGGCTCATCGCCACGCTCATGGCCAACATTGTCTGGTGTCTCCCGCAATTCGCCCTCGGCACGGCGGCGATCGAACAGAACCTCGTTCCCGGCCTCAACAACCCGGATAGCAAGATCGACGAGTTTGGACTCGCCATTGTCCTCCTCGTCGTGGCCTCCGTCGTCATCTGGTTTTACGACTCCGGCGGCAAGGGCGTGAAGATCTTCGAAACCATCCTCAAGATCATGGTGGGCATCGTCGTCCTGAGCTTCTTCGGTGTCGTTCTGTCCATGGCGGGCGATCTTCCCTGGGGAGAGATTTTCGCGGGTCTCATTCCAAATTTCTCGCTCCTCAGCAGTCCCGCCCCGCTCTATGACCAAGCCATTTCCCAAACCGGAGTCTCAGCCGATCTCTGGCGCGACTACGTGGTGGGTCAGCAAAAAGACAAGATGATCACCGCCTTCGCCACGGCAGTGGGGGTCAACATGACCTTCCTCCTTCCCTACTCCATGCTCAAGAAGGGCTGGGGGAAGAACCATCGCGAACTGGCCATCTTTGATCTCGGTACCGGCCTCATCATTCCCTACGTCCTGGCCACCGGCTGCGTCGTCCTCGCCGCCGCCTCTCAGTTTCACGGAAAGGTGGACGATGTCCTCAAGGATGGTGAACTCAATCCCAAGATGGCCAAATCCTACTACCAAGTCGTGGATTGGCGTCTGGGCCAGGACACGGAAGGCTTCAAGGATCTGCCCGATCCCGAAAAACAATTTCTCCGCGATCAGTTGCCCGATTCGGAAAAGCAGTTGGCCGCCATGCTGGCCAATCGCGACGCCTTCAATCTGGCCAATGCCCTCGAACCCTTGACCGGAAAAGTCTTCGCCCAGTTTGTCTTCGGAGTCGGGGTCCTGGGAATGGCGATTTCCACCATCATCATTCTCATGCTGATCAGTGGATTCACCTTCTGTGAAATGCTCAACGTGCCCTCCGAGGGCTGGCCGCACCGCCTGGGATGCCTCATTCCCGGGGTCGTGGGCCTCTTCTTTCCGATTATTTGGGCCGGACAATCGAAGATCGCTCTCACCGTCCCGACTTCCGTCATCGGTGGTGCCCTCCTGCCCATCGCCTATTTCACCTTCCTCCTCCTGATGAATTCACGGCGCCTGCTTGGCGATGCCATGCCCCAAGGCAAAACCCGGGTAATCTGGAATCTCCTCATGGGCACGGCGACGGCCGTCGCCGCATTTGGCTCCATCTGGGGACTCAAAGGGCGCACGTTTGCCATTGGCGGCTCGAACTTCCCCATCGGGAACGTGTTCATCTTTATCCTCACGGCGTTGCTCGTCATCGGCGTCTTTACCTTCGTCGCCAAGAACAAGTCGAGCCAGGCCGCCCAGGGATAGGTAGGTAAGTAAGGTCGCTCCGCGAGATCGGGCGGGCAGGCGTTTCCGGTTGCCTTGGGCCTTGCCGACACGCAGGTTGTTGGGTGGATTGGCCACGCCAGTTGTTCCGGCTCATGACGATCGCGATCCTGACAATCATCCTGGGTCTCGGTATTCTCGCAGGCTGTATGATCGCGCAGCAGGAGAGAATCATCTACATGCCGCGGGCCTATACCGACGCTGAACTCCGGTCATTCAAAGCCGCCGGCCTCGTCAGACTAACGTTCAACAATGAAGAGGGCAGGCAGACGGCCTTCTGGCTGCCACCCACCGACCCGTCTCCGGCGGAGCGGGACCGCGTTTCTCATCATTGGCTTGTGTTTTCCGGAAATGGCGGCTGCGCGGTGGATTATCGGGACGTCGCACGATCCGGACCGAAAGAATGCGGCTGGTTGTTCGTCGATTACCCGGGCTACGGTGCTTGTGAGGGACATCCAACCCCGACCTCCATCCGCGCAAACGCCCTCGGCGCCATCGCCGCGCTGGCCGAGGAACTCGGACACGAATCCGAGACCTTGAAGAAGCAACTCGGATCATTCGGCCATTCCATCGGTGCCGCCGCCGCATTGGACATCGCCGCCGAAGTGGGGATGGAGCGCGCCGTCATCGTGTCACCCTTCACCTCAATGAAAGACATGGCCGCGCGCTATGTGACTCCCC
>JANQJH010000506.1 GCA_028281705.1 Verrucomicrobiales bacterium
TGCCGCCGCATGAATCTTTCGCAGGAAGATTGGCGCTACTTCGTTGACTGACACTATCGCAGTTGGTCCAAACCATAGGCAGGGACTTCAGTCCCTGAGTGTGCTTGTTTGATCGTGTGAGCTTAATCTATCAGTCTCTGCTGCGATAAAAACGTGCGGGTTGATCGGGAGGGATGCGGTAGGGGCTGGTGGCATCGGGCAGGGGAACCCAGGCATCTGGGAGGAGGGTGTCGCTGGTTTCGAGCGTTCCTTCTTGCCAGCGAATCTCGACTTGATCGCTGGCACGGAGAACGGTGAGGGGCGGGAGGCGGTCCGAAGGGATGGTGGGATCGGTGAGGGACGGCCAGGGGGAGCGGGGATGGAGGATGGCTTCAGCAGGTCCGGAGTCAATGACCTCCCAGCTGGTGGAGACGAGGTTAAAGGAGATTCCCAGGGTGTCGGCTGTGAGTAGAGGGACTCCATCCGCGCTGCCGGCATCGAGGGAAATGCGGCATTCGAACTCCTGAGAAGATTCCTGGGGGGCGAGCTGGAAGTTCACATTGGAAACGCTCCCCTCATTGAAAGCTCCGCCCGATTGAAGCCAGCCGCTTCCGTTTTCAATCATCAGTGAGGACCCAATGGTGGAAATACTGAGTCCGGTCGCGGGATCGTTGTCACCATCGATGTAGATCTGATAGAAAAAATCGACGGGGAGTTGCCCCAAGTGCTCGTGGAAGCTGAATCGCAGGTAGAGGAAGTCCGCATCGTTGGCGACCCAGAATTGGTGAAACTCCGCGCCCTCACTGTTCCTGGGAGAAGAGGCGACGGGATCGATTCCGGTCCAGTCTCCGAAATCGCCATCGATCAGGATGGTGGCCCGGAACGCCTGGGTTTGATCGACGCGGTTGTCATAGCGATCGGTGACATTGTGGACGCGGAGTTCATAGATCTCGCCGAAGAGAAGGGGGTCCGTCTCGAGAACGACGGACCGGCGATCCTCAAGCAGGGAGGCGCGATGCACGGTGATGCCGGGGATGGTGTAGTGACTGGCCTCGGAGGCGGACGCGGCGTGGAGGCGTTCGGAGAAGAGGATACGGACGGTGGTGGCTCCGGCTGTGATGCCGTCGATTGCGGGTGCGGTGTCGTCGGCGTGGACGGTGACGTGACTTTGGCGGCTCATGATGGAGCCGAGCCGGTTGCCCACGGTGACGTGGTAGGTCCCGCTGTCTTCGATGGCAGCGGGGTCAATCGTATGGCTTTCCTGAGTGGCGAGGGGGATGGCGACGTCGTTTTTGAACCACTGATAGGAGAGAGGTGGCGAGCCCGTGACATCGATGGAGAGCACGAGGGAGTCACCTTCGGTCAGCGTTTGATCCGCGGGTTGGGCGGTGTTGGGCAAGCTGAGGGGAAGCGCCGTCGTCGTCAGTTGAGCGTCCCGGCTGCATACCGTTCCCGAGGCATTGCGGACCTCCACGCTGTAGGCGCCGGCGTGTTCCTGGAGAACGATGGGAATCTCCAATCGGGCGCTGACGGCATCGGGGATGGGTTCGCCATCTTTGAACCATTGAAATTGATAGGGCTCAGTACCCGCGATGGGGCCGAGGGCGAAGGTGGTGGACTCGCCTTCGACAACGAGGCGGTCTTCGGGTTGGTTAGGATCCTCCAGGTTAGGCGGTTCACTGTCACTTGCGGCCAGTGTGAGTCCAAAGGCGAGGGATTCCGGCGAGGCGGCTGCTTGATGGACCTCCACCATGAGGAGGTTTTCGCCGGTGATGAGGGCGGAGGCGGGAAGGCTGAAGATCTCTGCCTGTTCGAGGTCTTGCGGGCCGCTCAGGGCGTGGGTACCGGGATCGATCTCGCCTTGGGGCATGCGGATGCGGCGGACTTCGTCGCCGTTGAGGTAGATGACCGCGCCATCGGAGAGATGGGTTTGGGCGAGGAGGGCGACCCCTTCGGCGGCGTGCTCCCAGAGAAATGGCGTGCGAAAATAGTAGGTCGTCCTCCCGGGCGTCAGCGAGACGGGATCAATCACGGGAAAGGTGCCATCGGGGAAGCCAAAGTTGAAGAAACCGTTGCCGCCTTGCCAGGTGTCATCCCCCAGATAGTTGGGCAGGAGCCAGTCGGGTTCGGGGTCGCCGACCTCTTGATAGAACCAAAAGGTGTCTTCCAGGTTCGTCAATTCCTTGGAACCGGTGAAGGGTTCCGGCTGAGTGGCGAAGGTGTAGGGAAGGCCTTCCAGGGAATCCGCCAGCTGCCACTCGAGCGTCCGCGCCATGATGGAAACCATGATCTCATGGTCTCCGGTGAAGAAAGGGAGTCCTTCGGCATCCAGTGTGGCGCGTGAGAGACGCATTTCAAATTCCGAGGCGGTGCCCGCGGGAGCCACTGCCCAATCCAGTTGGGAGCCGCCGCCCTCGTTGAACTGGCCGTTCTTTTGCTGGTAACTCAATCCGTTTTCAATGAATAGCTCCGAGCCCACACCGCCCCAGGCGTGGCCCGTGCTGCTGTCGGCATCGGTATCCACCAGCACCTGATGGTGGGCATTGGCGTACGGACTGGGCGCGTGCAGGCGAACTCTCACATACAGATAGTCGTCATCGTTTGCCAGAGCGACGTCTCTGATGTCGAAGGGGCTTTCGGGGTCCGGATCATCGACTTCGGAAAGAGGTACTCCTAACCAATCGTGAAAATCGCCATCGATGGTGATGGCCTTGTATTGCCCGGCCAGGAGATGGGGTGCCTGCCATGACGTGGCGAGCCCGAGAGCGGCGAAGAGGTAGGGGAAGCGGCACATGACAAGAGTATCATGGGGTGGTGATCGGCGGTCAAGAGTCCCCGGCTGGCCCGAGGAAACTGTTTGCGTCGGCGGGCGGCTTAGGGTTGACTCGGCTTTCGCCCATGTCTGAAAAACCTGATTCCATGCCCGCCAAGGGACCGGTGAAACCCGGTCTGACGAATATCTCGGAGGACGCGCAGATCATCTTCAACGCCGTTTGGCTCCAATTGGAAGAGGACTATGGACACGAACACTTGCGCTTTGCGCGCGAGATCATTCTTCTCGGCGGTGCTCCGGGCAGTGGCAAAGGCACGAACACGCCCTTCATTCTCAAGGCGCGCAGTCTCACCTGCCCGCCCATCGTTGTCAGTGATCTCCTGGACACGCCGGAGGCCCGGGCGATCAAAGAAAGAGGCGGGCTCGTCGGCGATCAAGAGGTGGTCAATCTCGTCTTCCGCAAATTGCTGGAGGAGGTTTATCGGGACGGCGCCGTCCTCGATGGCTTTCCCCGGTCCAAGGTCCAGGTTGATTGTCTCAAATTGCTTGTGGCCAAAATGCAAGCCTTGCGACGCGAGTTTTACGATACGCCCCTGCACGGTCACTTCCGCCAGCCAGTGATTCATATCATGGTCTTGTTCGTCGATGAGAAAGTGAGTGTGGATCGCCAGTTGAGCCGGGGTCGTGAGATCCAGGCCCACAACCGGGAGGTGGAAGCCACGGGCATCGGCGAGATCAAGGAACTGCGGGCCACGGACCTCGACGTGGCGGCGGCCCAGCGGCGTTACAAGGTTTTCAAGGAACAGACCTGGGAGGCCTTGCAGTCGCTCAAGGAGACGTTTTTCTATCACTTTATCAATGCCAATGGCACGATTGAAGTGGTGGAGAAGAACATTCTCAAGGAACTCGATTATCAGAGTTCGCTCGAGCTCGACCCCAACACTTATGATCGCTTGAGGCATTTGCCATTGGCGCGCGATATCATTTTGCACGCCCGGCAAGATCTGGTGCGGCGGCTCGATGACTACGAGTTCGACCACCCCAGGTTGTTTCAGCAGGTGGTGGAGTTCATCGACCAGAAGATCATGCCCATCGTTGTCCGGCATGCGATTTCCGGGATCGCCATGGTGAACCGGGAAGAACCCTTGTTAGAAAATGCCTTGGCGCTGGCCATGCTGATCGACATCTTTTCCGATCGCGGATATCACGCGGTGGTCGATCTGCATCGCATTGAAGTTCCGGAAAAAGTCGATCTCACAACGGGTGCCATTTCCTGCCGGGAGAAGAAGGTCTATCGCATTACCATCCGATTCAAAGGGTCGGAGATTCGCCGGGGATAGTTAGGCTTTGTAGCGGGAAGCGTGAGCGTTCCAATGGGGGAAGTCTCACGGGCTACGCCACGAGAATTCAGAGATCGATGATCAATCGCTGGAGGCGGCGCATTCCACTGCGGCCTTGGCGTTGGCTGTGATGGTTTGCCAGTCGGCGGAGCAGATGGTCTCGCGTTTGGCGATCCATGATCCGCCGATGGCGGCGACGGAGGGATTGGCCAGATAGGTGCCCATGTTCTCCAGATTGATCCCGCCGAGAGGGACGAAACGCACTCCGAGATGCTGATAGGGAGCGGCGATGGCGTTGAGGTAGCTCAGGCCGCCGGACGGTTCCGCGGGAAAGAACTTGAGGAAGCGCAGGTCGTAGCCCAGGGCGCGTTCGATATCGGAGGGGGTGACGATGCCTGGGGCGAAAGGGAGACCGCAGGCTTGCGCGGTTTCGATGACGCTCTCGTTCAAGCCTGGTGAAACTCCGAAGGCGCCATCGGCATCTCGCACGGCCTTGACTTGGTCCGGGGTGAGAATGGTTCCGATGCCGGCGATCATTTCGGGGACGCTGGAGCGGATCTTCTTCAGGGCGCCCATGGCGGCATCGGTGCGGAGAGTCAGTTCCATGGCGTCGACGCCGCCGGCGAGCAGTGCTTCTGCGAGAGGGACGGCGTCGTCTTCTCGATCGATGACGAGAACGGCGACGATCTTTCGCTGGGCGACTCGATCAAACACGTTGGGCGCACTCATGCCGGACCTTGGGGGGGATCACCGATCTTGGCGAGAAAATCTTCCTCGTTGA
>JANQJH010000511.1 GCA_028281705.1 Verrucomicrobiales bacterium
GCTTCCGAGTGGCCGAGACGGGGTCGGCCTCGTTTCTCCGAGTCCGGGTGACCAAGTGATCAAACCCTGAGCGCTGGTTGTCTCGGTGGGGTTCCGAAGCAGAGGAAAGTGGTTGATTGGGGCAAAAACCGCTCCAAGCTCCCTGCGTGAATATTCTTGAAAATGCAAATTTTTATGATCTTAATATTAAGTCTATCTAAATGAAAACGCCCAAACTATCCACTTCGTGCCGGGTCGCGTGCCTTGGGGCCGCATCGGTGCTTCTGAGTATGGCCGCTTTTGGCCAAACGCCCGGAGCTCCTGCCAAGCCGGGAACGCCTCCTGTCAAATCGCCCTTTCCGCCCCCTGCGGAGGTGCTGAAAGGCTATCAAAAGATTGTCTCCACCATGGATGGGAAGAGTCTCTACAACCTCTATCTCAATCCGAAGACGCAGCACATGATGGCCGAGTTGCCGCGGGATTTTGCCAATCAGAAGCATTTCATCGCGCTCACCATCTCCAGCGGTGAAGTGCGCGCCGGGCTTCAGGCGGGCGACGTCTACGTGCGCTGGCAGGTCTACAACCAGAATCGTCTGGCCTTGATTCAGCCAAACCTGGAGATCCGCTCCACGGGAGACGATGAGTCGAAGAACTCGGTCAAACGGCTCTTCACCGACAAGGTCATTCTCGACGTCCCGATCAAATCCTACCAGACGAAAGGCGGACCCATCATCGATCTCGATGACCTGTTGTTAGGCAAGGCATCGAGTTTCTTCGGAAGCAGGGTGAGCGGTATCAATCCGCGGATGTTCAAGGCGGTGAAGTACAAGGCCTTCCCGGAGAACATCGAGGTGGCCTTTGAGGTGCCCATCCGCAATCAGCTGAAGATCCTGCACTACTCGATCAAGCTGATCAAGCCTAACAAAGAGTACAAGCCGCGCATCGCGGACCAGCGCGTGGGTTACTTCACGACGAATTACGAGGACTACGGCAAATTCCAGCCGGGCGAAGAGCGGACGCGATACATCAATCGCTGGCATCTGGAAAAGGCGGACAAGAATCTCAAACTGAGTCCGCCGAAGAAGCCTCTCATCTTTTACATCGAGCACACGACGCCGATCCGTTACCGGCGTTGGGTGGCTCAGGGGATCCTGGCGTGGAACAAGGCATTTGAAAATGTGGGGCTGGTCAACGCCATTGAAGTGCGTTTCCAGGATAAAAAGTCCAATCAGTACATGGATCTCGACCCCGAGGACGCGCGATATAATTTCGTCCGCTGGCTGAACAATGGTCAAGGGACTGCGATTGGGCCAAGCCGAGTCAACCCGGAGACGGGAGAGATTCTCGATGCGGATATCATTTTGACGGATGGCTGGATTCGCCACTGGGTCGAGGAGTTCGAGGAAATCTTGCCCAAAGTGGCAGTGGAAGGCTACACGCCCGAAACGCTTTCCTGGCTGGAACAGAACCCGCGCTGGGATCCGAGGATTCGCTTGGCCAGTCCGACGAAGCGCGAGGAACTCTTGCGGCAGCGCCGATTCAGCGGGGGATCGCCATTGGGCGGTCACGCGGTGGGCCAGGTGGACACGACGCTGATCGGTGATCAGGAGTTCGATGGGCTCTTTGGCCGGATCAGCCAGGTCAACGGCCTCTGCATGGCGGCCAATTGTAAGACGCATGGTCTCGCCGAAATGCACATGATGTCGCAGATCCTGGCTCATGACGAAGGCGACGACGATGCGGATGAGGGCGAGAAGGAAGAAGAGGACGAGGAAAAGAAAGACGAGAAGAAGAAAGACGAGAAGAAGAATGAGGAGAAAGAGCAATTGCTGGACGGCATCCCCGAGTCGTTCATTGGACCTTTGCTCGTCGATCTCGTGGCCCATGAAGTGGGGCACACCATTGGTCTGCGGCACAACTTCAAGGGATCGAGCATCTATGATTACAGCGAGATCAATTCCAAGGAGTTGAAAGGGAAGAAGCCTTTTGCCAGTTCGGTAATGGACTACATCCCGGTGAACATGCGCATGAAGGGCGGAGAAATTCAGGGAGACTACGCCATGATCGGTGTGGGGCCCTATGACATGTGGGCCATCGAATATGGCTATACCTTTGCCAAGGATCTGAAGCCGATTCTCAAGCGGGCTGGCGAGCCTGAACTGCAGTATGCCACGGACGAGGATACCTACGGCCCCGATCCGCTGGCGCGTCGCTATGATTTTGCCAAGAATCCCTTGGATTACGCCAAGGATCAAATGGCCTTGGTGTGGGAGAATCGTTCCAAGATCATCGATAAGTTTGTCAAGGATGGTGACAGCTGGTCCAAGGCACGACGGGGTTATCTGCTCACTCTCAGCGCACAGTCGAGGGCGGTGAGCATGATGGCGAACTGGGTTGGCGGCGCCCACGTGTATCGTCACAAAAAAGGCGACTCCGACCGGCGTCCCATCGAAGTGGTTCCCGTCGATCAGCAGCGGGCCGCGATGCAGTTCGTGATCGATCATGCCTTCGGCTCGGAGGCCTTCGGATTGACTCCGGAGTTGTTGACGCACATGTCCCTGGACAAGTGGTGGGGTGAGGGCAGCCTGTTTGATGAGCCGACCTGGCCAGTGCACGATCGCATTCTGGGAATCCAGGCAAGTTCACTGACCTCCCTGATGAACCCGACGACGTTGATGCGGATCTATGACAACGAGTTCCGCGTTCCGGCCGACCAGGATGCGTTGACCTTGCCCGAGTTGCTGACCACACTGACAAAAGCAGTTTGGAAGTCCCTGGATGGGATGGATGAGAGCGCCACTTACACGGCCCGCAAGCCGCTCATCGGAAGCCTGGAGCGCAACCTGCAGCGTGAATACGTCGAGCGCCTGACGGATCTGATCTCGCCCGGGACCTCGTACAACGCGGCTCACAAGCCGATCTACGATCTTTCCAGTGCGGAGCTTCGCCAATTGGCGAAGCGACTGGAAAAGGCCGAGGGCAAAGACAATCTCGACCCCTACACCAAGTCACATCTGGGCGAAACACGCCGGCTGATCGAGAAATCGTTGGATGCCAGCATCGTCCTCGATGTCAAAGGAGGAAACCTGGGAGGCGGTGCCACGCGGTTCTTCTTTGGTGAGGCTCCCGAGGGGGTCACGGTGCAGCCGTGATGATGTGATCGGTTTCGATCACGTAAAACGCTAGTTTTGAAGGTGATGGCGGAGACGCCATCACCTTTTTTTTATTGAAGATGCGCCACCGCAAATGAGGACGCGGATTGGGCGGACAGGAGTGTCCGCATCACTTGGCTTTGTTTGTGGAGGTTAACTATAATCCCTGACACTTGCCTGGAATGTGGGAGGGACTTCAGTCCCTCGGTTGAATGGAGGATCCGGATGGGCGGACAGCAGCGAACGCATCACCTGGCTCAGCTGATCTGAGAGCGATCGATGGATTGGGCATTGCGGTCGTTTTCCTTGGGGGACAGTTTCAAGGAAGCGGCAACGGCTGGATCCCAGGCGGCGGTTTTCCAATTCTTGACAGCCCCGTTCTTGATGGCGGTGAGAAACGTCGCGTCCAGATCGGCTCCGCGCAGATCGGCTGACTGGAGGCTCACTTCTTGGAGTGTGGTATTGCTGAATTTGGCTCCGGCAAGACACGAGCGGTCGAATCTGACTTTTGCTAGCGAGCAATTGCGAAACTCGGCGGTGCTCAATCGAGAGGACTTGAAGCTGCAGTCGGTGATGGAGGTCCGGCTGAAGAGGTTGGCGTTGAGGATGCTGTCGGCCAAGAGCGTGTGTTCCAGCTGGCAGCCGTCAAAGTGAGCGCCTGGCATGGCAGAACCGCCCAGGGTCGTATGGGTGAACTGACATCCGGAAAACTCGACGGATGCTAGAGACGCGTTGGCGGCCTTCACGCCGAGAAAGGTGCAGACGCTGAACTTGGCTTCGTCGGCAAGGATGGAGGTGAGGATGGCATGGTCAAAGTTGGCGCCGTGGAAGGTGCTCTTCGCAAGGTTGGCCGAGGCGAGGAGCGTTCGCGAAAAATCGGGATTGTGGAGATTGATCGCGTTGAGTCCTGCCAGGGTGAGATCGAGAGCCTTCCACTGGGTGGCGGCATCGTCGCACTCGATGAGGAAGGTGATGATCAAATCGGTCGCGGGAAGTTTCTTTTTACCGGAGGGGAGCAAGCCGTTCTTGAGTCCCCGGGCAGCGAGGAACTCCTGGATGCTGACATGGGTAAAGCGGAAAGCCTTGGTGGTCGTTCGCCTCAGGAGGGATCGGCCCTGGCAGTCGAGTTTTTCGATCAGGGCAATATCGGTATCCTGGAGATTCGATTCCCCCATTGCTGATCTTGGGACGCCGTGGCGCGATTCACTCATGTGCATGGCCTGGGCGAGTCTCTCACAGGCGGTGAATAAGGCTTCTTTGCTAGACTCGGATGTGCGGAGCTTGCTCTGTTCACGGTCGAGCCAGGCATCGACCAGGACATCGTAGGTGGAGAAGGCGTTCCAGTCCTTGCGCCGGGAGTGGACAAAGTCATCGGCGTGATGGAGCAACAGAGGGCGATCTCTCAGCGGTCCCATGTGATGGAGGATGCTCTTGAACCGCTTCCGGTTGGGTTCCTTCATCCGCGGAAAACGCCTCTTGAGATACTTATCGATCTGGGTGGGATTGAAGAGCGAGAGCGAAATCGTCGGGCAACCGAGACCGTGTGAGACGAAGTTCTCCACTTGGTTGACGGCTTCGAGCCG
This sequence comes from Verrucomicrobiales bacterium, assembly GCA_028281705.1. Taxonomy (GTDB): domain Bacteria; phylum Verrucomicrobiota; class Verrucomicrobiia; order Verrucomicrobiales; family DEV007; genus JAACDM01. The sequence continues at coordinate 4,715 of JANQJH010000511.1, forward strand.
GTCGCCGGGAAAATATGGCGTCCGGCACGAGAGTATGACCCAGTGAAAATCCCTCGTCGCTCGGCGGATCTCGGTCACGCGGCTGAGGATGTCCGTCGAAGCCTCCGGATCTTCGTCGAGCGCATCAAGCATGAGGATCGTTCTTCGAGGCGATTTGATATCGGCGATTCGCCCCATGGTGGACGGGCCGAGTTTGAGCAGTTCGCCGTGAAATTCTCTCGGCCAGAGCCCGGTCAAATGTCCCAGTTTGAGCATGAGCAACAGCGATGTCTTGCCCGTCCCTGTATCGCCGAGGAGGAAAAGGCAGGATTGCCGGGCGGCACTCGATTGGGAGCCAAAGAACTCGTTGAGCATGCCGAAGACAGGGCGGCGGGGGCCGGTATCGCTGCCCTCCATCGTTGGATTGTCCAACTGGCAGGATGGCTGGATGTAGTTCTTGGCCAAGAATACAGGGTCGCCAAAATCATCGCTCAGTTTGCCCAAGGCGGCCTTGCCTGCGGCGCCCGCCAACTTTTTGGCGAGGCGAGCGAGGAAGTTGTCGGGAATGAAGGAGGGCTGAGACATGGCACTTGGAGGAAACAGGGCCTGGATGGCTGTTTATCGAACTTGAGGAGGCGGGCCAGCAAGAGAAATCCTTGGATGGGAGCGAACGAGAGGAGGCGGACCGCGGCGGAGAACAGCTTGCTTCAGTCTTGCCGTGTCCGGGCCGGATCTCCTAGCTTGACCGCATGAGACAGCTTTTTCTAACGCTATTCACGACGTGGGCGCTGGCAGCCTCGGTCTCGGCGGCGCCGAAGAACATCGTTTTCTTTGTCGTGGACGACATGAGCCCGGATACGGGAGCCTATGGCAATCCGGTCATCGAGACGCCTGCGCTGGATGCCCTGGCCAAGGATAGCACGCTCTTCAGCCATGCCTTTGCCACGACGGCGAGCTGTAGCGCGAGCCGGTCGGTCATCCTCACGGGGTTGCACAATCATGCCAATGGGCAATACGGGCATCAGCATGATTTCCATGGCTTCGAATCCTGGGCCAAGGTGCGCGGATTACCGATCTTGTTAGAGGAGAGTGGCTACCGGACGGCGCAGATTGGCAAATTGCATGTCGCTCCGCAGGAGGTCTATCGTTTTCAAACGTATCTGCCCGGTCAGGCTCGGCATCCAGTGTCCATGGCAGACAACTGCCGGGAGTTCATTGCGGCCGAGGATGAGCGGCCGTTCTTTCTCTATTTCGCCACCTCAGATCCTCATCGCGGCGGAGGGACGGACAAGACCTCTCCCTACCGTCCCGATCTTTTCGGAAACCTGCCCCAGGGGAAGGCGCGGCCCGGCCTCAAACGCGTCAACTACGATCCCGCGGAAGTGATTGTGCCTCCGTTTCTTTCGGATACGCCGGAGACGAGGGCTGAACTCTCGCATTACTACACGAGTATCTCTCGCATCGACCAGGGAGTCGGGCGCCTGATTGAACTCCTGAAGAAGGCCGGGAAATGGGAGGAGACGTTGTTTGTCTTCACGGCGGATCACGGGATGGCGTTCTCCGGCGCCAAGACGACCGTTTATGAGCCCGGGCTTCGTGTTCCTTTCATCGTGCGCAATCCCTATCTCGATCAGCGGCCTGCCTGGAATCATGCCATGGTCAGTTTCGTCGATATCGCGCCGACCTTGTTAGACTTTGCCGGCGGTTATGACGCCGTCAAGGGATTCAGCAAGCATCCGGATTCACGCCGCTTGGGGCGCCCGCGTCCGGGAGACAATCGTGGGCCCAAGGCCTACGATCGATTTCACGGGCGTTCCTTCTTGCCCATCCTGGGTCAGACGGAGCCCGAGGGCTGGGATGAGATCGGGGCCTCGCACACCTTCCACGAGATTCAGATGTACTATCCCATGCGGGTGCTGCGTGACCGGCAGTTCAAGCTGATTTGGAACGTGGCCTACAAACAGCCCTATCCCTTTGCCTCGGATCTCTGGGCGGCCACGAGTTGGCAGGCCCAGTGGAAGAAGTGACCGCAAGCTCCCTATGGCGCCAAGACGGTGGAAGGCTACGTGCATCGTCCCCAGTTCGAACTCTACCGGGTGGCGACGGATCCCACGGAGAGCTTGAATCTGGCGGGTGACCCGGAGTTCGAGCCCGTGCTGGAGGACATGAAACAACGGCTCAAGGCGTTCCAGAAAGAGACCGGGGATCCCTGGGCGATGAAGTGGCGCTATGAGTAGGTCCAGGTCTCCGGCTCTCCATCTCCGTTAAAAGGGTTTCACAGGGGCGATTCGATGTGGTTATTCTCGGTAACCGCAAGGTTTGCTCCGTCCGTGTCTATTCGACTCATCATTCGCTTCTGCCTGCTCTCTTTCTGTATTGTCGCTTCCATCGCGAGTGCAGAGGCCTGCAGTGTACCCGTGTTCCGCTATGCCCTGGAGCGGTGGGAACGTGATCTCTATCAGATCATCGTTGTCAAGGATGGCGCCTTTACCGAAGCTGAAGTTCAACGGGCACAAGCCCTGCAGGCGGACACCGTGGGTGGCGAGGGTTTTCTCAATGCGGTGGTATCGCTTGCTGATATCTCGTCTCCGGAGATGCGCCAGACCTTGGCGGGAATGTATCCCAGCGCGATCAAGGTGGCGAAGAAATCAGAGGGGACTCTTACATTGTTCTATCCGCGGACGCAGCAGGATGTGGATCATGATGCGGGGCCCATCTGGGAAGCGCCCTTTACCGATGCCTCCGTGGCCCAGGTAGAGGCCTCGGCGGCCTACCATCCCCTGGCGGAAGCCCTCTTGTCCGGGGCCTCGACCGTCTTTCTCTTCATGGAGTCGGGAGATGCCGAGGTGGATGCGGCTGCCTTGGAGCAACTGGAGGAGAGTCTGGGCGAGCTTGAGCACACCATGGAGATTCCCGAGGGGATCATCAATACCAAGGGAGACGTTACTGGGGGGCGTCTGACGGCGGAGGAAGCACGGGCAGAGGATCCCTCGAACCAGTTGAAATCGGGGATCCCCCTCAAGATTGCCTTCGAGATCATTCGGATGGGAAAGGCCGAGGCCGAATCCGCGGTCTTGCGCCAAATCCTCCTCAAGATGCAACCCGGATTATCTGAGGAGACGGACGCTCCCATGGTGTTCCCCTTCTTCGGCCGGGGCCGTGTGCTGCCGCCGATGAGAGGAGAGATGATCCATCACGAGAACATTGAAGCGGCGGCGCAGTACTTGTGTGGGGCCTGTTCCTGCCAGATGAAGGCGCAGAATCCCGGCATCGATTCCCTAACCAACCTCGATTGGTTCCGCTACCTGGACGGGGGCGAAGTCATGCGTGAAGTCGAAGTGCCGGCGCTCTCTGGATTTCTTCCCGAGGCACCGGCGAGGGCGGCTGCGAATCAGTCACAGGAAGAAGTGCCGGCGCGATCAGAGGCGTCCGCGCCGGCTCCGTTAGCCCGCAACGCCTTTATCGCCGGGGGCGTTCTTCTCGGAGCGCTCATCGTTGCCAGTATCTTTGTCATGCGATCACACCGTCAACCCAACCCGTAGATAACATCCATCGTGCACACCCGATCATGAACGTTTATCATCATTTCACCAACAGAATGGCTTCGGTAATATTTGGGTTGCTTGCTCTTCTCGTTTCGGCTCAGGGGCAGACAGCAGCGGAGCGCGCCCTGGCGCTTCGTCAGCAGGCTCAGTTTCAGGGTGGCGTCATCCTGCATCTCAGCAGCGGGGAGGGGCAGTTCACGGCCGAGCTCTATCAGGGTGAGAATAGCCTCGTTTTTGGCCTGGAACGCGATGGAGAAAAGATCGAGCGAGCGCGTCATTTCCTTTATGATCGCGGCCTCGCGGGGAAGGTGAGTGTGGATCAATGGACGACGGAGCATCTGCCGTTCAGTGAGAACTTTATCAATCTGATCGTTTGTGAGAACACCGCACTGGTGGATGAGGCGGAGTTGCTTCGCGTGCTCGCTCCCAAGGGCGTGGCACTGACGCGGAACGGCGAGGGTGGATGGAGTCAGATGACGAAGGAGAGGCCCTGGACGATCGATGACTGGCCGCAGCATTTCTATGCCGCTAGCGGAAACGCCGTTTCCAAAGACAAGGAGATCAAGCCGCCGCTCTTTCATTTGCAGTGGACCGGCAGCCCTCGCTGGTCGCGGCATCACGATGTCATGTCGAGTCTCACGGCCTGTGTCAGTGCCGGTGGCCGGATCTTCTATATCTTTGATGAGGGCACGACGTTCTCTCCGTTTCTTCCCACGAAATGGACCTTGATTGCCCGGGATGCCTTCAACGGGACCATCTTGTGGAAGCGTCCCATACCCAAGTGGTTTCCCAATTTGCATCGATTGAAGAGTGGCCCTTCGAATTTGCCACGGCGCCTGGTGGCCACCGAGGACCGGGTCTATGTCACCCTGGGGATCGAGGCCAAAGTGAGTGTGCTCGATGCCGTGAGCGGAGAGGTTCTGCGGGAGTTCGAAGGTACAGAGGGCACGGAGGAGATCGTTCTGGAACAGTCGACCAACAGTCTCTACCTCATGGCGGACCAGAACGAGAAGCCGGAGCTCGATAAGTATCCGTATAGCGCTCTGAAATCGGTGCCTGACCGGGGAAAGAAGATCATGCGAGTGAATTTGGAGGCGAGCGCAGTGCAGTGGAATCACTACGCCGCCATGTCGGCGCCGCTCTCACTTTGTGTCGATGAGAAGCACGCCTATTACTTCGATGGAGAGCGCGTCATGGCCTTGGGGAAGGATGACGGTTTGGAGAAATGGAAGTCCGAGTCGCTTCCCATTCAGAAGAACATGCCGACAAACTTTGGTCCCCGGATGGTCGCGGTGGACGGCAAGGTGCTCTTCACCGGAGGAGAGAACTACAAGCCGCACAATGGCAGCCATGGCGAGTTGACCGCTCTGGATGCTTCCGATGGCAAATCGCTGTGGAAGGGCAGGAGTTTGCCCTCGGGCTATCAGTCGCCAGAGGATTTGTTGGTAGCCAATGGGCTCGTTTTGCAGGCCAACACGACTCAGATGGGATGGAATGGTTCCACGGGAGAGATCACGGGGGTGACTCTCGAGGGCGGCGCCGAGGAACTGGCTTTCAAGCCTGACAAAGACGCGTTCTGGTTCCATCACCGTTGTTACCCGGCCAAGGCCACGGAGGATTACATGCTACTTTCGCGAACCGGCATCGAGATGGTCGATCTGAGGAAGAAAGAATGGACTCTCCATCATTGGGTTCGTGGAGCGTGTTTGTTCGGCGTCTTGCCGGCCAACGGCTTGGTCTACGCGCCGCCGCATCCTTGCGCCTGCTACATCGGGGCCAAGCTCTACGGTTTTTCTTCCCTGGCGGCGAAGAACACCTTTCATCCGGTGTGGAAGGCGACCGCTCCGGAGGACCGGTTGGTGTCGGGCCCGGCGACGCCCGCGGCCTACGAGGAGAGTCCGGATGCCGCCAGGGAATGGCCCGTCTACCGCCAGAACAACCGGCGTCGAGGAACAACGGAGGAGGCCCTGGGAGGCATCGGCAAGCGTGCCTGGAAGGTGGATTTGGGCGGTGAGCTGACGCCTCCGGTGGTGGCGGATCGCACGGTGGTCGTGGTGGAGAAAGAGAAGCACGCCGTTCACGCTTTGGATTTTGATAGTGGGGAGCCTCGCTGGCGTTTCTTCGCCGGCGGGCGCGTGGATTCGCCACCGACGCTGTATCGTCACCGCGTGTATTTTGGCGGCACGGATGGCTACCTCTATTGTCTCGACTTGAAGAGCGGCGCCTTGATCTGGAAATACCAGGCAGCCCCGGCGAACACGCGGCACATGTTCTTCGAACAGTTGGAATCGACGCACCCTCTGCATGGCAGTGTGCTGATCCATGACGACAAGGTGTATGCCGTTGCGGGCCGCTCCATGTTCGTCGATTCCGGCATGCGCTTTCTCATCCTCAACGCCAGGACGGGCGAGTTGATCAAAGAGATTGTCATGGACGACAAGGTGCCGGGTACGGGCGAGCCCTTGCAGTTGCAGCAAGAGATTCTCAACATGCCGCAAGCCTTGAATGATCTCTTATCCTGTGATGGGGAACGGATTTACATGCGGCTGCAGGACTTCGACTTCGAGGGCAATCGATTGGAACTGAAGTATGACAGCAAGCTTTATGGCAAGACCCGTGATGAGCTGGAGGTCATGCACAGCCGGACGGAGGATCAGGCGGGGAAAGGAGCGCATATCATTAGCGGCACGGGTTATCTCGATGATTCCTGGTGGCATCGGACCTACTGGACCTATGGAAAGAACTACACCTCGGGATGGTCCGGTTATTACCAGGCGGGAAAGAAAGCGCCCTCCGGCCGCATCCTTTGTTATGATGATGAGGGGATCTTCGGTTTCGGCCGGATGGTGGAGTATTACAAGTGGTCGACGATTTACGAATACTATCTCTACCAGCGTGGTTATGACAATAGTGAGCCGTGGGGGGTGAAGATCCCAATCCTGGTGCGCGCCATGCTATTGAGCAAGGACAAGCTCTATATCGCGGGGCCAGAAGAGATTCTCAAGCAGGCGCGTGATTCCAAGAACCTGCATTTGGTCGACACGAGGAAACTGGCAGTGGAACAGGACGAGGCCTTTCACGGAAGGCGTGGTTCCATGCTCCTGGAGGTGGATCGGACCAACGGGGTCATCAAGACGGGGTATGAACTGCACACGACACCCGTTTTCGACGGGATGGCTTCGGCCTATGGGCGTCTCCTCGTTTCCATGAGTGACGGGAGTCTGCTTTGTTTTGCTGGTGACGATGCTGCAGATGGGGCGGCCTTGGTTTCAATCTCGGCGGAGTCGATTGCGGCCTTCAATGCGGACAGCAAGGTGGTTCCCCCGAGCAAGAGGGGAAACAAGAAGAAAGCGCGGAACAGAAAGCAGCGCGTGTTCAACTTGAAGGCCGGAGACGAGATTCCCTCGGCTGATGCGCCCTATGTGGTCGGGCGTCACGTGAAGTTATCGGCTCAGGTAACATTTGAGGCGGAAGACGGTGTCATCCTGGCCCACGGTGGCAATGTGTGGGGCTACTCCCTCTATCTGAAGGGCGGCCGGTTGCATTTTTCCACCCGTGCGGACAACAAGCTATCGACGGTCACGGCGCCTGATGGTTTCCCCAAGGATGGAGCCATGGTGGGGGCATTGCTAGGGAAAAACGGCAAGTTGACCCTGGCCATCAATGGAGAAGAAGTGGCCACGGCCGAGGGGAAGGCGATCAAGGAGCATCCCTCGGATGGTCTCCAGGTGGGTGACGACTCCGGCAGCAAGGTGGGGGAGTATGACGGCACGGAATTCAAGGGCGAGGTTTCCGATTTGGTGCTGTCGTTGTTGGATAATCTTTAAGTGGTGGCATGAGACAGCGGGGCAACGCCTCTCATTCTTGACGAAAGTTGCGCGAGAGATCGCTTGCTCATCACTGCCTTCTGGATTTACCTTCGGATCGATCTGAGAGCAATGACCACTCGCGACCTGGCTTTGAAGGCAATTCGGGATCTTCCCGAGGACTCCGATATTGTGGATATCATTCGCGAACTCTCTTTTCTTGCCGGAGTTGAACAAGCTCGAGATGAGATCAAACGGGGAGAGGGAATGACGTCGGCGCAGGCGAAGGCAAAGCTCAGAGAATGGATTGGGAACTAGTCTTTTCTCCGACGTCGATTCGAGATCTGGCCGATTCAGTTTCCTATATTTCGCGCCACGACGCCGAAGCTGCTGCCCGCGTAGGCGATGGGATCATCGAAGCCGCTGAGGTGATCCTTTCCTCACAACCTTTCATCGGGCCAGTCTGTCCCGAGTATGAGGGGGCAGGCGTTCGTTACTGGCTTTACCGCGACTACCGCATTGTCTACGAGGTGCATGAAGCAGATAGACGTGTGGATATCCTCCGCATCTGGCACTGCTCCCGTGGTGATTGGCCAGTAGAACTTCACAACAAGAGTTGAGTTAGGAACCCTATGATCAAACCCATTCACATTACGGTGGCGACTTGTCTTGCCTTCAGTTTCTGTTTCTCTGCGCTGCTTTATGCAGTGGAGAAGCCGAATGTGCCGGACGGGGAATAACCGTTCACTCAAGAGGACGGTCGGGTCTCACGCAAAGCCGCAAAGTCGCGAAGATCTGGCCCGTTTGCGCGATTTGGAAAAGGTGCTCGGACTGATTCTTGGCCCCGCTCGATGCTGGCGGACGACGGCCCCAACGATGCCGTGAAACCGAAAAGGAGGTTGAAGTTTCTACACCACTTGGCTCCGGTTATTGGCATTTGCCGCCCATCGGGAATTGGGAGAAGTATGATTAGATAGATGGGGGCGTCAAACTCCACGGATTGATTCCCGAATAATAGAAGGGACTAAAGTCCCTGGCACTTTCCTGGAATGTGGGAGGGACTTCAGTCCCTCGGCTATTTGGAAGGGCCGAAACCTGATGACGCGAACGTGCCGAACAGGAATAACCGTCCACACAAGAGGACGGTCGGGTCTCACGCAAAGCCGCAAAGTCGCGAAGATCTGGCCCGTTTGCGCGATTTGGAAAAGGTGCTCGGTCTGATTCCTGGCCCCGTTCGGTGTTGGGCGGACGACGGCCCCAACGATGTCGTGAAACCGAAAAGGAGGTTGAATTTTGCGCCTTGGCGACTTTGCATGAGCCTCTCAGATTGATCGCGCCAACGAGAGGTTGGATATTTGAGGCTTTGATAGACCGAGAGGATGGGTAGGGCGGTAGGGGACGTGCCCCTGTCGGCGGGCGCGGTTTTCAAGAGATGGCAGCGACACTGTGATTTTTTTGTGCCCAGGGGGGCTTTGTCTTCGAATAGGGTGTGAATCAATGAGACAGACCGATCAGGATTTGCTCGCGGAATTCGTCGCCTCGCGCTCGGAGCGGGCTTTTTGCGTTCTTGTGGAGCGCAACATCGATCATGCCCACTCGGTGGCCTGTCACATCACGGGCGACGCGGAGATCGCTCGCGATGTCGTTCAACAAGTGTTTGCCCGGCTCGCCTCGGAGGCGCCGACGATTCCCCGGCGGATTCCGCTGCAAGCCTGGCTGCACACCAAAGCGCGTTCGCAGGCGATCGATGCCGTGCGCAGCGAACAGGCGCGGCGCGACCGGGAATCCCGGTATGCCGATCACACACAGATGAGTGCCAATCAAGACGACGAGCCATCGTGGGAGAACCTGAGACCGGTTCTGGACGAGGCGATCGATCAGTTGAAGCCGATGGACCGTCAGACAATCGTCCTGCGATTTTACAGGAGCCTTAGCCACGCTGATGTCGGCCGCGAACTGCGTATTTCGCCCAATACGGCGCGGGTGCGGGTGCAGCGCGCCTTGGACAAATTGCGCCGCGTGCTTGCGAGGAAGGGGATCACAACGACTACGGCCGCACTCACTGCGATCTTGCCGGCCCACGCGGTGTCGCCTGCGCCGTCGTCGCTCTGCGCTTCAGTGGCTCAATCGGCCTACGCGGCTGCCCTGGGACCGGCGATCGCGACGACTGGCGTGGTCACTCCGCTCTCTCTAACTCTATTCACCATGGTCAAAATCAAAACTACCGTTATTGTCGCCACCTTGATTGGCATGATTTCACTCGGCGTTTGGCAACAGCGTCGCATCGGAGCCTTGAAGGAAGAAAATCGCCTGTTATTGCATCAGGCGTCCGACGAAGGCGCGGCTGGCATCGAACTGAAACGGACGGGGAGTCGTCTGGAGACGATCGAGAGAGAGGCGGCTAACGATTTGTCTACCTCTCTTGCTGATCTGAGGACAGAGGTGGGATACGAAGTGCCGCGTTCGAAGATCGAGGCCTACCTGAAGGACCGGCAGCGCTCGGCCATGGCTCTGATCGCGGCGGGCTTGGCGAGCGGTGATCAGTCCCTGCTTCGGGAAGCTGCAGAACGATTTCCCGATGATGCCCATGTCCAGTTCGTTGTCGTGGCGCACGACCTATTTCCTGATCGTCGTCGCGAATGGATCGCACGGCTCAAGGCGTCGGATCCGGACAACGCCTTGGCCTCTTACTTGATGGCCGCCGAGATGATCGGTGCCGGCGAGATTGAAACAGGGATCGGCGAACTGCGCATGGCGGCACGGCAGAACGGCTTCGAGGACTATGCGACGCAATCAATGCTGGCGGTGGAAGAACTCTATTTGGCTGCTGATCGGTCGCCTCTCATGGCCAAATGGCAGAGCAGCTACGGGCTGGCCCTGCCTCATCTGTCCGCGTTGCGCGAACTGGCGAACAATGTGAAGACCATTCGCGATGAAGAGGCCGGTTCCGAGTTGGCCGGTGAACTCACCGCATTGGGAGCGGCCATGGGCAACCAGATGAGCCAGGGAGCGGGAAACCGCCTGCTCCTGAATGAAGCCATCGGAATCAAGATCGAACAATCGTTTCTCGGCGATTTGCCACCCGATTCGACGTCACCTTACGGCGATCTCACGGTCGGGGAAGCCGTTGAAGAACTGAATGCCCAACTGCAGCGAGTGGAAGAAGCCACATCAGCGTGGGACCCCTCCAAGCTCACCGAATCCCAAGCGATGGGTTTTATCGACCGCACACGGTTGCTTGGCGAGCAGGAAGCGGTCGCTTGGCTGAAGGCACAAACCAACTAGCTGGTGCGATCGGTGGGTTGAGCCTCGGAAACGGGATTCCGATTCGCTTGGTCCTTCATCCACGCTAAGTTTGATTGTGAAACTCGAGTTCTCTCTCCGGAGGCTATGCCTCGCCTGCCGAATGGCATTGTCATTTGTCGAAGGGCCGATAGAGATCGTTGAGGCATTCCTTTCACATCTCTTCACTTCAGTGGAGCCAAGTGATGCGGACACACTCCTGTCCGCCGAATGTGTGTCGTTGGCTGCCGAAGGTCCTCTGTGAGCAGGCGGCGTTCCTCTACGTGATAATCTCGTGGCGGAAACGGTGGCGCCTCCTCCAAGAACGCCCACGCGTTCCAGCGAGCAAAGTCGTGGATTCGTATCGACGCCTCGCGCGACGATCAATGCTCCATTGGAAATGGGCGGTCCAAGCCGGGTGTGCCGGGGGGGCGTCCGTGCCAGTTAGGGTGTGAACCTTAGGGTGTTTTCCCTATTTGCCTTTGGGTCGATATACCTCGGGCTCTTCCGCGGCGCGATCCAACGGTTCTGCGGTGATTTCTTCGGCAATCTTCTCGACGAGGCCGTCGACCCCGATCTTACGGAGAGCCTTGAGGCCGGCGGAAACGGAGAGACGGATGACGTCCTGACGGCTCATTCCCATGAGTTCGGAAACGGCGTCGATCTCGTCCAGTGTGGTACGTGAGAATCTGACAGGGACTGGCTGTGACTTGGGGCGTGTTTCCTTCTTCTTGCGGGGGCTCACATCCGTTCAGTAACCCAAGGTATAAAAAAAGGCTACATCTATCTTGCATTGCTGTAGAAGTGAATTATACAAAGGATGCGAGACCGCCTTTCTACCATGGGAAATCTTTCACAACCAATCTCAGTTAGGCTTCTGATTGAAGACAAGATAGAACTCGACCAGCTGAGCGATCAGACGGGGATCGCCCCTTCGAAGTTGGTCAGACTGGCAGTGAAGATCGGGCTGCCCGATCTTGTCAACCAGCTCGGACGTCGCCGGACAGAGCGTCCCAAAGAGGAGATCTATTGAAATCGTTCACGCAACGGGTGGTGTTTTCCTTCCCCTTTACTTGTCGAGCTGTCGATGCGCGAGAGGCCAACGGCAAGCTCGACTTGTTTGTCGCCCAGACTTGCGCTACCCTTTTCGGAGGCTCGAATTGCGAGGAGGTGGTCCCGTTTACCGAAGAGGACGCCCTTGATTGGCCCATGGATGCGGAAGCCGCTGACGGGACTGTCGAATTCGAGGGGCTGGCTCATGAGTGCCGGCGATTTCTGGCGGAGCTCATTCTCCATCCGGCCGAGGAGACCGAGGAGACCGAGAAGAATGACCAGGGGATTGAGCCCGGCTGATCCTTGGCGCGTTCGTTGTTGCGTTTCGCGTCAATGTGATTGCGGTTCTCGCTTGAGTTCGCCTTTTGGATTCCGGAAGATCCTCTCCTATGATCCGCCGCCTCCATCTGCTCGCCAATCCGAAAGGTGGTGTTGGTGACAATGTTTCCCTGGCGCGTGAAGCAGAGGCTTTTCTCGAGGGACATGGCGTGGCGGTCTCGCGCCGGATGACGGAGTATGCCGGTCATGCGCGAGAGCTCGTGGAAGAGATGGATTGTTGCCCTGGCGACGCCATCGGCGGGATTGGTGGTGATGGGACGATGCACGAGATGGTGAACGGAATGATGCAGCGTGAGGAGACGGAGCGCGTGCCTCTCACACTGTTGCCCGGAGGCACGGGAAACTCTTTTTTGCGTGATGTCGAGTGTCTGGACGTTCAAAGCGTGTTGCAGCGCATCGTGAGCGGAGCGCGCCGTTCGATCGATCTTCTTGAGGTCACGGTGGACGAGGGCCGCCGATACCATGGATTCAACATCGTCGGCTGGGGGCTGGTATCCTCGGCCAATGAACTCGCGGAATCTCTTCGGATTTTGGGGCGGCGGCGTTATGATGTGGCGACCGTGCTCCAACTCTTGCGCAATCGCGCCTACAAGGCGCGCCTGGAGTTTGATGAGGAGATCGTTGAAGGCAGGTTTACCATGGTATCGCTATCCAACACGGTGCATACCGGCGCCGGGATGCGCCTGGCTCCCGAGGCCCGTCTGGACGATGGCCAGTTGGACTTGATCTTCGTCGAGAAAGCGCCGCGCCGGGCTCTCCTCCGCCTCTTCGCCAGCCTGATGAAGGGCCGGCACCTGGGAGATCCGGCGGTAAACTACCGCCAGACAGCGCATGTGAAATTGGCGACTGACGAGGACCTACCGATCAATCTGGACGGTGAACTCATTGAAGGCGGTTCGTTTGAAGTGCGTGTCCTCCCCGGGGCCATGGAAGTGTTGATCTAGATGATGCGTTCGTTTGATGATGCTGATGACTATGAAACCAATTGAGAATTCTCGAAAAGGGCATGGCTCGATGTTCAGGCGTGCGGTTCCAGGAATGTTTTTTCTGGGGTGGATGACGATGGTGAAGGCGGAAGTTCCAGTGTCCCCGCTGCCCGGCGTCACCGTGTTGCCGGGGCCGGTCAATGGTGTGGTCTTGGGGCAGGGCTCTCCTGGAGTCGCCGTCTATCGGGTTCCCACGAATGACGAAAAAGGTTTTTCAGGATCGTTGCTCCTGACACATGGGCGACGAGACGTGGTCCCGCCGGTGATTCCTCAAGGAGCCAAGGTGGTGGCGCCGTGGGCGGAGAAGGAGTTTCTGGCCGAGCCGGAACAGTTTTGGGAGGGTTTTGTTAGTTCGAGATTTCACGACTATGCCCAGCAATCGACCAAGGTCATGGCGGAAGCGGTCGCGGTGGAACGCTGGGTGCGGGGCGGCGAAGTCATGACGCTGGGTGGCCTGCGGTTTCGCGTGCTGGAGACGCCGGGTTTCACGCGTGGAGCGGTGTCTTATGTGGTCCGCATCAATGATCGCAAGATCGCCTTTACCGGGGACCTGATCTATGGCGATGGCAAGCTCCTCGATCTCTACAGTTATCAGGACAAAATTCCGGGGGCACAGATCCGGGGCTATCATGGCTATGGCAGCCGGCTGGCCGATCTCTTGAAGAGTGTGCGCCGGCTTCAAGAAGAGGACCTGGATCTCATCGTGCCGGCGAGGGGACCCCTGATCGAAAACCCGGATGAAGCCTTCGCTAGACTCACGCAACGTGTCCAGGCGCTGTATCGGAACTATCTCTCGACGAGCGCTCTTCATTGGTACTTCAAAGAGAAGAGGATGCGGTTGTGTGGAGAACGCATTCTCGGGCGCGGAGCGGAGATCGAACTCATGCCCTATTGTCATTATGAGGAGACGCCGAGTTGGATTTTCACCAAGGGAACGAGTCGCCTGCTCATCTCCAAGGACAAGATGGGGTTTCTTCTCGACTGTGGTAATCCCCAAGTGATTGAGGCTGTCCAGGCGCTGGTGGATGCCGGGACGATCACGCGGGTGGAAGGGATTTTTGTGACGCACTTTCACGATGATCACGTGGACAGCGTGCAAGAAGCAGCCGAACATTTTTCCTGCCCGGTCTACGCTCTGAACGAGTACAAGGATGTCCTGGAGAACCCCTCTGCCTATCGTTTGCCGGCGATGACGGCCAATCCGATCCGGGCGGTGAAAGGCATGCGGGACGGAGAACGCATGAAGTGGCGTGAGCTTGAATTTACCTTTCAGTTTTATCCGGGTCAGGCCTACTACCATGGCGCACTTTTCGTCAAGAAGCCGGAAGAAAAGCTGTTGTGTTTTATCGGTGACTCCTTCTCACCGTCCGGGATCGACGATTATTGTGTGTTGAACCGCAACTTGCTGCATGAAGACACCGGATATCATCTTTGTCTGAAAAAGCTCCGCGATTTGGAAGAGGATTACTGGATCGTGAATGAGCATATTCCCCATGTATTTCGGTTCTCCGATGAAGAGATGGACTACCTCGAGAGACGTTATCGAAAGCGGACAGAGATTCTCAGGGAACTGGCGCCTTGGGACGATCCGAACTACATGGTGGATGAGCAGTGGTCGGTTTTTTATCCCTATGGCTCAACCCTCGAGCCGGGAAGTCGGCAGACGGTGAGCTTACGCCTAACCAATCATTCTCCTGTGAATCGAACATTCAAAGTTGCCCTGCGGGGATCTCATGGGATGGTGGTGGAGCCTCAGAAGGCGACGCTGAGCCTCAAGTCTCGCGAGGAGGGTGCGATTGACATCACGGTTGAGGCCCCGGACGAGGCGGGACAGTATCTCATCACGGCGGACGTGGAGTCTCCCGGAATGGCGTTTCTCCGGTGGACGGAGGCGATGATTACCGTGGAGTAAGTCGAGCGTTCTGGCGATGGAGACACAACTGCGGGATCAAGTTTGTATCGTGATCGGCGGAGCCAGTGGGATTGGGCTCGCCATCGCCGAGGCTTTTCAGGCCGAGGGCTGTGCCGTCGGACTGGTTGATCGTCATGGTGATCGATTGAGAGAGTTGAAGGCCCGAGCTGACTTCAGGATCTTCGAGGGTGACGTGGCGGATGCGGATTCCGTGAAGGCGTCGCGAGATTTCTTCATTGAGGCATTTGGCAGGGTCGATCACGTGGTGGTGGCGGCGGCCAATAGCTCGGGCAAGTTTGGCTTTCCCTTTTGGAATCTCGAGCCTTCGGATTGGCCGCGCGTGCTTGACGTCTGTCTCATGGGGCCGGTGCATGTGGCTCACGCCTATGGGCCGGGATTGGCGGAGCAGGGTGGGGGAACCCTGCTTTTTCTCACCTCGGTCGCGGGCCAGATCGGTTCGCAAACGGACCCGCCCTATAGCGCGGCGAAGGCGGCGGTGATCAATTTCATGCAATGCGCGGCGAAGGATCTCGCTCCCTACCAAGTGCGCGTGAACGCGCTGTCGCCGGGCATGGTCAAGACACCGTTGAATGAATTGGTGTGGGAGGCCAGTCAGGCCCTGCTACCGGTGGATGAACGGCAAGATTACGAATCCTGGGCCCGGGAGAAGATCGGGAAAGTGGTCCCCCTGGGCGCCTGGCAGATGCCGTGCGAGTTCGGTGCCATGGCGGTGTTTCTCGCTTCGCCCCACGCGAAGAATATCACCGGGCAAGTGATGAATATCGATGGCGGGCAGGTGATGCATGCCTAGCGAAAGGGGGCGCTGGGCTCTATCATCCGGCAGGCGGGACGATCATTCCTCCCCAGGATGGTAAGCCAGGACCGAGTCCTGGAGACGGAGATGCTCTTCGAGTGCTGAGGTTTCAAGAGGCGTCAGACCGGGAACCCCAAAAAAGCTTCCTTTGAAAGGACCGCTATCGGGTTTCATGCCGGAGACGACTTGCGTGATGACGTTTGCTGCCGAGCTGGTGTCAAAGGTGATCCCTGCAGCGGTGGCGGCCGAGGCCACGGAGGCGACGTTTTGTGCATTTCGTTTCACCGATCTCTTCCATCTCGCTGTCCAAGCCTCTCGAATGGCCTCTTGCGCCTCGAATGGCAGGCCTGATTCTGTGAGGGCGGTGCCGGCGAGTTCATGATCGTGGCGAAATTGTTCGAAGCCCGTGGAGATCCACACCCGGGTCTTGATCTCAGGGTCTTCAATCATCTGCGCCCATTCGAGAGCACTCGCCGGATCCTCTTTCTGGATGCCGTTGGCAAGTCCTTCGACGGCGTGATCGAAGCCGGCGATGTCTCGATTGTCCGCCAGCCATCGGGAGGCGTCCTCCGGGTGCTTGCGGCTCCAGACGCTTACGATCCATTGCAGCATGTTGTCTCTGTTAGCCCCACGTGTGAGGAAATCGATGGCACCTAACGGATCCTTCTCCAGCCAGGCTTTGAGCACATTTGTGAATTCTGAGTAGTCTCTCGCTCCCGCCCCCACCAGCTCGGCGAGCTTTTCCACGAAGTCGTCCTTACCCTGCGAAGAATCCTCAATCGTTGCCGCCGTCGCGACACTCGCCTCAGGAGGGTTGGGATTGGCGGGCTTCACGGGGTGCGAAGCGAGCACGGATGGGCGATCTCGGGTGATCGCGTCTTCCTGGCCCGATTTCTGTTTCGGAGCTGAGAGTCGCCCGCCGAGGAAAGTCGAGACGAGCAGAAGCACATAGGTGCTGTGAACGAGGGGCCGATTTGCCTTCATCGGTTTATAATTATGTTTATTTAAATAATTACAAGATTTAACATCAATTTTCGTAATTTTTCAGTAATAGGCATGGACTCTTGAATCCGAGAAAGAAGCTTCGTTCTGGTCGGGGGATGGCGGATTCTGAACCGGCATGGTGATCGAGGTGAATCCAATCAACCGATGTCGTCCCCTGGGGCGAATCGGGTTGGTGCTGTTCGCCATGCTCGTGGTGCTGGGGGCATCGGGCTGCGGCAGAGGCGGTGGAAACGATGGCGATGTCTTTCCACGCAAACCGATCAAGGTGGTGGTGCCTTTTCCGGCGGGGGGCGGGAGCGATCGTTTTGTCCGCATCATCCAGAAGGCCGTGCGGGATCACGGGTTGCTGCCGCAGCCTCTGGTCGTCATCAATGTTCCCGGCGCCGGTGGCACGGTGGGGAGCCGGCGGGTTCGGGATGCGGTGGCTGATGGCTACACGATACTTTGTCTCCACGAAGGCATCCTCTCCTCCAAGTATGCCGGTCGCGTTCCCTACGGTCCGGAGGTCTTTCGGCCCATCGCTTCCACGGGTCAGTCTAACCTGGTGCTCTGCGTGCGGGAGGATTCGACGTTCGAGGATCTGTCAGGTCTCATGGGCATTGTTAGGGAGCAACCGGATTACATTCGGTTCGGCATGGCTCAGGGATCGCCGACGCATTTCGCGGGCCGGCGATTGGAGGCTGCGAGTGATGCGAGCGGCCGCGCGCGCTTTCGTTATGTGGCCAGTGGCGGCGGGGCGAAGCGATTCAATGACTTGATTGGCGGACACGTTGACGTAACGCCCTTTTCGCTTGCGGAGTATGCGAGTTTCGAGGCGAGCGGTGTGCGCGCCATCGCCTACCTCGGGCGAGAGCGCCTGCCCGAAATGCCTGACATTCCGACTGCGAGCGAGGCGGGGTACGATGTTGTCATGCCTCATGTGCAGTATTGGTGGGCTCCCAAGGCAACGTCCGATGCGGCCGTGGGGAGAATTGCCGATGTCCTGGAGGCGGCGATGAAGACGAGTGACGTCGAGGAAAAGCTGGACGAGATGAAGATTCGACCGCTCTTCCTGCGTGGTCAGGCGATGGCGGCGCACCTGGCTTCCCGTGAGACGGAGTTTCAGAACGTGGCGCTGGTGCAATTTGATGGGCTCATTCCCGATGTGCTGCCGGTGGTGCTTGCCCTGGCGTTCTTGTTGGGAAGTCTTGCGGCCTATCAGTGGGCCAAGGAGAAGAGGAGCATTTCGTCTTCCGGCGCGATTGGGGGTCCGTTCGCGCTTGGATTGGCGACGCTCGCACTCTACGTCCTGGGAATGCAGGTCGTCCGGCTGCCTTACGCGCTGGCAACAGCAGTCTTTGTTCCCTTGATGGGTTTTGTCGTGGGGGCGCGCTCCCGAGGGAGCATGGTGTGCTTGCTTGGCGTCGGAGTCGCTCTGGGCTGGGCGTGTTTTCTCATTTTTACCAAGGTGCTCGTCATCGATCTGCCCTAGCAATGATCGTCGAAGTGCTTGCCCAGCCTGGACTTCTGGCGATGACGATCATTGGCGTCGCCCTGGGCATTGCGGTGGGGGCTATTCCCGGTCTAACCGGCGCGATGTTGATCGCGCTCACGGTGCCGCTGACGTTTTCCATGGATGGCCCAGACGCCCTCACGCTGCTGGTGGCCATGTACGTGGGTTCTGTCAGTGGTGGTCTGATCACCGCCACCCTGCTGCGCATGCCAGGGACGCCGGCATCCGTCATTACCACACTCGACGGTTATCCCATGGCGCGGTCCGGCCGGGCTGGACGGGCACTGGCGTTAGGCATGGGCGCTTCGTTTTTCGGCGGACTGCTATCGTGGTGCGCTCTCGCCTTGCTGGCGAGGCCGATCGCCCAGGTGTCGACCTTGCTGGGGCCGTTCGAGTACTTTGCGCTCGTGCTCATGGCCCTCGTCCTCGTCATCGGGGTCAGTGGCCCGTCGTTGATCCGAGGAGCGTTATCCTGCATGCTTGGAGTGCTCTGCGCCTTGCCCGGTACGGCCCCGGGCACGGGGGAGCTTCGCCTCACCTTTGGCGTGGGGGCTTTTGACGACGGCTTCAAACCCCTGACGGTGCTCATTGGCCTCTTCGCTCTCAGCCGGGTTTTTGCGCCGGCTGATGAGGTGGCGGGCACGGTCACCGTGGGCGATTCGCTACGGCTGCGATGGCGCCTTTGGAGAAGGCAGGGTCTCAACCTGTTTCGTTCGGCCGCCATTGGGACGGGCGTTGGCATTCTTCCGGGGATCGGGGCTAACATCGGCTCATTGCTCGCCTATTCGGCCGCGCGCAGCAGCTCGCGAGATCCGGAAAGGTTTGGCCAGGGCTGTGATGAGGGGATCGTCGCCTCCGAATCGGCGAACAACGCCACCGTGGGCGGTGCGCTGGTGCCGTTGATCGCTCTGGGAATCCCTGGCAGCGTGATTGACGCCATCCTTCTCGGAGCCTTCGTCATCCATGGTTTGCAGCCGGGGCCGATGCTCTTCGAGAACGATCCTCAGATCGTGAGGACCATCATTTCGACTTATCTCTGGGCCAATGTCGCGATGTTCGCCATCATGTTGATGACCGTCCGCTGGGTCGCGCGTCTCGCCGCAGTGCGCCATCATTACCTCGTGCCCGTCGTCGCCGCCTTCTGTGTGCTCGGGTCCTTCGCCTTGGCCAACCGCTTTTTTGATGTCTGGGTGATGATCGGATTTGGAGTGGTCGGGTTCCTCCTCGACCGCTGGCGCGTCCCGCTGGCTCCCTTCGTCATTGGGTTTATCCTGACTCCGCTGGGCGAAGAATCGATGGTGACGGCATTGATGAGTTCGGGCGGTCGTTGGTTGCCGTTGGTCACTCGCCCTGGATCCTTGACATTCTTGTTCATTGCCGCGCTTCTGTTCACCTGGTCGATACGCCAGCAGCGGCTAACCAGAGACGAGACCCACACTCAGACGAAAAAGTAAAGAATCCTCATGACCCGGCCCAATATTCTCTGGTACTGCACCGACCAACAGCGTTTTGACACCATTGGGGCCCTGGGAAATCCCCATGTTCGCACGCCGGCGATTGACGCCCTCGTTGAAGGAGGAACGGCCTTCACACATGCCTATTGTCAGAGTCCGATCTGCACGCCGAGCCGCAGCAGTTTCATGACGGGCCTCTACCCGAGCCGGGCGCACAACACGCGCAATGGGAACGCCTCGTTTGAGGGCCACCCACCCTTGATCAGCAAGTTGGTGGCCGATGCCGGCTATCACTGTGGCCTCGTGGGCAAGTTTCATTTGCAGAGCGCCGGCAAACGCACGGAACCGCGGCTCGACGACGGCTTCGCCTTCTGGAAGTTCAGCCATGCACCGCGCGATGACTGGAAGGAAGGGCATGACTATGCCGAATGGGTCCGGGATCGCGGCGGTGATCTCGACGCAATGAGAAACAGCGAGGAACGTGTTCCCGTGGAGTATCACCAGACGACCTGGGCGACCGAGCGCGCGATCGAGTTTCTTGATGCGGCCCAAGCAGAAGACAAGCCGTGGATGCTCAACATCAATCCCTACGATCCGCATCCGCCGTTCATTCCGCCGAAGGCCTATGCCGACCGGTTCGCTGCCGAGGCCATGCCGGGGCCGCATTTCAAGATGAGTGATGTGGAATCCCAGGGCAAATTGGCTACCGTCGATTTTCAAACCGAGTCCCGGACGCCTGAGCAACTCGATGCCGGGAAGATCCAGGCGCTCTACTCCGCCATGATTTCGTTGATCGACGACCAATTCGCCCGTCTCGTGGAGCATCTCGATCGCAGCGGTCAACGGGAGAACACCATCATCATTTTCATGAGCGATCACGGTGAATCCCTGGGCGACCATGGTCTCCTTTTCAAGGGGTGTCGCTTTTACGAGGGACTCGTTCGCATTCCGCTGATCTTCAACTGCCCCGGCACCATTGTCCGTGGTCTTCGCAGCAGTGCACTCGTTGAACTCCTGGATATGAGTGCCACGATCCTCGATTTTGCCGGGATTGATCTGCCGGAGTACTTTCAGGGCACCAGTTTGCGTTCCCTGCTGCTGGGTGAAGCCCCGAGTGACCATCATCGCGACAGTGTCCGCTCGGAGTACTTCGACGCCCTCGATGGCTCGTTCACCAAAACCGGCGGGAGTGCTTCCTTCGCCACCATGTATCGAACGAGAAGGCACAAGCTCGTGATCTATCATCGTGATAACTTGGGCGAGCTCTTTGACCTCGAGGCCGATCCCTGGGAACACGTAAACCTGTGGGATGATCCGGCCTCGGCGGAGCTGAAGAACCGGCTCATCCTCGAGAGCTTCAATAGCCATGTGATGCTCACCACCGATGTGGGCAGTAGGCGGATCGCGCCCATGTGAGAATGTTTGTTTCAGGGATGAGAACCACTGGCGTATTCTTATTGTGGTGTATTTCTGTTAGGAAAGTGGTAGGGACTTTAGTCCCTAAATGACACAAGCGGGCTCAGGGACTGAAGTCCCTGCCTATGGTTTGGACCAACTGCGATAGTGTCAGTCAACGAAGTAGCGCCAATCTTCCTGCGAAAGATTCATGCGGCGGCA
>JANQJH010000514.1 GCA_028281705.1 Verrucomicrobiales bacterium
GCGTCAGATGCTGCAGAAGAGCGTTGGTCTCCACCCGCGAAGGTTTGGCCTCCGGCTTGACCGCGTGAAAACGAAAGTCGTCGTAATTGATGTGTCCCCAAGGTCCGGAACTCTCATCGACCACCCGGATGAAAACCGGCTGACCGACGTGCTTGCGAAGGTCCACCTCGACCGCGCGCATGTTCTCCCGCTGCTCACCCGAGGCCGTGAAAATGATTTCCTTGGTCTCCCCATGGACAAGCTCGACGCGCGTCGCCTTCCCGCTGCCCGCCCCCACGAGAAAGCTCGCCCAGGGGTGAGTGACCTCGAATGTCTCCGACTGCAGGGTGCCCTGCCCGGCGTCCGAATGGGTGCGCTCGTAACTGCCGACCCAGTAACTCCCATCGTGATTGCTCGCCTGCCCCGGCCGGCGCGGCGTCACCGTATCGCCGCGAATCGGCGACCCCTCCCAGGCATCACCGGTGGCCTTCCAGCCGCGCAAATCCCCTTCTTCGAAACCGAGGTTCTTTCCCTCGGGAACCACTCCGGCTCGACTCCGGTTCGGGTTGGCGGGAACCTCGGGCTGCTTCGTTTGACCCAGTTTGGTTAGGAAAATGTCCTTGAACGCCACCTTCGCCGGGCCGGGGCCCGAGTGAAGCTGCAGCGCCAAAAGACCCGAGAAATCGTGCTGCCCCAAATGATGATCCGTCAGATCCGCCGCCGCTTCGCCATTGATCCATGTCCTGATGTAAGGCCCAACGGCACGAATGACATAGTCGTTCCACTCCTCCGCCAGAACGACATCCCCATAGGTTTTGGGATCCCGGAAAGGAATGGAAGTCCGCTTGCCCTGCTTCGAAATGTTCACCTTGGCGCCACGCTCCACGATCAAGGCCCGGCCATGTTCATCATAAATCCGGCCAACCCAGGTGGCGCCGTCATCGATATCCGCTTGATAACCGGCAGCCCCACCTTGACCGACCCGTTGCGAACGAAACTGGACGCCCGAGTTCGCCGAGGGATCACCTCCGACGCGGTACTTCAGACGCAGTTCGAAATCGTGCAGCTCGCCCTCCCAAAAGAGAAACTGATTCTTGCCCAGCTTCTCACCCTGAGGAATCTCGCCCACGATGCTGCCGTCTTCCACGCGCCACCACGTCTTGTCCCCCTCCCATCCCTCCAAGGACTTGCCGTCGAACAGCGAGACCGCCTCGGCCGGCATGGGCAGCAAGCGCACATAGTCCAGACCGAACATGTAACCCTTGACCGCATCCGGATGGGCCCCGG
Organism: Verrucomicrobiales bacterium; assembly: GCA_028281705.1. Classification (GTDB taxonomy): domain Bacteria; phylum Verrucomicrobiota; class Verrucomicrobiia; order Verrucomicrobiales; family DEV007; genus JAACDM01. The sequence continues at coordinate 1,267 of JANQJH010000514.1, forward strand.
TGATCTCGATGCTCAGGGTGTGCACACCGGCATCGAGATGCCGCCGGTCGCCTAACAACATCTCGCCCGTGTGACTCACACCCTTCGCCTGATAGCCGTCGAAGACCCCCTCATGCAGCGGCTCGCCATCCAGAGAAATGCGCACTTGCCCGTAATCGACCGCCTTGGTGGCGGCAATCCCAAGCCGGCAAGCCCCTGCCCTGGCCACGGGAAGGGCCAGCTGCAGTACATCCCCCGGCTTGCCCCCAGTCCACCACAGTTGGGAATCGTGGCTCCAGAGCCCTGCCGCAAAATTGCCCATGGCCTGCGGTGCGGCCCGACCGCCACTAACGTTCACCACTTTCATGGATTCCCCCTCGATCTTGTTGGAATCGTTCGCCGAAAGATTCGGCAGGGCCCCGCGATCATAGGCAGTCCAGCGGATGAGTTCTCCCTCCCCGGCGAGGTCGAGCGCCGCCTGAAGATTCTCCTCCGTCCATCCGGGATTGCCTTGCAAATTGGCCAACATCTGTCCGGCATCCGGCCTCGGCGTTTCGATGCCTTTGGCAGGAACGGACGCTCCCGAAGTCCAGTAGATCCCATTGAGAATCAACTTGCGCACTTCATCGCGAGCCCAATTCCAGTGCAGGTGGCCGCCCGTATAACCAAAAGCACGTCCGCCCCCGGGACGTTCAAAGCCCCAGGCACAGTATTGTTTCTCCTTGCGTTCTCCCACGGCCTCGACCGCGGACTCGCTTCCGCTATCGGCCGAGCGCCCCGGATGAATGATGTTCACCGGCGGCAAGGCCTTATGCAAGCGGGTGACATGCGCATGCTCCGGATCCGTACAGCGCAGATGAAAATAACATTCATCCCAAATGGTGAAAGGCGGCACCCCATGCGTCACTTCGTGATCGGCCAGTTCTTCAAAACTCGCGTCCCAGAACCGGCTGACAGAATGCCAGGGTTCGAAGTCGGCGCCGACCAGCCGACGCCACCGCACGCGGATGGGTTCGTCTTGATGATCCTTTCGCGTCCCCAGGTCCTCGCCGCCGATCCCCGTGGCCCAATGAATCACCGTCAGCCCCCCGCCTCCATTCATGAAGGTCTCGAGATCCGCCAGATGAGGCGTCGCCGGATGACTCCACCAGCCATCGGCATAGATGACGAAAGCATCCGCGCCTTGCAGCCGCTCCAATGTCGGCCAGTCGTAGGTGAGTTCGACGTCAAGATCGAGCCCCGCTTTCTTCAGACTCTCGGAAAGGATCACGCTCCCCGCCGGATGTTGATGCGCCCCCCAACCATGGCTCGCCGGTCCGGCAAAGAAGAGGATCCGCTTGCGCGAGGCATCCGCGTCTTCGGCTTGCGCCAACGCGAAGGAGGGCGCACCCAGGCAGGCAAGCCCAGCCATTAGGCATCGCGAGAGGAGAATTCGAAGTTGGTCTGTCTTCATGGGTTCACCGTATCGGACCACCGGACAAATGCCACTACTACAATCCGCCCCCAACGGGATTCCTCAGGTCGTTGACGATGCCAATCCGGCTTCCTAGACTCCCGGAATGAAGCGCAATCGGCGTCCGTCTCTCTCGGCCATTCTTAGGATCAGTCTATCCTCCCTCCTCCTTGGATTCGCGGTGACCACTGCGGGAGCGCAAGAGTTTGAGGTGGCGGACATCCCCCGTGGCGTCATCGCTTTCTCCTCCGTGGCGCCACGGCACTTCGATCTCTATCAATCTAGCAAGGGCGGAGATGCGGAGACAGGAACACAGGTGACCCGGCTCACCCAGGCGGCGGCGCTCGATTACAACGCCGCCTTTGCCTCCGACGGGAATCACATCGCCTTTGTCTCGGAACGCGACGGCAATGTCGATCTCTACACAATGAAGAGCGATGGCACCGCAATCACGCGACTAACAAGCAATCAAGCGATGGATGATCACCCCGCGTGGTCACCCGATTCCCGGCAGTTGGCCTTTGTCAGCACCCGAAAGGCTGCCCCCGCCGGCCGCGCCTGGAACGGGATCTACATCATGGATGCCGACGGAACAGACGTCCACCGCATTTCGGGTGACGGTGCCGCCGATTACTCACCCGCCTGGTCTCCAAAGGGAGATTTGATCGCCTTTGTCTCCGGCACTTCGCGACCCGAGGACCTGTATGTCATGAAGCCGGACGGCACCGGTCGCCGCTTGCTGATCGAGAACGGCGGCTGGCCAACCTTCATTCAAGGTGGAGCCGCCGTTTGTTTTCATCGACGCAACGGCGGTCAGTGGGACCTCTGGCAGATCAACCTCGACGGAACCGATCCCAAGCGAATCATGGAGAAAGCCTCCATGCCACGAGCCACCGCCGATGGATCCAAGCTCGCCTTCGTCAATCGCGATGGTGACGGGGGCACGCCGCACATCAGTGTCCTGGACCTCGACAGCGGTAAGGTGACTTATATCACCCGCCCCAGTGGCGGCAACGGCGACACGGCCCATTGGAACCCCGCCATTTCCCCGGATGGGCGTCACGTCGTCTACCACAAGGCCACCCCGGACCAAGAAACTCCCAGCGCCGAATGGTGGGCCGCTCCACCGGAGACGGACCTGCGCATGCTCAGGCTCGACGGGGCCTTCCCTGGATTTTCCCCTAACAAACATCGCGTCGCCTTCATCAGCAAGAGCTTCAGCCGCGTCGACGTCATGCGGATCGACGGGACGGAGCGCTCCACCATCTTTCGCGGCACCCATCGCTCGATCTTCGGCATGAGCTGGTCGCCCGCCGCACCGGAAACCATCGCCTTCAGCCATGGGACCGTGTTTGGTCAGGCGAGCGCCGAAGTCAATCTTCGCACCGCCAATTCGGACGGGAGTGGACTGACCAATCTCACCTCGGGCGCTGGGAACAACGGCTTCCCCTGTTACTCGCCTGATGGCAAGCAGCTCGTCTTCCGCTCGGGACGCGATGGTAGAAAGAATCTCTACATCATGGACCGCAATGGTGAAAACACCCACCGGCTGACCGAGGGCGATTGGACAGACACGATGTGCGACTGGTCACCTGACGGGCAATGGATCACGTTTGCCAGCGATCGCGATGACAACTTTGAAGTCTGGCTGGTGCGCCCCGACGGCAAGGATCTCCGCAAGGTCATCGGCGGCGGGCGCAACAATCACCCCCATTTCTCTCCCGATGGCGACTGGATCGTCTTCACCAGTCAGCGCGCCGGTCTCTCCGCCGAAGCCGTCTCCCTCCCACGGCAACCCCAGCCCTACGGAGATCTCTTCGCCGTCCGCGTCGATGGCAGCGGTCTCATTCGCCTAACACACAACGGCTTCGAAGAGGGCACGCCCGCCTGGGCCCCAGTGAAAGCGTCTAACTAATCAGTGATGTTGGCATCCAGTGATGCGGACACTCATGCCCGCCCCACTGCTCTCACAATCCTGAAACTAATTGCACGAATGCCAGTGATGTCCAATCGCAACCCCGTAGCACGATGCCAAATGAGGCGGACAGGAGTGTCCGCACCACTGACTTGTCTACCCACCTAATCAAACCGCTCCGGTGTGGCGCGAGCAAAGGCAATGGCTTCCTCGATCGTCACCGCCATGAAGAAGAGCCAGGTCAAGGGCCAGGTGAAGAGGCCAATGGCAAAGGGAACAAGAATCGCATTGGCCATGCAAGCGAACCAATAGGTCGTCATGATAGAGACGCCCATCTTCCAGTTACCCGCATAGATGTGGCCCACCCCGAAGATCTGACACACTCCCAAAGTAAATTCGAGCATGATCATGACGGCAAGGCTCTTCTCGTGAGGCTTGTCCTGTGGGATTTCGTAACGCGGGCGAGGATCGACGTATTCGGCGTGTCGCATGGTAGTGGATGCTGAGGTTTTCAAGCCGCTCCCGACACGGGCGAATGAATCCTCTCAGGCGCTGGATCCCTGACCCAACGGCGAGTCAAACCCCGCTCAGGACCGCAACAAATACGTTAACCAAACATCCACCGATTGTCCAGAGATTCCTCAGCACCAGCCCGCCACCCGATGAATCGAACGCTCACTTGTCATCACCCTTCGGTTTCTTTTGCGCAGTGCCCGTCATCGGCACAAAACGGACCGCAAGCACGGCCGTTTGTTGGACTCGCCCGCCCTGTTTCTTGAGCAGGTAGAGTTTCTGCGAGCCAAACTTGCCCACGGGAATGATCATCTTTCCGCCCTCCTTCAATTGATCGACCAATGGCTGGGGCACGTGGGTCGGCGAACAGGTGACGATCACCGCATCAAAGGGTGCCTTCTCGGGCCAGCCCTGGTAGCCATCGCCAAGCTTCGTCTTCACGTTGGTGTAGCCAAGACGCGCCAGAGTATCCTTTGACCGCTTTGCCAGGGGCTCAACGATCTCGATGGTGTAAACCTCTTTCACCAGGGCGGACAAGACCGCCGCCTGATAACCGGAACCGGTTCCGATCTCCAAAATCTTGTCCGTCGGTTGCGGATCCAGTTGCTCCGTCATGAAGGCCACGATGTAGGGCTGCGAGATCGTTTGTCCGTGGCCGATCCGCAATGGCCGGTCCGTGTAAGCGTATCGGCGCATGTTGGCCGGCACGAATTCATGCCGCGGAACCTCGCCCATGGCCTTCAGTGTGCGCCGATGTTTGATATCGCGCCCCGGAGCCTCCAGCTGTTCCTTCACCATGCGCTTTCGCAGCACTTTGGGTTCGGTGTCAGACTCTGCCGCGCCTCCGCACCCGCTGCCAAGCGCGGTCACAACGACGATGAAAGTGAATCGCAGTCGTCTCATGGTTCAGCTTCGGTTTGATGGTGTCTTTCGCCCAACCATCAAGCTTAAGGGCTGATCCACCACAATTCCAGCAGTCTGTGCCAAGGAAATACCGGCGGCGTGGAGGGGAGAGATTTAGCAAAATGATTCGGGGCAAAATGATTGATCCGTCATAGGTTGAGTTCATGGAAAAGAAACGTGTGGTCGTTCGCCGGCGCCGAAGGCGAGCCAGCAGCTCGAGCCTGCATTCCGGCAGCCGGCGTCGGCGCGAGGGCTGGGGCCTGGGTGGGCCTGCTCTGATGATCGCCGTGGCCTTCGGGGCCATCGCCTTTGGAATCGCGACCTTCGGCTCAGCGTTTAGCAATCGTGGCCAGCCCTCGCTGGGCGAGAAGGGGCCGCAGCGGATGACGTCGCCCTCCGGTCTGCCCACGACCGGCGCCCCAACCTCCCCCGCCTACTCGCCAAACCGGCTGGAAGAAAGCCAGTCCGACCCCGTGCCCTCCAACACCGCCTACGACGTGGACTTGGATACCGCCACCACCCGCCCGGAGATCTCCCTCGATGAACCGGTGACCTCGACTGACTGGTTTGCCACGCAACCGCCCTCCGATCCCAACTACTAGCGCTTGGTCTCGATCAACTTGGTGGCCTTGCTTAAGATCGTGGCTGCTGGAGCGATCTACTATAGCGGAAATAAAGACCTGAGAATCGCATGGGCATCGTCACCAAACTCAGACGGGACGAATACCTTGAAGCCGTCTTTCTGTCGCTCCACTCGACAAGGAACCTCATTTCTTTCCAAATCTTTGATTAGATGTCTCACAGCCAGCCCTTCAAAATGTCCAAGACAGACGTCGCCCGAGTCATCATCATCCTCCAGGAGAGGAATATGGTTCCAGTGACAAAGCTCAATCCAAGAAGCATCGGATGAACGATACCGATTGACCAACTCAGCAACCGTTTCCAGTGGAAGAGGTTCCCTCGAATTGTGATAGCCAGGCACGTCCGCTTGATAAAACTCGAGAGAGTATCCATGAGAAATGCTCCACGTCCCCTGCAAGAAAGTTCCCTCGGAATCTTCGAGGATGAAGTAGGATTCATCACGTTGGGCCAGAGCCCGAATGACAGCGCTGAGGTCCTGAGGGACATCCTCACTTGTCACGTTAGTCGTCGAGACGGTGAGCTTCATCTATCTTATCGAGCAAATGTCATTGCGCATCGATCCTTGATCGGGAGACGGGTGTCAATGAAGTTTGAGAACAATGAGCGGCTGCGGCGCATCTGATCGAGGCCAAGATTCTCAGCGGCCTCCACCGTGCGAAGCCGGCATTCCCCCCCTCCTCCCCTGCTGCCTGCCTCACGAGCGCCGATGTCCTCCATTCCGATCTCACCCGGTGATTGCCAGGCGGGAGGTACCGGATCGAGTCAGGCGCCAGCCAGATCTCGTGTCCCGTCGTTCATCCGTCTCAAGCGTATCCGCTGGGAGACGCCTTCGGCCGCGCGGCCCATGGGAGCTCTTGGCAAGCCACCAGAGCCATCAGGGCCTCGCCGGAACAGCCGATTTCAGATTTTCCCGGCACTCAGCCGTTGACATGATCCCGTTTTCAGGTCAACGGGTCAGTGTCGGATGACTTTCGCCGGTCTCGAGCGCCTCTCAGGCGGGACTGGCCAGCGGCCGCCGTTCGACAAGATCCATCCGTGGCTCACCACCACATCATCAACAACAATATTGCCGGAGTAGCTCAGGGGTAGAGCAACGCATTCGTAATGCGTGGGTCGTCGGTTCGAATCCGACCTTCGGCTCGTTGATAATAAACGAGTGATGAGACCTGGAGGCGAGGGATCGGACAGGACAAAGTGTGAAGGTTCCCCCGGGGAAATGTGCAGATAAGCTTGGTAAGCTGTCCATAGAAACTGTCCAATTTGAGCCGTGAAAATCAAAGGGCTCAGCAAGCGCGGAGACTACCCAAGTGAAAACGCCATGTGGATTGGGCTGGCGCAGTAGCAGTACCAGCTACTTGTTGGGAAGCCGCACCCAGTGACTCAGGCGCTTGCACGATTGGGCGCGGAAGACCAGGATCTGATCAACGATTTCCTCCATCATCTGGCTGTGACTGGCCAGACGATGAAAGGAAGCTACTTGGCCAAGCTCATTGAGAGGGTGGTTGAAGGGAATCCTGATCCGCTCGCTCAGGATGTCCAGGGAATGCTGCCCGGGGAGTTGTTGAAGGCCGCGAGGGAGTGGCGGGATGGCGAGTGAATTCAGTTGAGGCATGCCCTCCGGGATGGACGCCCTCTCAATCACCCATCCCGGAGGTGCTGCTTAAGGAGCAATGCTATACCTCGCAACGAAAATAGCAGTGCCCATGATCGTCCACTGGTTACCTGTCTTCTTGGTAGGGTCCATGTTTAAAAAAATTTTAGAATGTGCCATATTCGAGGCCAGGTCACCCGCATCATATAGCGGTTGTTCACCAATCCCATAGATGGCAATAGGCATTACGGATAGTAGAGTGGATTCGTTGTCCGGAACGTTACGCCACTTCTGGTCATCTAACACAACCAGCTTAATAGTAAAGGTCTCGCCAGGGGCGCAGCCTCCCTGAATCTCGCCCCTAAATCTACCTTGCGCCCAAACTTTACTGTGGTCGGAGTTTCCTAACAAGCAATGAAATTCACATTCATGAATCTGAAAATTACTGAGATTTACCGCCTCAATTTCGATAGCAGCGCGCACGTAATCCCTCACTACCAGGGTTGCCTTAGTAACTCGGATCTCCTGCCTCAACAAACGTCGCTGCTCTTTAACCCGCTTTAAGTCTGTCTCAAATTCCTTTGCCTTGGTGCGCTTGAGCTCAGCCTGCGAATCATTGTCCAACATCATGATCCAGGCGATCATACTTGCGCCAATCAAGTAATATAGGTATTCGATTTTCACATCCTATCGTGGAAATTACACTAGTGATAGCTAACCTGCTTTGGTATCACTGTCAATTTTTAGCGAATAGTATAAGCACTAGAATGGCATTGCAACGATGGCGCGGCGATTGATCCTCAAGCCACTGGGGCTGGACGCAACTCATTGAAGGTGCCGGATTTAGGCTCAAAGCAAAATTTTCTTCTTTTTTCGCATTACCTTGGCCAATTTTTCGCGATTGTCTGAGTGGGGAAATCTTTCGGCTCTCGTCGGTGGGGAGGTCTTTCGGCTCTCGTTGGCCACTTTCGGCGGGAGCCGTTTCTTTTTGGTTCCTCATCTGATTCAGAATCACCATGAAAACTGTTCTGCTCTTCATTCTGGCGTGCCGGAGCCCGATCCAGATTCAGATCCCCAGTCTGACCTGGAACCTAAGCCAGATCCCAATCCTAATCCGGACCTCCAACCCGATCCTCAGCCTAACTTTAGCCAAAAGGCTTTAGAATTCTGGTCCGCTTCGCGGAATACCTTTTAAATCCCGTCCGCTCTCCCACCATCGCTGATCAATCTGCGAAAATCTATCCCATCTGCGGTCCACCCAAGAGGCAGAAAGCGTTCGGGTTATCGGGAGGAGGGGAACCACTGATGAGCTCAGTTTTCGCAGATGATAAGTTAGGGCAT
>JANQJH010000517.1 GCA_028281705.1 Verrucomicrobiales bacterium
GGAGGCCAACCCGAGGGTGGCGAGAGCCAGGAAAAGCCGTTTCATGGAGATTTCGAAACAAATGCGCCTTCCCAGGATTGATCAAGTGGCGAATCGTCCATTCCGTCCGGCGTCCGGCTTTCCATCCTACCGGGCCTTGCTGAAGAACTGGCGTTGCTTCTCGGAGATGGGCATTTGCAGGACTTCCATGGCCAGCAGCATGTCCTCCCAAACCTTGCGCCGTTCCGAGATCGCCTGGTTGTGCAGGAGGTAAGACGGGTGGTAGGTGACAATGAAGGGACGGCCATTCCAGGAACGCACCTGACCTCGGCTGCGTCCCACGGAGGCGTCGCTTCCGGTCAAACCCGCCATGGCCGTGGCGCCGGCAGCGACGATCACCTTGGGGTTCACGATCTCGATCTCCGCCATGATGTAGGGGAGGCAGGCCTGCATTTCTTCAGGCGTCGGTTTGCGGTTTCCCGTGCGTTGGTTCGGCATCGCGGGGCGGTACTTGACGATGTTAGAGATGTAAACCGATTCCCGCTGCAGCCCCATTGCCTGGATGATCTTGGTCAACAACTGGCCCGCCGGGCCGACGAAGGGTTCTCTCTGGCGCTCCTCTTCGCTGCCGGGGGCTTCACCGATGAACATGATCTCGGCGTTGAGGTTCCCCACGGAAAATACCATGGTGTCGCGCAAGGTGGCGAGATGCGCCTCGCTGTCCTGGCTGATGCGCTGTTTGAGGTCCTCGAGTTGGGCCTCCTTCTCGCTTCCGCTGGGCGTGAGCACGGTTCGAGGAGTGGCCACCGGGGCCATGGGGTAGAGATTCTCCGTGTGCTCGGGTTCGGTTGGATTTTCCATGGGTGATGATGGTGGTGGTGTTGCCAGTGCCGCTGCCGCCGGAACCGCTTTGGCCACGGGCGTCGATGGTTGAGGGGAAGGAGCCGGGGCAACGGGGGTCTTGGCTCGATCGCGGCCATGAAAATAGAGGGCCCTGAGAGAGGCCTTGGCGTCGTCGGTCAGATAGACCCTCTCCTGCCCGGACTCCTGCCGATGGTGCAAGTGTCGTAGGAGGTGTCTTGCCGCCGAGTGAACGTGGTTGGCCATGTGGCAGGAGCATAGCGAGCGCCAAGGTCGATTACAACTTCGGCCTTCTTTCACCCTTGAGCCGGAACGCGAGCGCCCGCATAATCGCGCCAATTCGTTCGATTAAAAATTCTATGTTTAGACGTCTCGGCAATCTCATTAAAGGATTCTTCGGCCTGTTCATCGGCGGCCTGGAAAAACGGAACCCGGAAGCTCTCCTCGAAGTGGAAAAGGAGAATCTCCGGAAGAACATCGCCAAATTCAATCAGGGCCTCGCGGCTCATGCAGGGCTTTGCGAGCGGCTCATGGTCCAGGTTAAGAAAGAGGAGAAGGAGCGTGACGAACTTCGGGCGAAGACCACGGCGCATCTCAAGGCGGGCAATAAGCAGCTCGCCGGGCAACTTGCCGTTCGCCTCCAGAGTGTGACGCGCGAGCTGGAGGAAAACACCAACCAGCTCGAGGAAGCAGAGAAGACCTACCGGGAACTCACCAATGCCCGGGATGTATCCATCAAGGAAGCGCGTCAAAAGATCGAGGAGCTGCGACGTGGTATCGACGACATGAAAGTGCAGTCCGCCATGGCCGAGCTGAATGAGATGGCGGCCGGCATGGTCAACGAGATCGGAGGCCCCGGCGATACGCTCGATCGTCTCCAGAATATGGTGGAAGAGGAGCGCTCCAAAGCTCGAGGCAAGGCCCGGGTCGCTCGGGACAGCATCGATACTACCGAGATCGGCGCCCTCGAAATCGAGCAACAAGCTCTCGAGGAACAAGCCCTGGCTGATTTTGCCGCCAAGGAGGGGCTGACGATTGAAGGAGACGGTGGGGGGAGTGGCGGCGAAAGCGATGCGGCCGCCTCCGAAGAGTCCGGGAGCAAATCCATGGGCCCCTCGGAGACCGCGTAGCTTCTCTCTAGCGGTGTAACATCACCTCGCTCTTCTTCAGGCAGTCCTCCACCGCACGGACAAAGCTGGGTGCGTTCTCCTCCTCAAAGAGAGTGAGGTGGGCCCCTGGAACTTTGGTCACCGTGAACTCGCCCTGCACGATGTCGCGCCATCCCAGGTCATCTTCATAGACCACCTTATCGCCCCCGTCTTCGGCGGCGAAGAGGTGGAAGTCGCCGGGATACGGTTTGGGGGCGTAAGCCTCGGTGAGTTTTTCGTAGAGTTCGAGAATCTGAAAGTTCAAGACCCGGGCCGATTTGCTCGCCTGTTCGGTCTCATTCATTCGCCTCGCACTGGCTCGGGAAACCGAACTCTGGATGCGGGTCACCACGCCCTGCGTGGCTCGTTTGGACATCTTGAAGAGCTTCTCGCTCACGGGTCCCGCCTTGTCCCAGTGATAGGAGACGCGCTCGCTCAGCTTGTTCCTGTGAAAGTTGGCCCGCGGATTGGGCGTGTCGAACACCAGGAGGCGCACCTCGGCACCGTCCTCCAGGAGCACTCGGCCCATCTCCAGGCTCACCAGACCCCCAAAGGAGTAGCCCGCGAGAATATAGGGGCCGGCAGGTTGGATTTGCCTTATGAGTGAGGTGTAGCCCTGAGCAATGGCCTCGATCGATTCCATCCCTTCGAGACTTAGCTTCTTCTGTGTCAGGAGTGGCGACTCGATGCCGTACATGGGATGGGCATGACTCATCAGATCGAGCAGGCCGTGGTAAAAGACAATGCTGCCGCCACCGGGATGGGTGAAGAAGATGGGCGGTTTACCTTCCAACCCGCCCTTCATCTTGATGATGATGTTTCTTGAGAAGGGCGAGGTCTCCTCCTCCCCGTGCCCGTAGACGCTGGTACCATGGGAACGGCCGGGGGCACTCACGGTTTCCTCGATCGGTGTGAGTGTCTCATCCGTCGTGGTTGAAGTCTCCCCCTGATCTTCGCTCGCGTGGCGGTCGCTGCCGAGGCGCTCGGCGAATTCGGCTGCCAGTTTCTCCGGCGTGGGCGCTTGGAATAGGGTGGCGATGGGCAGGCTGACACCGAACGCTTGCGCCAGCCTTTGGAACAGTGGGATGGCGACAATGGAATCCCCACCGAGTTCGAAAAAGTTATCCTCGGGGCCGACTGTCTCCAGCTTCAGTTCGTCTTGCCAGATGGCCTGCACGGCTTCGGTGGATACGGGGGATTCCGTTGCAGGAATGTCCGCGCTCTGAGTGAGTGTGAGTTCCTGGCGTTGTGCCATGCCGTGAACCCAGCGTTCCAGCCTCTCTTCCAAGGAGGTCTTCGAAACCACCAGCCGGGTGGGCACGGCTTCCGAAGCCAGATGGTAGAACGCGAGTTCAGCGGCTTGAGCCGTGGTCATCTCGTGAGGGGCGGCCTCTCCGGTCACGGCCACGGCATCCAGTCCCAGGGTGAGCCAACGCGTGGCGCATCGGCCATCTTCCCACGCTGCCAGGGAGTCGAGAAAGGCATTGCCGGAAGCGTAGGCCGAGTAGCCCACGCCGCCGAGAACGGAGGACACCGAGGAAACGAGCAGCACAAATCGCGGAGTGCGATCCCGTAGAGCCTCGGCCAGATGGAGGGCGCCATGGGCTTTGGCGGCGTGGATGCGACGCCGCTGTTCCGTTGAGTAATCCGTGAGTGTGATGGATTCTACGAGTCCCGCCGCATGGATCACGCCGCCGATCGAACCGTACTTGGCCTCCACGGCATCGAGCAGCTGAGACACCTGTTCAGCCTCCGAGACATCCGCACGGAAAAACGTCACCTTGGACTCCTGACTCTGCCAGGATTCTGCTGATCCTTGAAGGTTCTCTGGAAGCCTCTCAAGTGGAATTTCTTCGCAGATCGGGGTAGAGCCACGGTCGGCGGATGCGGTCGAGCGCAGACGGCTGACCAGCACGACGGGAGTGTCCCGGCGTTGAATCAAGGCCTCCGCCATGGCGAGCCCAATGGCGCCGAAACCTGCCGTGATGACGATGGCCCCTTCTCCCTCGATTAGATCCGATGAGACCTCACCTTCTTCATCGGTGGGGGACCAGGGAAGGTAGGCAGGTTCGTAAACGGCGCGGCCGCGGACGGCGAGCAAGGCCTTGGCCTCGTTTGAACGGACGACCTGGTTGACCACGGTCAAGTCAGCGGAGGGCTCGAGGTCGATGACGCGGCAACGGAGTGTCGGTAGATCTTGTTGCAGACTCAGGCAGGCGCCCGGAATCCCACCGAGATGGATGTTGCCTTGAGCGGCTGCATCCGCGAGTTCCACACCACCCGGGGTGACCACCACGAGATCGATATTCCGCCACTCCCGGCTGGCGCTTTCGCGAGCAAGCGCCACGACGGTGTCGAGTGTCCGCTCCTGGCAATCTTCGTAGGCCGTGGCGTCGGTCGCCGGTTTTACCTCGGCACTGAGGTCGAGGATGATCCTGAGCGAATCCCCGCCTTGGGTCGCCACGGAATTGAGGCCTTCCAACCAATCGTCGAGTCCGGTCCGGTGCCACTGTTCGTCAAATTTGAGGCGGTCGGATTCGCCTAACAAGAGGGTTGTCGTGGTCTTCTCTAGGTCGGGCGAGGCGACGGAAAGGGCGTGAAGCCGTTTCCATTGGACCTCGTGCAACCAGGTCGTCCAGTCGGTGGCAGAAGGCTGGTTGGAGGGGGCGGACGTCGCGGTGGCGCGATTCGGGATCTCGCGTCGTTGCATGGCATACCCCGGGAAGGAAACGCGTTGCCGCGTTCCCGGCTGATGAAAAGCTTCCCAGTCGAGCGCGCCGCCGTGCACCCAGAACTGGCCGACGGCCTGAACGAGGGCTTGTTCGTCTGAATGCGAGTCCTTGGCGTGGCGCATGCAATTGACAACACGCGGTTGATTTCCATGTTGTCTGACAAAGGTGCTGAGGGCGTTTCCCGGACCCAATTCGAGAAAGAGAACGTCGCCCAAGGCTTCGGTGATTTTCAACGCATTGGCCGAGAAGCGTACTGGCTGGCGCAGATGACGCGACCAGTAATCCGCGCTCATGGCCTCTTCTTCGGTGATCCAGTCCCCGGTGACGTTGGACAAGTAAGGCCGCTGCGGGGCGCGGCGTTCGACCGCGTCGACGACGTCGCGCAAGGCGGCGGAAGCTTCTTCCATCATGGCCGAGTGAAAGGCGTGAGAGGTGACCAGTCGCCGGCTCGCGATGCCGTTTTCTTCTACCAATTGTACGAAACGATCGATGTTCTCGTGCGAGCCGGACACGACGGTCGAACGCGGGCTGTTTTCCACGGCGATCTCACAGGCGGTGTCCCCGGTCTCGGCGAGCAATCCGGCCGTCTGTTCGGCATCGGCCGCGACAGCAAGCATCGCGCCCGGAGCCATGGACTGCATGAGCCGCCCGCGCTCCACGACGACGGTGAGGGCGTCCTCGAGGGTGAAGACGCCGGCCACGCAGGCGGCGACATATTCGCCAATGCTGTGACCGATCATTGCCTGGGGTTCGACTCCCCAGCTCAGCCAGAGGCGTGCCAGGGCGTACTCCACGATGAAGAGCGCCGGCTGGGCCCGGTCGGTGGCCGACCAATCGATCGCCTCCGCGCCGAAGAGTTTGTCTGCTAGTTTCCAGCCTAGCAGAGACTCGAGGATGGCGTCGCCCGCGTCCACGGTCTGCCGGAAAACGGATTCGCTCTTGTAGAGATCCCTCGCCATGCCGTGATAGGCCGTGCCTTGACCGGGGAAGAGAAAAACGACCGGGCACTTCGCGGCCTCTCCTCGGAGCGTTTCGGACAAGCCCTCGGGTGACGCCAGCCTCACTTCGCGGTGAGGGTACTCACGTCTTCCGGTGTTGAGGGTATAAGCGATATCAGCCAGCGTGCGCTCACCGCGTTCGGCGAAGCCGCGTTCCCCCGCTGCGACCGTGGCCCGGAGCGCTTCCGGTGTTTTGGCGGAAAAGGTGAGTGCCTGCCAGGCGCGGGACGACGATTGGGAGATTGTCGGTTCCGGCGCCTCTTCCAAAATCACATGAGCGTTCGTTCCGCCGACACCGAAGGAACTCACCGCGGCGCGCCGAGGCTCCTTACCACGCTGTTTCCACGAAGCCTCCTCTTGAGGGACGACAAAAGGTGAGGATTCAAGATGCAGCTTGGAGTTCGGCTGTGGGCAATGGATCATGGGAACGAAGGTCCGCTTCTCCAAGCTGAGCACGGCCTTGATGAAAGAGCCGATACCGGCTGCCGCATCCATGTGTCCCACATTACTCTTCAAGGTACCCAGTCTGCAGTAGCCCCGATCCTCCGTGTGCTTGCGGTAGGCTTGAGTCAAGGCGGCCATTTCGATGGGATCGCCCAGAGGTGTGCCCGTGCCGTGCACCTCGACGAGGCCGATGGTCGAGGGATCGATGTCCTGCGCCGCGAGCGCCGCTTCGATGACCGCGGCCTGCCCGTCGATGGCCGGCGCCGAGAACCCGATCTTCTCCGCTCCATCATTGTTGATCGCCGCGGCGCGAACCACGGCACGGATGTGATCCCCGTCTTCCAATGCTGCTGCCAGGGGTTTGAGGAGCACCACGCCGGCCCCTTGGGTGAAAATGGTGCCCTGAGCATCGGCGTCGAGCGCCCGGCATCGGCCGTCGGGCGATAGCATCATGCCGTCTTCGTAGAGATAGCCGGCGCCCTGGGTAGAGGCGAGGGAAATCCCACCTGCGAGAGCCATCTCACATTCTCCCAGAAGAAGGTTTTGGTAGGCCACTTGGAGCGCCACGAGGGAGCTGGAGCAAGCCGTGAGAATGGTGAGCGATGGCCCACGGAGATTCAACCGGTAGGCCACACGGGTTGTGAGATAGTCCGGCAGGCCTCCCGTCATGGCGGAGAAGTATTCCGAGGGCAGCACCGCGTTCGGATCCACGCCTCGAGGGGCGCCGCACCCGGCGAAGAGACCGATCCTTCCGGAATATCGATTGGAATCGTAGCCGCCATCCTCGAGGGCCTTGAAGCTCTCTTCGAGGAACACCCGATGTTGCAAATCCATGAATTCGGCCTCTCGCGGACTGATACCGAAGAGCTGGCAATCGAAGGCCTCCGCGGCCTCAATGACGCTGCCTCTCTTGACATAGTTCGGGTCCCGCACCAGGGACAGGGGCACGCCGGCGCGCAGTAATTCTTCGTCAGTGAGGTCGCGAATCGACTCCACTCCCTGCCGTAGGTTTTCCCAAAAGGTTTCCAAGTCTGAGGCGCCGGGAAAACGCCCGCTCATCCCGATGACAGCGATGTCCTTGTGGTTAGGCTCGTTCTCCATCTCGACCGAGTCCTCTCTTTCCCGTGTGACGACCACTGAAGTCGTCCGTCCGGCGGTAACCGGGGATCCGAGCAGCGCTGCCTGAGCTTCGATGGTCGTGTGTTGGAAGAGTTCCGCCAGTTCCGTCGGCCGAGCAAAGGCCTCTTGTAACCGGTTTTTCAGCCGAAGGAGAAGAAGCGAGTGGCCGCCGGCATCGAAGAAATTGACTTGTTTGCTCAGATTCTGCTGGCCTAACAACTCTTCCCAGATGGCGGTGATCGTCTTCATCACGTCGCGAGGCGATCCGCTTGCCGCCGGAGAGCCGGGTTTCTCCGGGTGCGGTGTTGGGACCGGCACGGCAGAAACGGCCGGTTCCGGATCGGGCAGGGCGCGCCGGTCGATCTTCCGATTGGGGGTCAGGGGAAACTCCTGGAGAATCTGAAAGGCCCCCGGCACCATGTAGTCGGGAAGGGTTTCCCGGAGTCGCTCTCGCAGACCATCGAGGTCCACCGTCTTGCCCGGTGTCGCCACCACATAGCCCGCCAGGTTTTGAGAACCATTGCGCTCGATCAGCTTGACCGCGGCTTGGTCGACCTCCGGGGCGCTTCGCATCGCCGATTCGATGTCGCCCAGCTCAATCCGGTATCCGTTGAACTTGATCTGATTGTCAGAGCGTCCCAGGCATTCAAGCGTGCCGTCGGCGCGGTAGCGCGCCAGATCACCCGTGTCGTAGAGTCGATCTCCGAGCTCAGAGGGGAAGGGGTTGGGAATGAACTTCTGCGCCGTGAGTTCCTCCCTGTTGGCGTAACCTCGGGCCAGTCCGTGGCCTCCGATGAAGAGGCGGCCCGGCAAGCCTGGGGCAACCGGACGGAGTTGATCGTCGAGAATGTAGATGGACGTGTTGGCAATGGGCCTGCCGATGTGGATGGTCCCGGTGTTTGGCAGGATGCGTGCCAGGGTGGACCACACGGTCGTCTCGGTGGGGCCGTAGAGGTTCCAGAGTTCGCCCTCGGAATCGGCCAGGCGCTGGCCTAGGTCCGGTGGCATGGGTTCCCCGCCGCACAACATGCGAAATCCCTGAGGCGGCACCCAGCCGACCTCTAGCAGAAGTCGCCAAGTCACAGGGGTGGCTTGCAGATGGGTTGCCTGACATTGATCGATGAGGGCGGCCAGAAGCTCCGGATTCGTCGCCTGCTCTCGCGTGGCCAACTCGAGGCGCGCTCCCTGGATCAGCGGGAGGAAGAGTTCGAGCAGTGAGATGTCAAAACAGAGGGTGGTGACGGCTAACAAGACGGCGTCCTCATCGAGCCCGGGTTCTTGGGCCATGCTGCGGAGGAAATTGACGATGGTCCGGTGTTCGATCTGAACGCCCTTGGGTTTGCCGGTGGATCCCGAGGTGTAGATCACATAGGCGAGGTGCTCCGGCCGGACTCGGCTGGTCACGTCTTCGGAGCGACGCTCCCCGGACAAACAGAGAACGGACGCCGTCGTTTCCGGAAGGCGGTTCTGCAGGTCTGTCGTGGTCAGGACCGCCTTGGGAGCGGCGTCATCGATCATCAGCTGTAGACGATCCTTGGGAAAACCGGGATCCAGGGGAACGTAGGCACCGCCCGCTTTGAGGACGCCGAGGAGGGCGGCCACGGTGTCGGGCTGGCGGTCGAGAAAGATGCCGACGAGGGCATCGGGTCCGACTCCGAGATCCTGGAGTCGTGCGGCGATGGCGTTCGCTCGCTCGTCCAGTTCTTCATACGTCAGCGTGCTCTCGCCCTGGCTCACGGCAACCTTATCGCGGGCTCCCGCGACTAGATCATGCAGGCAGGTCTCGGGACCGAGATTCTTCGCGGTCTCATTCCATTCGTGAAGAAGGCGATGCTCCTCCGAGCTCTCTAACATGCTAATCGATTTCAAGGTCTCTTCCGCGTTGGTCGCGAGCGTCTTCATCAGTTGCTCAAAGTAGTCCAGCCAGCGTTGAACGGTTTCCCGATCGAGGATGTCGGTTTGATAGTCACAATCGATGACCAAGCCGTTTTTGGCGTCGACGATATTGACAAACATGGTAAAGTTCGTCCGGCGCTTGGGACTGGGGTCAAAGACCGTTTGCAGACCGTGGAACCGGTCATTGGCTTCAATCTCGATATCCCGTGTGAGAACGACTTCGACCAGGGGAGAGCGGCCGGAGGAACGCGGGAGGTCGAGCTTGGGTAGGACCTCGCCGTAGGTGAAGTCCTGATTCTCGTAGGCCTCGAGGACTCTTTGGCGGACACGGGTGAGATGTTCGTTAAAGGTTAGACTCTGATCGACGTTTGCGCGCAGCGGGAGAAAGTTGACGCAGTGCCCCATGAGATTGGAATCCTCCAGGAGAGTTTGACCCGCAGCCGGTTGTCCGATGATGAAGTCGGATTGTCCGGTGAGCTTGGCTAACAAGATCTCAAATACGGCGAGAAATGTCTGTGAAGCGGTGCATTTTTGCTTGGCACCGATCCGCTTGATGGCCCGGGCGTCTTCCTGGGAAACCAGCCGGCGTGCGGTATCCCCGGCAAACGTCCGGGTTGTCGGGTGGGGCCGGTCGGTCGGGAGGGCGAGGGGCTCGGGTGGGGATTGAAGAACGTTCTGCCAGTATTCGAACGGACCGCCTCGGCCCCGTGTGGCCGCCTTGGAGCGGGCATAGCGGCTGAAGGAAACAGCCGGCGGCAGGGTGGCGATCTCTCCCCGGCAACGTGCGCTGTAGAACTGGCCGAGTTCGTCCACGAGAAGATCGTAGGTCCAGCCATCGCAGACGATGTGGTGGGCGGTGAGAAAGAGGATGCTTTCCTCGGTGTCGAGGAGAACGACGAATCCGCGAATGAGGGGGCCGGTGGCCAGATCGAAGGGCACTGAGGCTTCGTCTTCCTTGAAGGCTGCCAGCCGGGCCTGCTGTTCCTCCCGGGAGAGTTTGGTTAGATCGTGAACGGGAAGTTCGATCTCGAGCACGGGAGCGAATCGCACTTCGGAACCGTCCTCGCTGAAGGTGGCTCGCAAAGCTTCGTGACGGGAGATGACGCGGTTGAGCCCTTCCTCGAGATAACCGGTCGATACCCGGCCTCGCATGTGCAGAGTGGTTGCCTCGTTGTAGCCGCAGGAGGCTTTTGCATCAAGATGAGAGGCTAACCAGATCTCTTCCTGGGCCGTCGTCAAGGGAGCCGTTTGAGGAACGGCTTCCATTTGGCGCGACGGCCCTGAGAGCTTTCCCAGGCGCACTCCATTGGACCCGGCTTGACCTCCAAAGAAGCCTCCGGCACGCATGTCTGTCACGGACTCCTTGAAGGCGTCGATGACGAAGTCCACATCGGCCTCCGAGTGTGAAGCGGTGAGATAACACGGTAGTCCTTCGAGTATGAAGACGCCCTTCTCCCTCAGCTGACAAAAGAGAAGGCCGCCGTATTTCTCTTCGTCCGAGACCCTGACAAACATCTGGGAGCTGAAGTAGGGCATGCGAATGCCGATGCCCTCGTCGACGAAGAATTGATCGATGCTCCCCGCAAGGCGCTCCGTCCGCTGGTAGATGGTTTCCCAGAATGACCGGGGTTGTTCGAGAAAGTACTTCGCCATGACATTGACGGCGGCCACGGTCAAGGGGTGCCGCACGAAGGTTCCGGCGAAGAAAGTCACGGGTGCGGCGGGGAACGAATCATCGCCGTATTGCCACTGGCCGCCATCGAAGGTGTCCATGTACTCCCGTTTTCCCGCGACCAGTCCCACCGGCATGCCGCCGCCGATCACTTTGCCATAGGTGGCGA
>JANQJH010000532.1 GCA_028281705.1 Verrucomicrobiales bacterium
GTGATGTTACCGGCGGCAATGGCGGCAACAATAACAACGGCGGCGGCGGTCCCGTCAGCCCGGGTGATGTTACCGGTGGCAATGGCGGCAACAATAACAACGGCGGCGGTGGTCCCGTCAGCCCGGGTGATGTTACCGGTGGCAATGGCGGCAACAATAACAACGGCGGCGGCGGTCCCGTCAATCCCGGCCCCGGTGACGGCGGCGGATCCAATATCGAAGGTCCTGGCGGAGAGCAGACCGGGGGCGACGAGCAGCCGACCAATGACGACAATGGCGGCGGTGCCGACGAGCAGCCAACCAATGACGATAATGGTGGCGGTGCCGACGAGCAGCCGACCAATGACGGAATCGTAGGCCCGGGAGGCGAGCAAACCGGAGGTGGCACCAACAATGGCGGCGGGACGAACAACGGAGGGACCTCGAACAACGGAGGGCCTTCCACATCGAACCCGGACGGACTCACCCCGGGATCCGTCACTTCATAGGGAATAATCGAAGAGCCAAGTGGTGCGGACACTCCTGTCCGCTCATTCGGCCAGGCCGTCTCTATCAATTCAATAAAAAGGAGAACGTCGCCCTGCGCGGCGTTCTCCTTTTTTTTTTGATCTGTCTAATCTTCGGATCTACATCCGTTAGATAGATATTACCTCAATCGTGCAGATGATCTCCGGCAAATAGGACGCAGATGGGCAGGTAGGAGTGTCCGCACCACCTGGCTCCGCCTATGGGTAAGGGACTAAAGTCCCTGCCACTTTCCCAGAACGTGAGAGGACTGAAGTCCCACTCCCCTTAGAAATCGGCCGAGCCCGGCGTCCGCGGATACGGGATCACGTCCCGGATGTTTGAGACTCCGGTGACAAACATGATCAGGCGCTCGAATCCCAGCCCAAAGCCGGCGTGGGGAACACTGCCAAACTTGCGGAGATCGCGATACCACCAGTAATCCTCCATCGAGAGATCGTGCTCTTTCATCGTTCCCTCGAGGACCGCAAGCCGCTCTTCGCGCTGGCTGCCACCCACTAATTCACCAATGCCCGGGACCAGGAGATCCATCGCCGCCACCGTCTTGCCGTCGTCGTTGCGGCGCATGTAAAACGGTTTGATCTCCTTCGGATAATCACAGACCGTGACCGGCGTCTTGAAATGTGTTTCCGTCAGATAGCGTTCGTGCTCGGATTGGAGATTGAGCCCGTACTCCACCGGATACTCGAACTTCGTCTTCGCCTTCGCCTTCTCCAGGATCTCCACCGCCTCCGTGTAGGGCAATCGGGTGAACGGGTTCCCCACCACATTCCGCAACCGGTCGAGCAATCCCTTGTCGACGAATCGGTTGAAGAACTTCAAGTCGTCCTCGCAATGTGAGAGGCAGTCCTCCACGAGATACCGCACCATTTCTTCCGCCAGCTGCATGTCTCCCTGGAGATCGCAGAACGCCATCTCGGGCTCAATCATCCAGAACTCGCTCGCGTGCCGAGAGGTATTCGAGTTCTCCGCGCGAAACGTGGGCCCAAAGGTGTAGATGTTCGACAGGGCCGAGGCAAAGGTCTCGCCCTCCAGTTGGCCGCTGACCGTCAAGTAAGTCGGGCGCCCGAAAAAATCGTTCTCGTCCTTCTGCGGCTTGTCGCTGTGCGGGTCCAAGGTCGTGACGCGGAACATCTCTCCCGCCCCTTCGCAGTCGCTCGCCGTCACGATGGGGGTGTGGATGTAAACGAAATGGAGATCCTGAAAAAACTGATGCACGGCATAGGCCAAACGGCTGCGCACGCGGAAGACGGCTCCAAAGAGATTGGTCCGCGGACGAAGATGGGCGATGCCCCGGAGGAATTCCCGGCTATGCCCCTTCTTCTGCAAGGGATAGTCATCCGGGCACTCGCCTAACAAGCGCACCTCAGTCGCCAGGATCTCCCACTTCTGGTTCCTCCCCTGGGAGGGCACCAGCTTTCCCGTCACCGCCGCCGACGCTCCAGTGGAAAGCTTCTGCACCTGATCGTAGGTCGACAAAGTCGCATCCGCGATGATCTGCACGTTCTGCAGGCAACTCCCGTCGTTCAACTCGAGAAAGGAAAACTCCTTCGAATCCCGGCGGGTACGCACCCAGCCGGCCACCTGAATTTCATCCAGCGGTTCCTCCCGCCGCAACACCGTTTGAATTAGAGTTCTCATGCCTGAACCAACTTAAATCAATTGAGCGCCTCTGCACCCGCAAAGAGAAACGGATCCCACCCGGCTCGTGCCGTTAACATTCAGCAGAACTCGGTAGTCTATCCCGTGCCGGACCGTGCCTTACTACGGCGCGGCTCGGTGCGATACGATGCGGTGCAGAGGCCTGGGCCAAGCGGCTAGGGAATCACCACTGGGGAAACCTCTTCCGCTTGAGGAAAGGCATCCGGAATGGGGATCGTCACCCCGCCGGTGATGGCCCACTCCGTGCCACGTTGCAGCGTGGTGTAAAAACCGGCGCATTGCATGGAGTAATCCGCATGCCCCATCGGCGTGTGAAACACCCGCCCCTTGCCGTACTCCAGCACCATCATCATGGGTTCGTCCCTTTTTGTCGCTTTGCTAGGAGACGTCGCCAGGATCTTCATGTTCTTCGCCGGGCCGCGCAACTGCGAGTAGAGTTCGTCCTTGGTGTGCTTCCACGTCTTGGGCATGCCCTTGGTGATCGGATGCTCGGGGTCGACGATCTCGACGGGGAACTCCCATTGTTTCCCATGAGAGCCTCCACGGCCGGCCGAGGCGTCGCGAACCAATTCGCCATCCTTGTAATAGACATAGGGCCCGTGCCGCTCGGTGCGCCGGCCCCAGCCGCCGAGGCCAATCATCTCATTGTACTCGCGCCACTCGGGAAAAGAGTTGTCCGCCGCGTGCACCACGACGAAGGCCCCGCCCCCCTTGACATAGGCCTCAAAGGCCTCCCGCACCGGATCGGGCCACAGTTCACCGTTGTAGTTGCTCAACACCGCATCGTATTCACTGAAAGCGGGACGCCACTCGTCCCAGCCCTCCGTCGCCTTCTGCTCCGGACTGGTCGAGACATCCACTTCAAAGCACCCGCTGGATTCCAGCGCATGTTCCAGCACCGGCGTCGTCACTTTCCATTTGTGGTTGTTCTGACCGTCGATGAGGAGCACCTTGTAAACCTTGGCGGCCTCCTCGTTTTTAGCTGCTTGTCCTAACCAAAGGGAGGCTGTTAAAAGACCTGCGAGCAGGCTGAGCGGAAGAAGTCGGCGAACGTTTTTCATAGAACCGGTATTCGTAATGATTGCCTCCATCTAAGGTCTGGCGGCTAGTCTTGTCAAAACGCTTTCCACTGGGTAAAACCCGGGCATGCATCGTCACTTCCCTCGCCCGGCTTCCCTCTGCGGCTCCGTCGACCGCCGCGCCGCTCTGAAATCCATGGCCGCCCTCTCCGGCGCCACCGCCCTGACCACCACCGCCGCCACCGGACAACAGCAAGCGGCGGCGGCCAAGGACGAACGCAAGCGCTCGTCCAAGCGCTACCACAACATGAAGAAGTCCATCAACCTCTGGGCCTTCCCCTACCCCGACCGGATGTCCCTCAAGGAATGCCTCCAGCTGGCCAAAGACGCCGGTTTTGATGGGATCGAGCTGAACTACGATCTCGAGAGCGATCTCTCGCCCAAGGCGGGAACCGCCGAGTTCGAGAAAATCCGCAAGATGGCGGATGACATCGGCATCGCCATCAGCGGTCTCTGCTCCTTCCTCTTCTGGCCCTACCCGCTCTCGAGCAACGACCCGGCGAAGCGCGCCCGCGGCCTCGAACTGGCGAAGAAAATGACCCAGGCGGCCCACGATCTCGGTACGGAGAACCAGCTCGTCGTGCCCGGCGCCGTGCATATTCCCTGGCGAGACGACCACGAACCCGTCCCCAACGATGTCTGTGACCAACGGGCCAGGGAAGCCGTCCACGCCATGCTCCCCCTGGCGGAAAAGCTCGGTGTTCACCTCAACATGGAGAACATTTTCTTCAACGGCTATCTCATGACACCGATGGAAATGAACGCCTTCGTCGACGACATCGGGAGCGAGTTCGTCCAGGTGCACTTCGACACGGGAAACATCATGGAATACCAGTTCCCCGAACACTGGGCGCGCCTCCTGGGCAAGAGAACGAAGAACATTCACCTCAAGGAGTACACCAAGAAAGGAACCGATCACTCTCTCGAATGTTTTCGCCCCCTGCTCGACGGAACGACCAATTGGCCCGCCGTCATGGAAGCCCTCGATGCCACCGGTTACGACGGCTATCTGACATTCGAGTATTTTCATCCCTACCTCCACTATCCCGAGGCCCTCATCTACCAGACCTCGGACTCGCTCGACCGCCTCCTGGGCAAGATTTAGCTAGACGAGCCACGCCAATAAAAACTTAAACTGACACTTAGACTCCAACTTAAACGCACACTTCAGGATCAGTTGAAGTTTAAGTGTAGGTTTAGGTTAGCATGAAGAACCTGGAGATACTCTGGCGTTTTCTCGCGCTCGGCTGCGCCAGCTTTGGCGGTCCCGCGGCGCACGTGGGCTATTTCCGGCGAGCCTTTGTCGAAGATCGCGCCTGGCTGGATGAGAGCGCCTATGCGCGTCTCCTCGCCTTCTGCCAGTTCCTCCCCGGCCCCTCCTCCAGCCAGTTAGGCTTTGCCATCGGCTGCCGGCGCGGCGGCCTCGCGGGTGGGCTCTTCGCCTTCATCGGCTTCACCCTCCCCTCCTTCGTCATCATGACCGTGCTCGCCACCGCCACCTCCCAGGGAGAGTCGCCGCCCTGGTTCCACGGCGTGGTCATGGGCTTGAAATGCCTCGCCGTCGTCGTCGTCGCCGATGCCACCCTCAGCATGTTCCGCAGTTTCTGTCAGAGCAGGCTTCCCATGGCCCTGTGCATCGGCACGGCCATGGCCTTGCTCATCTACCCTGGGCTCACGACCCAGTTCGCCGTGCTCCTCCTCGCCGCCTTCATCGGCGCTCAATTCCTCAAACAACGGGACGAAGCTCTCACGCAAGCCGCCCCTTCCTCGAGCTCGAGCAGTGGGAGAATCCGCTGGGTTCCCCTGGCTGCCTTTGGACTCCTTTTTCTCCTCTCGCTCACCACCCTCAGCACGATGTTTGCCGGCTTTTACCGTGCGGGAAGCCTCGTCTTCGGTGGCGGCCACGTCGTCCTCCCGCTCCTCCAGAGCGGCTATGGCGAAGCCGTGGCCGAGGACCGTTTCCTCCTGGGCTACGCCGCCGCCCAAGCAGTGCCCGGTCCCATGTTCACCCTGGCGGCCTACCTCGGCGCGGATCTAACTACCGAAGCTCCGTGGCTCGGCGCCCTCGTGGCCACCGTGGGCATCTTCCTTCCCG
>JANQJH010000534.1 GCA_028281705.1 Verrucomicrobiales bacterium
GAGGAGGCTGGTTTCTTCATCGTGGGGGTAGAGGGACGGTGGAGGCATTTAGGCAGATAGCCGTGAGCGGTTCAATGTCTAGATTTCGCAGTTCGAGCCGGCGGGGTGGGGTTGGACGGCGTGAGATGCCGAAAAATGATCGTCGACTCGGCGCGGTGGCCGATTTAGTTTTCGCCCATGATCCGAGTATGGCTTTTTCTTCTGACGGCGTCCTCGATTTTTGGCCAGTCATTCAACGACTATGACCTGAAACCGCACAATTACTTCGGGGCACCCTTGAAGGATCCGATGTCCCGATTCCTGGAGCGGCTCGATGCCTCTGGCGAAGAACTTCAAGAGGCCAACGGTAAGCCCCTGGTCAAGCGGATGCTGGATGAGCTCGAGATACCGGTGACTTCGCAGGTCCTGGTGTTTACCAAGACGAGCTTGCAGCGGCGTGCGGTGAACCCCAAGAACCCACGGGCGCTCTACTTCAACGAGGACGTTTATCTCGGCTGGATGCCCAATGGCCGGATTGAGATCACCAGCATGGATCCCGATCTCGGCGGCATTTTCTACTTCCAACGGCCACTCGATCAGACGAATCGGCCGCTCTTCTATCGGGAGGAGAATTGTCTGGGCTGCCATGCCGGGAGCGCGACGAACTTTTTGCCCGGATTGCTTGCGCGGTCGGTCTACCCCGATGAAAACGGAAGGAACTTGAAGAGCGTGGTCACGTTCGATCGCTCGGGCCATCAGGTGCCCTTCAACGAACGCTGGGGTGGGTGGTACGTTACGGGGTATCACGGTGAGGTGCGCCATTTGGGGAACGCGTTAGCGAGCGGTGGGAGGAGGGCACCGGTGATGGAGACGAAAGGGAACGCCAATCGCGAATCGCTGGAAGATTATTTTGATTCGGACCTGCACCTCCGTCCGGACAGCGATGTCTTGGCCCTGCTCCTGCTCGATCATCAGATCAGCATGCACCACTGGATCATGGAGGCGCATTATCGCGTGCGACAGGGGCTTCACGATGCAGGAATCGAGGGCCGGTCTCGTGACGATCTCAGGAAGATCGACGATTATTCCCGGTCGGAGCTCGAGTCTTGTCTCGACAAGTTCATGCGCTATCTGGTTTTCGCGGACGAGGCCTCCTTGGGGCCGGAGACTTGGAAAGGTGCGGGGGCGTACCGGGAGAACTTTTTGGCCAACCGGAAGACGGATTCCAAGGGGCGTTCGCTGAAGGATCTCCGCATGACGGAGCGCATCTTCGACTACCGCTGCAGTTACATGATCTACTCGAAATCATTCCAGGCCCTGCCGGGGCCGTTGAAGGAGGAGATCTATCATCGGCTCTACCGTGGGCTCGTCGTCGATGGCGCCGCCGCCAAGGGATTTGAGCATCTCGATGGCGACGAAAAGATTGCCATGGCCGAGATCCTTCGGGCGACGCTGCCGGAGCTGGCGGCTTACTGGGAGACGCTGGTCGCGGGATAGTTGGCACGTCAGTCTTGCAGATTTTCTGCGCGTCATCACGCTTTTCTATCTCGGACATTGCCGCATCGCTTTCCGTGTCGTCCCGGAGGGATGAGAGATGGTAGCCGGCGGTGGAGCGAAGCGGAACTTCCGTAATAAAGTAACTATTCGGCGAACTGCAGTTTCGAGAGCATGGCGTAGAGGCCGCCGGGTTGGGCGATGAGGCTCTCATGGGTTCCCGTTTCGATCACCTGGCCGTCGCTGAGAACGAGGATCCGGTCCGCCTGACGCACGGTGGCGAGACGGTGAGCCACGATGATGGAGGTGCGGCCTTTCATGAGTTCTTCCAGGGCGAGTTGCACGTGGTGCTCGCTTTCGGAGTCGAGTGAACTCGTGGCCTCATCGAGGATGAGAATCGCGGGATCGGCGAGGATGGCGCGGGCGATGGCCACGCGCTGGCGCTGACCGCCGGACAGTTTCACGCCGCGATCGCCGACCAACGTGTCGTAACCGTCGGGAAACTGTTCGATGAAGTCGTGGGCGTGGGCTTTCTTGGCGGCGCTAATGATCTCGCGGGAGGTCGCGCCCACGCGTCCGTAAGCGATGTTTTCTTTGATGGAGCCGC
Organism: Verrucomicrobiales bacterium; assembly: GCA_028281705.1. Classification (GTDB taxonomy): domain Bacteria; phylum Verrucomicrobiota; class Verrucomicrobiia; order Verrucomicrobiales; family DEV007; genus JAACDM01. The sequence continues at coordinate 2,081 of JANQJH010000534.1, forward strand.
CAAAGAGAAGGACCTCCTGAGGCACCATGGCCATCTGACTGCGGACATAGACCAGCGGGTAGTTGGAGGAATCCTTGCCGTCGAGACGAATGGCGCCACTGTCGGGATGGTAGAGGTGCAAGAGGAGGGAAATGACGGTGGACTTGCCGGCCCCGCTGGGCCCGACGACAGCGATGCGCTGACCGGCCTGACATTCGAACGAAAGACCTTTCAGGATGGGATGGTCGCTGTGGCCCGGGTAGGCGAAGTGGACGTCCTCCAGGGAGACGTCGCCCCGCAGCTTGGTGGCGGGGATCTCGCTCGGCATGGACACGGGTTCCGGGCTTTCCGCGAGGATTTCACGGACCCGTTCGGTGGCGCCGACGGCTTTCTGGACCTGGCTGATGGCTTCGGGGAGCGATGTCAGGGCGCCGCTGAGAAAGACGGTGTAGAGGATGAACTGAAGGAACTGAGATGATGTGAGTCCTCCTTGGGCCGCGGGCAGGGCCAGGAGACCGGCGCCATACCACACGACGAGGGTGACCACCCCGAACATGATGAAAATGATGAAGGCGACGAAACTCGCCTTGTAGCGGGCCGTGCGCAAGGCGGTGTCCAAGAACTTTGCGATGGCACTATCATAACGCCGTATCTCGTAGTCCTCGTTGTTGAAGGCCTTGACGTCGACGATGCTCTGCAGGGTTTCGCCGACGATGACATTGCTTTCGGCCATCTGATCTTGAGCCAGTTTCGAATGGCCTCGAATGCGGCGGCCGACGAGCGCGGTGGCGATGATGACGACCGGGAGACAAGCGAGCATGAACATGCTGAGCTTGATCGAGGTGATGAAGAGCATGACGAGGCTGCCGACCAGAGTGATGAACTGGCGCAGCATTTGGGGCGTGGTCGTGACCAGGGTGTCTCGAATGAGGCTGAGGTCGGCGGCGAGCCGGCTGGAGAGTTCGCCGATGCGGCGTCCGCCGTAGAAGCTCATGGGCAGACGGACAAGCCGGCCGTAGACGCGGTTTCGCAGATCGGTGAGGGCGCTCTCTCCCGCTCTAGCGAACCAATTGATTCGGAAATAGGCCACCACGGCTTGGAGACAGAGCACGGCAACCAAGGTGAGAGCGATCCTATGGCGCCGGGCACCCACGGCGGCGGTGTCCAATTCCTGGGCATCGCCGCTGCTGATCATGGCGCCGCCGACGAGTTCGCCCATCAGTTTGGGAAACAGGAGGATGAGGAACCCCGTGGCGCAGAGGGCGATCATCGCGGGGATGAAATAGCGGTTGTAGGGAGTGAGACAGCTCAAGAGTTCCCAGGCCCCGCGTAGGAGCGAGCCTTTCTCTTTATCCTCGTGGCGACGGGGCTTTGGTGCTTCTGACATGGCTTTGGGGAATGCGGGTGCGTTACCAGGCTGTGCCCACGTCCCATTCTTCGGTGAGATCTTCGGGCAGCTCGGTGAGAAACTCGGAGGGAGTCTGGAAGTAATCGTCGTGGCGGCCGTAGCCTCCGGGGCGATAGAGAGGGTAGAGGAGATAGAGTTGGTCGCACGCCCGGGTGACGGCGACGTAGAAGAGGCGTCTCTCCTCTTCGAAAGCGTCGACGTTGTGCTCGTCGACCTCGAGCGCGCGCCGGCTAGGGAACATGCCCTGTGTCAGCCAGATGACGAAGACCACGGGCCACTCCAGCCCTTTCGCCTGATGGATGGTCGAGAGCGCCACCTTGTCGTCATCGTCCGCCTGTTCCCGGTCGGAGTTGGTTTCCAGTGAGAGTTTGGTGAGAAACTCACCCAAGGACTTGAACTGCTCGCTGTAGCGCTGGACTTGATCGATGTCCTGCATGCGCTGTTCGTAGTTAGGAAATGCCGTCCTGGCGAAGTCTTCGTAGAGGCCTTTGACGATGGACGTGATCATGCGGGAGGGCGCGACGGGCGCCCCGTCCTCGACGAGTTCATCCAGGGTGTAGGCCAGCTGCTGCCAATCGGACTCGGATCGAGCGCCGACGCGGAAACCGAGGAGGAGATCGGAGAAGCTCTCGGGCAGGGGAGAATCCGGTGAGGAGGCTTCACAGCCTAACCAGGAGCGCCAGAGTTTCTCCGCCGTGACGTCGCCGATTCCGGAGACCAGTTTGAGCATGCGTTTGAAGGCGACCTCGTCCCGCCGATTGGCGACAAATCGGATGAAGGCGCTGACATCCTTAACGTGGGCTTGCTCGAAAAACCGGGGGCCGCTGGTGAGCTTGAAGGGAACTTGGCGTTGCGTGAGTTCCATTTGCAGTTCCATGGAATGGAAATGAGCGCGATAGAGCACGGCGACGTCGCTGTAGGCGATGCCGAGTTCATCGACCACTTCCTGCACCCGTTGACCGATGAAACTGGCCTGTTGGTTCGGGTCCTGAACCGGGATGAGCGCGGGGAGGAACTGCTTGGATTCCCGCGCCGGCACGAGGTTTTTCTCGAACTGATGGATGTTGGCGCTGATGGATTCGTTGGCCAGTTCGAGCACCTCGGGTACGCTTCGATAATTGGTTTCGATCTTGTGCACGGTGCATCCCGGGTAGCGTTCGCCGAAGCCCATGATGTTGCGGAAATCGGCCCCGCGCCACGAATAGATGGATTGGGCGTCATCGCCCACGACCATGAGATGCCGGTGTTGGTGGGCAAAGAGGTCGATCATGCGCGACTGGATCGGATTGGTGTCCTGGTACTCGTCCACGAGGACGGCGTGAAACTTTTCCTGGTAGTGGCGACGCACCTCTGGGTTTTGTTCCAGGAGTATCAGGGTTTTGCAGAGGAGGTCGTCAAAATCGACGGAATTGGAGGCCAGCTTTTTCTTTTCGTAGGCCTTGAGGATCTTCACAATGTCCTCAAAGAACTCTTGCAAGTGAAGATAGCGCTCATTGAGGATGGTATCCAGGGAGCGGTCGAGATTCTGCGTGATGCTGTGGATGTCTGCCAGGACGGACGATTTGGGAAAACGTTTGTCCTGTTTCTTGCCGATCTTGCCCAGGCCGAGGTCCCGGCGCACCTGGGTGAGCATGCTGTTCTGATCTTCGCGATCCATGATGGAGAATCCCTTGGAGTAGCCCAGGAGATCTCCGTAGCGGCGGAGGATGCGATTGCCCACGGCGTGGAAGGTGCCGCCCCAGATTCCGTGGACGTCCTGGGGCACCAGTTGGCTTACCCGGGTGAGCATCTCACCAGCGGCCTTGTTGGTGAAGGTGAGGAGAAGGATATGATGCGGGGCCATGCCTTTCTCCAGGAGATAGGCCACCCGGTAGGTGAGGGTGCGGGTCTTGCCGCTTCCCGCGCCCGCGATGACGAGGGCCGTGCCCGGCTTGGAAGTGACGGCGGCGAGTTGCTGCTCATTGAGCAGTGAGGGGTAATCGATGGCATCTGCCGATCGATTGCCACCCGTTCCCTTGATCGTGTAGCTTCGGGCCATCTAAGATTTGGAATCGATCTCCGCGCAATGGGATCGAAAGTCCTCGAGTTCGCCACGTACCAGCGGGAGCATTAGGTAGAGGCCGACGATGTTGGGCACGGCCATGGCAAAAATCATGGCATCGGAGAAATCGACGACGTTGGTCAAGCTCATGGATGCTCCGATGACGATGAAACTGCAGAAGAGCACCTTGTAGGCCAGGTCCATGAAGGCGTTCTTGCCAAAGAGATAGGCCCAGGCCTGCATCCCGTAGTAGGACCACGAGATCATGGTGGAGAAGGCAAAAAGGATGACGGCGACCGAGAGGATCATCTTGAACCAGGGCATCACCGTTTCGAAGGCGGCGGAGGTCATGGCGACGCCTTCCACGTCCTGCAGCTGGTAGGTGTTGGTCACGATGATGGCCAGGGCGGTCATGGTGCAGACGACGACGGTATCGACGAAGGGCTCCAGGAGAGCGACCAGGCCTTCACTGGCCGGTTTGGTCGTCTTGACGGCGGAGTGGGCGATGGCGGCCGAACCGATCCCGGCCTCGTTAGAGAAGGCGGAGCGTCTGATCCCCTGAATCATGCAGCCGACCAATCCGCCTCCGACGGCGGCGGGAGCGAAGGCCTCGGTGAAGATCTTGCCGATGGCGACGGGCAGTTCTCCGAGGTGGAGGAAGATGACGACGATGACGGCGAGAATGTAGATGCCGCACATGAAGGGGACTAATTTGGAGGTGACTCGAGCGATGCTGCGGATCCCGCCGATGATGACGGCGCCGACGATGAGGGCGACGACGAGCCCGAAGATCCATCGTTGCTGATCGAGGAAGGAGCCCTCGCCGCCGCCGAAGGCTGCTACGAATTGCTCGGTGGCGCTGTTGATCTGGAAGAGGTTGCCGCCACCGATGGAGCCGCCGACGCACATGACGGCGAAGATCATGGCCAGGATCATCCCGAGCTGGCCGAGTCCCCGATCCTTCAGGCCCCGGGCAAGGTAGCGCATGGGGCCTCCCATGACCTTACCGGTCTCATCGATCTCGCGGAAGCGGACACCCAAGGTGCACTCGACGAACTTGGAGGTCATGCCGAAAAAGCCCATGAGGATCATCCAGAAGGTGGCGCCGGGACCGCCCAGCTGGATGGCGATGGCCACGCCGGCGATGTTCCCCAGGCCGACCGTGCCTGAGAGAGCCGCGGTCAGCGCCTGAAAATGGGTGATTTCTCCCGGGTCATCCTTGGAGGTGTAGCGGCCGGAAATGGTGCGAAAGGCGAGGCCGAAGGAGCGGAAATTGACGAACTTGAAGTAGATGGTGAAAAAGATGGCGGCCACCCCGAGCCAGATGAGGACCCAGGGAATGGCGATTTCCTCGCTGAGCTTGATCTCGTAGAAGACGATGTCGGTGATGAGCTTCGTGGGGCCGTCCATCATGTCGTTGATCAGGGTGTCAATCGACTTGGAGGTCTCCTCAGCCGGTGGCGCTTCCTCCTCCTGTCCGAAAGCAGGCTCGATGCCGAGAAAACAGGCGATGAGGAGGCTTGCGAAGAAGAGCGTGACCGTCGAGGGGGATTTCATGTGGCTGGAGGCTAAAAGTGAGTGGTTTGGTAGGTAGCAATCCCTTCGCGCAATAGCAACCCCCATCTCGGAGGGAGGGTAGAAATGGCCCGGGAACCAGAAGCCAGGACTGTCGTTGGTCGCCCCCTTCCAGCCTGGCGGGCCCTGCCCGGCGTAATAAAGGCGTCTCTCATTTGTAATCGCACCGGTTTTGAGTGAGGGAGTAGGATCGCCGATCTGATACCGACTCTGTCATGCAAAGTGTGAACCCGAAAATCATCGTTGCCGCCATCATTGGACTCATTCTCGTCGCCTCGCTTTCGACGGCCTTTTACACCGTTCCCGCGGAAGCCGTCGGCGTGGTCACCCGCTTCGGAAAGGTGACCAG
>JANQJH010000586.1 GCA_028281705.1 Verrucomicrobiales bacterium
TGACGCCCAACCCGGTGGACGGGGAAGAGGCGCATCCGACGGTGGCCGGCATGTGGGTGCCGGAGGGATTCCGGGTGGACTTGATCGCGACGGAACCGGCGATCACGCAGCCGATCGCGTTCACCTTTGACGAGCGTGGGCGCCTCTGGGTAGTGGAAGCTCACTCGTATCCCAAGCGGCAACCGGAAGGCGAGGGAAAGGACCGGGTGATCATTCTTGAAGATGCCGATGGCGACGGATCCTTCGAAACGAGGAAACTGTTTGCCGAGGGGTTGAATTTGGTGAGCGGCATCGAAGTGGGATTTGGGGGCGTGTGGATTGGCGCGGCGCCGCACTTGTTGTTTTTGCCAGACGAAGACGGTGATGACCGGGCCGACGGTGACCCCGAGGTCTTGTTAGATGGTTGGGGGTATCAGGATACGCATGAGACGCTCAACAGCTTTACCTGGGGGCCTGATGGGTGGTTGTATGGAAATCAAGGTGTGTTCTGTCATTCATTGATTGGGAAACCGGGCACGCCGCAGAGTGAGCGCGTGGAGATGCGTGCCGGCGTCTGGCGATATCATCCCAAGCGCCACGCCTTCGAGATCTTTGCCACGGGGTGCAGCAATCAATGGGGGATCGATTTCAATGAGGCGGGGCATCTGTTCATTACCCACTGCCGGAGTGCCTGGGGCGGGGGACCCACGAGCTACATGATTCAGAACGGCCACTATTGGAATCAGGCGAATGCCAATCATGCGCCCTTCATCGCCTCGGGCAAAGTGGCCTGGAACCCGGGCAATGAGCCGGCCTTTCGGAACTTTCTGCCGTCCTCCGCGGGTTATGGGCATGGCGAAGGCGGTGCGGGGAAACCGGGATCCCGGGCCCTCTATGGCGGTCACTCGCACGTTGGGACCATGATCTATCTGGGTGGCAACTGGCCGGACACCTACCGGAACCAGCTCTTTACCCACAACCTGCACGGTCATCAGATGAACCGGCAGAAAAATGTGAGGCGGGGCTCCGGGTATGAAACGATTCACGCGGGATCAGACCAGCTCTACACGGCTGATCCGCAGTTCATCGGAGTGGATCTGAAGTACGGTCCCGATGGCGCGGTCTACATGATTGATTGGGTGGACAAACAGCACTGTCACACGAACAACGTCGAGAGTTGGGACCGTTCGAACGGACGGCTCTATCGCATGGTCTGGGCTGACACTTACAAACCTGCCAACGTCGATCTCGGAGGGAAGACCACTGCCGAGTTGGTTTCCCTGGTAACGGATCGTGATGAATGGTTGTCCCGCACGGCACGGCGGCTGTTGCAGGAACGTGCGGATGAGGCGGTGCTGCCGACGATTGATCGGGCGCTAACCGGCGCAGAGAGCCCGCCGGCGTTTCTTCGCCTCATGTGGGCGCGTCACCTCGTAACGGAGGCTGCTCCTCCGGAGAGTGCCTTTGCGCACGAGGCGGAAGAGGTGCGCGCCTGGGCCGTGACGCTGAGCGGTGATGGAAACGATCTCCCGGTCTCACGTTTGCTCGAAATGGCGCGCACGGATTCTTCGTCCATGGTGCGATTGGCCCTGGCCTCCGTCCTGGCTCGACTGGAGAACGATACGCGGTGGGCCCTGGCGGAGATTTTGGCGGGCAAGGAAGAGGACCGGGACGACGTGTATCTTCCCAAGCTGATCTGGTATGGCCTCGCCCCGGTAGTCTCGGATGATCCCGCGCGCAGTTTGGCCTTGGCCCGGACGACACCCATGCCAGTGCTGGCCGATTCCTTGATTTGGTACCTGAGCAAGAATGCCGCGGGGCGTGATTTGTTGGTGGCCGAACTTGACGGCGCGGAGACGGCCCGGAGGAAACGCGTACTCGAACTCATGGTGGAGGCTCTCCCAAGCACGACACCGCTTCCGGCGCCACGGTGCTGGGCCGCGGTGGCGGCGAAGGCGCGTGGACCACACACCGAGGCCTTTCTCGATCGCTTGGGCGGGATCTTTGGGGACGCCACGGTTTTGGCTGCGATGCGAAGCACGGTGGTGGACGAAGGGGCTCCCATGGCGAAACGGAAAGAGGCCCTGCAGTTTCTCAAGGCGAGCGGGGATACGGAATGTGCCAGGGAACTCGTCACCTTGCTCAAGGCGCCCGCCTTCCGGTCGTCGGTCCTGCCCCTCATGGGCCGATTCAATGACGAGGACGTGGCGGCTGCGGTCTTGGCCCAGGTGCCCAACTTGGAAGGGGTCGATCTCAACAACGCGCTCATGGCCCTGGCTTCACAGCCCGTGCCGGCGCGGGCGTTGCTCTCGGCCATCAAGGGTGGGGGGCTCGATCGCAAGGTGCTGACCTCGCTCCATGTCCGCCAAATGCAGAATCTCGCGAACAAGCAGGTCGACGCCATGCTCCTCGAGGTCTGGGGGCGCGTGGCGGAGACTAGCGTTTCCGCGAAAGCGGCCATGGCGAAGTATGGCAAGCTCTATCGCGAGGCCCCGCTGTGGGCCCACGGAAAGGCCGATGGGCTGGCGGTCTACACCAAGTTGTGCGCTAGTTGTCATGTGATGAATGGTTCCGGAACGAGTATGGGGCCGGATCTCACGGGGTCTTGGACGAATGGAGTCGATTACTTTCTGGAGAATATTATCGATCCGAATGCCGTGGTGGGGGAGAACTTCCAACTCAATGTGGTAACGAAGAAAGACGGCACGGTCGTCAGCGGGATGCCGACGGGCGAGACGGCGGAAACGCTCACCTTTCGGACGGTCACGGAGAGTGTCGATGTCCCCAAGGCCGCGATCGAAAAACGTGAGGTGCTCGAGGTAAGTATGATGCCGGCGGGCTTGTTAGACACGCTGGAGGAGAAAGAGGTGATCGATCTTCTCAAGTTTCTTTCGACCAAATAGCGATGAAGTATTCCGTTGTTTGGCTAGCGTTAGTAGTGGGAGGGCTTCTTTCTCCCCCTCGCGGGGTCTTCGGCGCCGATGATTTGATTTGGATCGAAGGTGAAGCGGCACAGTCGAGTTCCATGGAGGGGCACGGCTGGTACGATTCGGTGAAGAAGCCGGAACTGTCCGGTGGTGCCTGGCTCTCGCATTTCGCCGAGGGCGAGATGCCGGTGGCGCGCTATGATTTTCGGTCGAAGTTAGCCGGGGCGCATGAGTTCTGGATGCGCGTCAATCCGATCGCCGGCGCGGCGATTGGTCTGCGCATCAACGACGGGAATTGGGAGCGCCTCCCCCTTGAAAAGAGGGAACAGCAGCTGAACATCGCGAGCGATGGCAAGCCGGACATGCGTTTCATCGCCTGGGTCAAGGGGAAGCCGTTGACCTTGCGAGAGGGCTCGAACACGCTCGAGGTACGGTTTGAAAGCCGGAATCGCCATCATGGCGGCCTGGATTGTTTTGTCCTCAGCCGTGAGCCGTTCTTCCCGCAGGGCCGTCGCAAGCCGGGGGAGAAAACGGGCTTGGCCGATGCGGGAACCTGGGCTTTTGAACCCGAGCGGGACCGGTTTTCGCCGGATTCTCTCTTGGATTTGCGGGACCTCAACGAGAGGCCGGCGGGAAAGAACGGCCGCGTGGCTCGCTCGGTGGATGGGGCCGACTTTGTCGACGGCTCGGGGAAGCCCATTCGATTTTGGGCGGTCAATACCACGGTACATCATCGAGGTGACCTGACAAAGGTCGAGGAGCATGCTCGATGGTTGGCTAAGCGCGGCGTAAACATGGTCCGGCATCACGGGCATCTGGCACCAGGGCGGGGATCGAAGCTCACCGATGTCAATCGGGACGACATCGAAGCGGTCTGGCGCCTGGTGGCCGCGATGAAGAAGGAGGGCATCTACGTCACTCTTTCGCCCTACTGGGCGGTGAGCGTGAAGCCTCAGCCAGACTGGGGGCTCAAGGATGCCGGCGGGTCTAACTTGACAGGCTTGCTCTTCTTTGATCCGGAATTGCAGGCCGCCTACAAAATCTGGTTGCGGAAGCTGCTCACGGAACCCAATCCCCACACGGGGATTCCATTGGCCAAGGATCCCGCACTGGCAATCTTCCAGATCCAGAACGAAGACAGCCTCCTGTTTTGGACGGAATCGTCGATCAAGAGTGACCAGCGCCGCGCTCTGGGTGATCTCTTTGGTGCCTGGTTGGTGAAAAAGTATGGCTCTCTCAGAGAATCCGTCAGTGCCTGGGGCGAGGAAGCCTCGACGGCAGAGGACGATTTTGATCGGGGCCGGGTCATGCCCTACCCCATTTGGA
>JANQJH010000629.1 GCA_028281705.1 Verrucomicrobiales bacterium
GATCGCGCTCAATACGCTGGTGGTCATGGAGATCTTCCACCTGTTCTTCATCCGGAACATCTACGGAACGTCGTTCACTTGGAAGCTGGTTAGGGGAACCAAGATGATTTGGGCAACTGTAGCGACGGTTACCATCGCCCAGTTCGCCATCACCTACCTGCCGCCACTACAGCGCATTTTTGAAACCGCGCCCCTGCCTCTGCTAGACGGGATGATCATCGTCAGCATCGGCGTGGTGTTGCTCTTGATCATCGAGACCGAAAAGCAGATCCGGCTTCGCTTAAAGAACTCATTCGCGACAACAATGTAGATCCTTATCACTATACCACAACAACCCAACCAAAAAAGACTGCTAGTGTGCCGCCAGAAAAAATTCGTTTAACGATTCAGTTAAATAGCCAGATATTTTTATAACGATTTTCTCTGACGGCACACTAGCAATTGTGAGAATAGGGTTTGATCAGGCTCGCTAGGTAAGCGAGTGAGCAGTGTTTGCCCAACTGGCTAACATCCTTACTATGAAGATGCGTCGGCATTTGACTGCAGGCGGTCAAGATGAGCGCCTCTACCAGGCAAATACGTCGGCGCATCACTCTAGGACAGCGATCCGATAGTAGCCTTGGTCCGCATCAATGCGAGCTGTTTCGTCGTCGACAAAGTTCATCATGTCTCCGTCACCGTCGATAGTGGCTACCGTTTGCCAATCGCCCTCCAAGGTCGTGGAATACTCAACCGCATAGCGAACTCCTGGCTCCGTGGGCCAATTCAGCGACACCGTTCCAGCTTCGGTGCGTACGACGTCCTCAATAACAAATCCTGCGCCGCGTAGAGGTCCGTCTGTCGGAATATCGGCAGGATTTGTACCGGCCGCCAATTGGGCGACTTGAGCGGGAGAGAGGACGCCCTGCCATATAGACACATCATCTATCATTCCCACATAGTTCTCAGTACTTTCGCCGCCGGGGGTTCGCCCAATGTAGACGAGGTCCTCTTCATTGTCGGCCAAGCCGTTGAAACCTTGGTTGGCATAACTTCCTACTTCGATCCCATCTACGTAGATGCGTCCTGGATCGTCTTCGATGAAGCGATGATCGACGGTAAGAACGACATGATGCCATTCGTTGTCCGTCACGATGGGCTCGCCGGCAGAGACCCAATCGGCGCCCCAACCAACCATAGAGAGTGCGCCCACTGGGGCGCCGCCCTCGTCGAGTGGTTCGCCTTCCGGTCCTTCATCGTCACCTGGAGAAATGTAGAATTTCTTTTCTGCTTCCTCCCACTCGTCGTCATCACTCTGTTTGCTCACAATCGCCACTCCCGCCTGACCGGTTTTAATCCAAGCGGAGTAACTGAAGCTATCCGAACCCAATTCAGCAATACCATTATTGGTGGCAACCCAAGCCTCTCCATCAAAGGCCAATACAGCGCCTCGATCCGGATCTTGCGACCATTGTGCACCCACCAACGCGCCATCGTGCCCTCCTGACGAGACATCGACAGTGGTGTCACCCGTGCCCTCTTCAAATGGCCAATACCCAGCCAACTCCAATGGAGTGAGCTCGCCGCTATCCCCGGGCTCTGCTAGGGCACGAATTTCGTCCGCGGTCAAGGCGCGGTCCCAAATGGCTACATCATCTATCAAACCCACAAAATTTGCGGTGCTCTCACCTCCTGGCGTGCGCCCGATGTATACGAGATCTCCTGGGTTGTCTGCTAGACCATTGAAGCCTTGGTTAGCATACTCACCAATTTCCTCACCGTCGACATAGATCCGGCCGGGATCCGATTCCACTAGGTCTCGCCGAAATGTGAGAGCCACATGGTGCCACTCGCCGTCGTTGGCCTCTGATTCACCGGCAGCCACCCAATCAGCACCCCAGCCCACCATGGAGAGGGCACCCGCCGGAGAACCACCCTCATCGAGGGGTTCGCCCTCTGGACCTTCTTCGTCACCCGGAGAAATGTAGAATTTCTTTTCTGCTTCCTCCCACTCGTCGTCATCACTTTGTTTGCTCACGATCGCCACACCTGCCTGATCGGTTTTGATCCAAGCTGAATAGGTGAAATCGGCATCACCGAGTTCGGTAATGCCATGACCCGTGGCTACCCAAGCGTCGCCACTGAACGAAAGCACGGCACCTCTGTCAGAGTCATCAACCCATTCTGCGTTGACTAACGTTCCATCGTGCCCTCCATCTGAAACATCTTCGGTTGTCGTTCCCTCGCCCTCATCAAAAGGCCAATGACCCACGGGAGGAGTGGCTTCGAAGACACCGCCGTCAAAGGGCGTCGCCCCGTCAGCTAGGGCTCCAATTTCGCTAGGTGAAAGAACGGCGTTCCAAATCGCTACTTCGTCAATCTGTCCGAGGAAATTAGAAGTTCCCTCTCCACCCGGAGTTCGACCAATATAGAGACTATCAGTGCTATTATCGGCCAAACCGTTGTAGCCTTGCGCTGCATATTCTTCGACTTCTTCACCATCAACGTAGATACGTCCTGGATCATCGTCCACAGCGTCTAGATCAAATGTGAGAGCCAAGTGATGCCACTCACCATCGGCAACGTTGGGCGTATCCGGCCCCGCCGCGATCCAATCCGTTCCCCAACCGGCAGTGGAGACATTGCCGGGTTGAATCCCTTCGACTTCGTCGCCGCCATCAATACCCGGTGAAATGTAGAACTTCTTCTCTGCCTCTTCCCATTCCTCATTGTCATTCTGTTTGCTAACAATCACTCCACCAGGCTCTTGCGTTTTGACCCAAGCTGAGTAAGTGAAATCGGAATTTCCCAATTCGGCCACGAATTCGTCGAAGCCCACCCACGATTCGCCATCAAACTCTAAGACACTGGATCGGTCCCCCTCATCCGCCGCCCATTGCGCACCCATCAAGGTGCCATCGTGGCCATTGGCCGACCCATCCGCAACGGTGGTCCCCGCAGCTTCATTGAAGTTCCAATAGCCGCGCAAATCGCCTAAGACACGCGCCAAACCAACCGGAAACACGTTAGGATCGTCGGGATCAGTTTCTGCCGCAATCTCCATCCTATCATCTACCCCATCGCCATCGGTATCTGGCTCTAACGGATCGGTCTCATATTCGTCCACTTCTTCAAAGTCCGTGAGCCCGTCGCCATCGCTATCGGCCTTGTTCGGCTTGGTTTCGAACTCATGGACTTCGTCGCCGTCCGTGAGCCCGTCGGCATCGGTATCTGCCTTCGTAGGATCCGTTCCCGCGAGAAGCTCTTCTTCGTTGCTCAAGTCATCTTCGTCAGGATCACTTTCACTTGTTTCAGCAAGAGAACCGAAGAACTGCGTTTCCCAAAAGTCTAACAATCCGTCTTTATCCGTATCCGACTCTCCCTCAATGGTCACGGCATCAATCCCCGCTGCTAACAAGGCGATATCACCAGCCGGCAACGCGCTGTTCCATAATGCCACATCATCGATACGCCCCACGAAATGACTGGTTCCTTCACCCCCAGGCGTACGGCCGATGAAGACCAGATCGCCTTCATTGTCGGCCAAGCCATTGAAACTATTGTCCGCATACTGTGCTACTTCCGCGCCATCAATGTAGATCTTTCCTGGCATCTCTTCCTCGCCTTCAAATTGCCATGTTAGGGCCACGTGATGCCACTCCCCGTCGTCCACAGGCGCACCATCGGCGGCAACCCAATCCGCCCCCCAGCCTACCATTGCGATATTGCCTTCGATTCCTGCTTCATCAGGAGGCCCTGGAGACACATAGAACTTCTTTTCCGCTTCCGCCCAGAGGTTGTCGTCGTTCTGTTTGGAAACGATGACGCCACCGGGCTCATCCGTCTTGATCCATGCCGTATAGGTGAAATCACCCTCACCAAATTGGCCAATTTCACTGTTTGTTGCGACCCAGGCCTCGCCACCAAATTCCAAGACCGCCCCACGCTCCGGATCCGCCACCCATTCGGTATCGACCAGTTCCCCAATGATCTTCTGATCGGAGAAACCCTCCGTCACGTTCCCGCTACCTTCACTGAATGGGAAGTAAGCGACCAGGGTTTCCCGCTGATAATCGAGTCCTTTCGGTTCATCCTCAGCGTTGTTAGGGTTTGAGTTCGCTGCGATCTCCGTACCATCCGAGAAACCGTCCCCGTCGGTATCGCTCTCGTTAGGATTGGTTAGATGCGTTTCCACTTCCTCACGATCTGTTAGACTATCACCATCGGAATCTGCTAGGCGAGGATTTGTTTCATGGATCTCAAACTCTGCTTGATCGCTAAGCCCGTCATCATCGGTGTCCGCCTTGCCTGGGTCGGAATTGGCTTCACTGACTTCTTGACCATCTGACAATCCATCGTCGTCGGAGTCTTCCTTGGTCGGATTGCTTCCCGCGGCAAACTCGGCACTAGCCTCCAACCCGTCACTATCATCATCGTCAGTTCCATCCTTACTAAGATCACCGAAAACCTCCCTTTCCCAGGAATCGAGCAAGCCATCGGCGTCCGCGTCCTCGCCGCCAACGATCAGGCGGCCACCACCATCAATGAACTGCTCTTCTGCATCCAAATCATTGGCCAAGTCCACCCACTCATACGTGCCAGCGGGCACCGCGAAATTCCCAAAGAAGACTTCTGCAAACGCAATATCCTGATCGAGTACCACACGAATATTCTCATTGTCCAAACGCAGCACACTCTCTCTAGCAAAAAGGTTATAATCAAGATCTAACGTGCCATTGGCGAGCGTCACATCTCCCATCCCCAACGAACCAGGTGTGATCGCTCGCAGCACGCCACCTTGCACGATCCAATTTCCCGAAAAAACATTGTTAGTCCCAGAAAGCCATACAGCACCCCGGTCTCCTGGATTCTCGGCAAACTCTTGTTGAATGGTGATCGTGCCATTACCCGATAGCTGACCACGAATCTCGAAGAGATCATCATCGCTTCCAAGGGCCACTATTGAATCTGCGCCCACCGTCACCTTTCCCGATAGAGCGCGGTGTTCGTCTTCACTTGCAAGACTGCCACCGTTCCACTGCAAATCACCGATTTCCGCCGCTGTACCCTTCGCATGTCCTAGCGAGAGTGTTCCTCCTTCTAACAATGTCAATGAATCTCCAGGAAAGACCGGGCTCGGCCCTTCAGAACTCAGTAGTTCACCGCGAGCAACCACATAGTGATTGCTCGCACTTGGAGGATTGCCATCACTCCAGGCCTCACTCGTATCCCAGGCCTCACCACTCCCCGTATACAAAACGGTATTCGGGGCGGGTGTATCGTTAGGGTTTTTGGGATCGGTTCGAAACGCCACTTCGTCTCCATCATTGGCGCCATCGTCGTCCGTATCCGCTTTGTTAGGATCGGTATCTAGTTCCAGTTCACGGAGATTGTTGAGACCATCTTCATCCGGATCACCCACTGCTGTAGCTGACAAATTCCCAAAGTTCGCTTGCTCCCATTCATCCGGCAGGAAATCACCGTCGTTATCGCCCTCTGCAGCCGGAATCGCCGACGCTCCCGCGGCGAGCAGCGCAATATCCTCCGCAGTCAGAACGGTCTGCCAGATAGCGACCTCATCGATCTGACCAATGAAGTTCACCACACCCTCACCACCCGGCGTCCGACCGATGTAAACTTGATCGTCTGGATTGTCCGCTAGTCCGTTGAATCCCTGATTGGCGTAACTAGGAACCTCTTCTCCGTCTACATAGATCTTTCCAGGTTCGGCTCCAACGTCGTCCCGGGAAAATGTGAGAGCCACGTGGTGCCATTCACCATCAGCAACATTAGGCGCATCCGCCCCGGCAGCCACCCAATCTCCCCCCCAACCGACCATGCTTAGCCCACCGCTCTCCGCACCGCCTCCGTCGTCGCCATCTTCACCCGGGGATACATAAAACTTCTTTTCTGCCTCCGTCCAATCCTCGTCATCGCTCTGCTTGCTGATGATTCCGCTGCCAGGTTCCTCTGTCTTGATCCACGCAGAATAAGTAAAGTCATCATCGCCAAGTTCGGCCACAGACTCACCAGTCGCAATCCAAGCGTCGCCATCAAACTCGAGAACCGTACCTCTGTCAGGATCATCGGTGACCCAAGAAGCGCTTTCGAGCATCCCTGTAAAGCCGTTAGTCGAAAGGTCAGCGGTGGTGGCGCCACTACCTTCATCAAAACGCCAGTAACCTCGAAGAGCCTCCGTCTTGCTGGCCAAATCCTGGGCGGATGTGAGTCGGATTGGTAGCAGAAATAGAATCAGGTAGATAGCAATTCTCATAGCTCTTAGGGTTTCTCAGGGTTAAACTGCATGGTTTGGTGGGTTTGTTTGGATAAGACTGCCCTATTTTCGTAGTACTCTATAGAAGGCTGATTTGGCTTCAGCCGTATCGATTTCGAAGGACACTGTCGTATCCGATTTATCATTCGCTAACACTTCCTCTCCTTCTGGAGACCAATGCTGCAGATCCATGGAGCGTTCTAATTGATAACGGGATTGTGGAACAGCACGCAAACTCAGTTGCCCCGTACTGCGATCCACCGTGAAATCGATGGGATCCAACCTTTCGCCTTCGGTCTCAGTATCGTTTACCGCTCCTGGACTGGGGCTTTCAGCCTTCCAGTGAGAGGCGTCCTCAAGATCGAGGCCGCCACGGATTTCGATTAGCGTCAACGCCTGACCGGTACCATCGGCGGCCTCCGGCCACTCACCGGAATCAGCATAACGCAATTCAAATATGAGATCGGCATCAAATCCTCGCAGACGAATCGCTCCGCCTGCATTATTGAGCCGATTTTCCGGAAACGTGGCCAGCATGCGAGCGCTTTCTCCATACCGCAGCCGGAAAGCTTCTTCGTTGCGAACCAACACGGCTGCAGCCCCGGGCGCCAGACTGAGCGTGCCAGCCCTTGCCAACGAAACCTCGATCTCGCCCTCAAAGGTCAGCCCTATTAAATCGACGGTTTGATCGCTGACATTGGCAATTTCCAAGTACTCGAAATCCTCATCCGTCACTTCAGGTAAGGCCATAAGCTCAGCTTCTGACGGGTCTTCGGGGTGATACATGATCTCTGTTAGTACCAAATTGTCTGCACTTGGGATCACCTCACCGACGCGATAGCGGCCCACCAACGTCGGGCTCCAATCCCCTTCGAGAGACAGTCGAAAGCGCGATGTCAGCGTCCCGGATGATATGAGTCTAGTCGGATTTTCTGTTAGGGCACCCTCAGCAGGCTCACCACCTGGCGCCCGAGGGTCGGTCCCATCAAGGGTGAAGTAAACGGATCCTTTGTTGAAGATACTAGCGGGTCGTTGCAAGATTTCGATCGCTTCCTGAAAGGCGCCAGGCGCAGGATCAATCTTGGGCGGTCGCGGATGAATCCAATCCTCATCCATCCACTGCAAACGCAAATCGGCCCAAATTTTGATATGATCAATGTGCTGTTCCCAGGTGTCGTAAATGATTCCCGGTCGATCGGTAAGAGCGCGAAACGGCTCTTCCCTAAAGTCGTAAAGGCTACTTTGAAAACCTGTTGTTTGCCTGCCTAGCGTATTCCATCGGTCGTGATTGCGATGGGCTGGGCTTTCGATGGCACCTTGGTTTCCTACCAAAGACGCATGCCGGTCAACGCGAGCAGCGAATTGATCCGCGTTTAAGATTGTTTGCCTTAGTTCGAAATAACGATCTTTGAGACCTTGCCAGAAATCCGGATCTGCCAGGAGCGGTGCGTTCCAATCAAAGAGATCACGTGAGGACTCTTCTCCTCGACGATTGTAAGTGTGCTCATATTGCCAGTCCTCGATCGCGTGGGAATCAAAGCAGCAAGACACGCCAAAGCTGAGGTTGTAATCCCACAAGGGTCCACTAACAAGTTTGCCGTAGCGGTCCTTGTGCCAATAGGCGCTACGCACATAGGCATCCTGCTCGCGCGCAAATTCGTTGATGATGAGACTGTGAATGAAGGAATCGACATCAATGTACTTCGCGTACCCTTCAGCCGGGTCGCGCACTTGTTCGGATCGCAAGACCTGATCAAAGGCATTCACATAACTGCTGATCCAAGTGATCTGCGCCTCGCTGATTTCTTGAGGCTCCATGATCTCAAGATGTTGCCAGTTACCTTGAATGCGAGGCGCTTCGGAAACACCAGCTTCATGCCGGATGATATAACCTCCGGAAATGCGGTCTTCGCTCGTGTCCGCTGGTGTTAACCTCGCCAGATCGAGGCGATTGTTTGCCACTTCAATTGCTTCGGTTAGCACATAGACGCCCTGATAGTCGGACATGCTCAAACTTCCATCGCCGGTCTTGAGAAACACTTCACAATAAGCTGTCCTGGGCGCGGCAATGCCTATCTCCCTTCCCAACTCGTAGACAAGCGCATTACGAATCAAGGCTTCGTCCGCATAAGGCGCACCCAACACCCAATCACTTTCTCGTGGCAAGCCTAACAAAGGAATAGCTCTCTCTTCCTCATGTGAATCCAAAATTTCGAGACGGTACTGTTTCTTAGCAAATCCGGCTGAACTCTGTCCCCGGATTCGCAACTGCGAGTTCTCCGATACTACCGTTTCCCCTAGAATCGTAGTCATGCCTGAGTCCGACTCACGCACGGTTAGAGAAAAGCGTTGGTAATCATTCGTCGCTGGAGGTCCGCTGCCATGACTGTCGAGAATGACTAACGGAAGATTCGATTCAAATTCGGCTAGGTCGGCGTCGAGATGCACATACGAAGCGATCGTCAACGGACTATCTGGTTGCCCTGCTTTCTTGGCGACTGCCGTGATGAAGGTGCTTTCGGCAATTTCGATGGGACCTTCATACCGGGCAGAATTGAACAAAGAGGGTCGGAGCCCATTGATAGCGTAGAGGATCTCGACATCGGGTGTTTCACTCATGAGTTCCACCGTGAGTGTTCCATTGAACACCTGACTCGATTGCGAAAACGTCACCGGCTCCACCGGCTTTCCAAGGCTCGTGTCGTTTGGCGAACCTGGGGTCGGCCGTCCCATGAATCCATCTGAATCGTTAAATGACGTATCGGGTACTTGGATCGGGTAAGGTTCGGACCATCCATCGATCACTTCCGCTCCGTCAGTCAAAACCAAGACTTCACCCCCGGCCGCCAAACGAAAGTTTGTGTGCCATTCAGCCTCAGGTTCAGCGCGGTTTTTGTTAGATGCGAAGACAATACGAAATTCGCCTGGCTCTAGACCAACGTTGGGCAATGCCCATTTGGTCAGATTTTCAGGGTCATCCGTTAGATAGAGTCCTCCAAGAGATACCGTCGCTTCATTACCTGCAGACAAGTGCAACTCGATCCAATCTTCGAAATCACCGTCTTCATCTTGCAGCGTTGTCCGGTTGGCGGCCATGAACTCGCTGATGACGATTCCTGCTCCGAGGCGGTTGGAGAGGCCAATCGCATGGAGGAGGCAGAGGAGGATGGAGGCGATGTGAAGGGGTTTGTTCATTCGCAGGGTGGGGCTGAAGATCGCAGAGAATCAGGTGAGCCCGTAATAGCGAAGGGCGTATCGTGGAAGAGCTTTCGCTGCACATAGAGACCCCGAGTGGCATCAAGGTAGTCGCTGGTCACATAGCCTCGCTTCAGGACCTCGGGCTTGGACGCCACCCAAGACAACGTGAACATATCCAGGTCCCAGAGGTGCCAATGCGTTTCGGTGATGGGATGAGGCCGTTCTCCACCCGGGGAGAAGGTCGAGCACGACGCTGCTCGACCAGCGCCCGCAGCCGTACCGAGGAGATGGCGGCGATTACAGTTCATACCTACCGACTTTTCAGAAGAGACGGCTAGGAAAGCGAGTTATTGTTGGGAGGACAAAAAAAATGCTAATTTCTAGGGCCGGATCCAGAAGTGTATGGCCAGTATGAGAATTACTCCCTCCCGCACAATAATCTGCGTCGGCAACCGTCTTTATCTGGTAGGAGAGCCCGTGGACGATTCCGAACTCATTAGCCTTGCCCAATCTGGTAACATGGATGCCGCCCAGCAATTGTTGCGAGGGTACGAATCCTCGCTTAAACGCTTCTTCCGGCAACGCTTGAGCGTAAGGGAAGACGCGGAGGACGCCTTTCAGACCCTTTGCCTGCGGGTCATTCGGGGCATTGGCGGCTATGCCGGACGGGGATCGTTCAAGGGGTGGCTCTTCCAAATTGCTCGGCACGAGGTGACCAACGTCATCCGGAGTCGCGCCCAACGCCCCCGGACGGAAGTGGGCGAGAAGGCCCTTGACAAGGTGCCCGCTCCCGTGGAGCCACCTTATCAACCCCTCATCAAGCAGGATGATCTCGGCCTACTCCGAGCCTACATTGATCAACTTCCCGAGGTTGAACGTGAGGTTATTCTCCTGCGCACGCAATCTGAACTGAAATTCCGCGAGATCGCCGAACGAACCGAGGCGCCTCTCAACACCGTCCTGGGCCGCATGCGCAATGCCACGAGGCGCCTGAAAAAGCTGATAGAGGAAACCCGTCACCCCAATTATGAACGCTGACCAAAAGAATGATCTCATCCTTCTCTACTCGAGTGGCGAGTTGAGCCAGGAAGAAACCGCCCGTGCGGAAAGACTCCTGGCCAGCGATGCCAGCAGCCGGGAGGAATTGGCCTTTCTCAAGGAGCTGCAAGCCGCTCTGCAACTGGATGGGAACGACGGAGCTTCCGCTGTCGGTCCCCAACTGCAGTGGCTTCCATGGGCGGGAACCGCTCTGGTCCTCGGCCTTCTCGTTGGGTTGATGCTTTGGAGGACGCACAACTCCACACCGGCGGATCACGCTCCCGCCTTCGCCCATGTCCCCGCTCCATCTCCTGCAACCGAGGTTGCCAGCCAAACCCGACAGCGAGCCATAGATGCCCGTTTTTACGACCTCCATACCCAGATCATGTTGGCTAGGCGCAGCCTGCACCGGCGTGATATGAACCGCTAACCCGTCCCAATATGAAGCCGTTCCGCCCATTTTACCTTGCCTTTGGCCTCGTCGTCTTCGCTATGGTAGCAGTTGCCACCGACAGGGAGGCAGCGAGCAGCCTAACTGAATTCCTTGAATCCAAATTTCCGCGCATGCTCGCATATATACAAGAAGTGAAGACGGGTGATCCCGAGGAGTATGACGAGCGTCTAGAAGATGCCCAAGATCTCTGGCAACATTACCAGGCCCTGGATCACTTGAAGCCCGAACTAGGGGACATCCTCCTCCAAGTCCGCAAGATGGAATTCGATGCCCGCGCCATCGCCAAGGAAGTCCACGCCGCCACCGACGCGGATATGCGGAAGAAGCAGACAGACAAACTCCGTGGTGTTCTGGAGAAACAATTCGACCTCTACCTGTCCATGAACAAAGGTCACATCAAAGCTCTGGAGGAAGAACTCAAGGATCTCAAGGAACACCTTTCCGACGAGGAAAAGAACCGCGAAAAGAATATCCAAGAAGACCTCAACTATTTTCTCGGTCGAGACAACTAACTTCACGCCACTGCACCCTTGAAATCTCTTACACGCCTTCCACCGACTCGCATGAGAAGGCATCTCTCGACCTTCGTTCCTTTTGCTTTCGCTCTCGCGCCAAGTATCTGCCTCGCGGTCAATGCGCCGAAAAAGATCCTCATGATCCATGGCGAGGCCGAGTACAAATCCCATCGCGATGGCGAGAAGATGCTAGAGCAAGAGTTCATTTCTCCTGACAACGATGTTAGCGTGATTCGCGTGGCAGCAGGGTCTAACAAATTCCCTGAAGGCGAAGCGCGGCGCTTTGACGGCCAGATTTCGAGTTTCCAATTCTTCCCAAGGCTCTGAGCGATCAAGACATCAAACGAGCACCTGGCGAGACTATCGAAGGGGCCGAACCGGTGGTCTCGTGGGGTCGAAATGAAGAGCATCTGGAGGAAGAGAATGAAGAATCTGAGGACGAGGACAACGAAAAGTCTGAGGAACAGGGAGCAGAAGAGAGGGAGGTTGCTGTTGGTGGTCCACTACGCCTTCAAGCCGACAGCAGTCAGGTGAGATTTGCGAACATTACGGTACGTCCCTAGCAAAAGTGGACCACGCTAGCATCATCACCGCTTGGGATGATGCCGCTTTCAAACGCGGTGAGAAGATTTACGCGGGCGTGTCTTCGCAATCCTGTCGGTGACTGAGCATCTGCAAGAGGTAGTTGTATAGAGCCCGCTCGTATTTCCCCAGCAGCTCGGCTTCGGCACGGATGTCGCCGTCCAAGCAGAATCTGCGGATCAGTGGGGAATCTTCCACGGGGGTCACGCCGCTCTAACGCACGTCCGGCACAATTATTGCGAGGAAACCCCAAAAAATTTCGTCGCGAACTTTTCTTCGGATCGATCGCAATAAAACCCGCGCATTCGGCGTTGGTGAGGGATAACACTATACTGGCAATGACAAAAATCACGTTCCCCCACCTCCCTGTTCTGACCGCAGCCCTGACCGCAATGGCCCATGTCGGTGCGTCCGCCCAGACTCCCTACGCTGACTACGTCGGAGCTGGCCACAATGCAGATATCGTTGTCACGGCCAGCGACAACGACGAAACCGCTACCGGATCAAAGACGGTCGATGGCTCGGGACTCAGCGGAATCTTCCACGGGACCGTCTGGGATGACGGATGGCTTGGGATCGCTCCTGAAGACAATCACCCGCTCGACGGACCGGAAAGCTGGTGGATTCAGTACGACCTTGGTCACGTCTACAGTTTGGGATACTCGCACTTCTGGAACTCCAACGAGGGAACGGAACTCACGGATCGAGGGCTACGCTCGATCACCGTTCAGCACTCTGCGAACGGAACGGATTGGCAGTCTCTCGGGACCTTCGAATTGCAACGCGCTACCGGATCCAGTTCATATGCCGGCTCTCCGGGGCCGGACTTCGGTGGCGTGCAGGCACGCTATGTCGTCATCACGGTGAATACCACGTGGGGTGCGAACGAGTTCATCGGATTCGCCGAGATGCGCATCAACGTCGATGGAAGCACGGGCATCGGGGGCGGAGGCAATCCCGCGCCTCCAGTCAACTCCCTCGTCTACGAAGGGACCTCCGGAGTCGGGGATGGAATGCACCTCGTCTTTGTCTCGAGCGACCACGAGTACCGTTCCGAGGAAACCCTCCCCGCACTGGCGCGAATCCTCGCCGCGCGACACGGATTCAAATGCTCCGTGCTCTTTGGGCTCGACCCGGCTGGGAACATCGAGGCCGGCGGTTCGAACATTCCCGGCCTCGAGAAACTCGCAGATGCCGATCTGATGATCATCGGGACTCGATTCGCCAATCCATCCGATGAGCAAATGGCGAATATCGAGGCTTATCTCGATCTCGGGAAGCCGGTGGTCGGACTCCGGACCGCTTCCCACGGCTTCACGACGGACGGTGCGTATGCGAAGTATCACAACGACGCCACCGCAGCAACAGGTTGGGACGGCGGCTTCGGACGCTACGTGCTGGGGAATAATTGGGAGGACCAGCTGCACTACGGGGGCAACAACGAACAGGCGACGCGGATCAAGCTCGAGCCGTCGCAGAGCGCGCACCCGATCCTGCGCGGAGTCGGCAACAACGCCTACTGCTATGCCGGAGCCTACGGCGGCACGATGCGTCCGGACTTCACCGTGCTGACACGAAGCCAGCCGCTTCTCACGATGGATCCGAATTCTGGCGCAGACCCATCGAAGCCGCCGGTACCGAACACCTGGATCCGAACCTATCTTTCCGACAGCGGCGCGAGCGGTCGCGTTTTCTACAGCAGCCAAGGCGCCTCGCAAGACATCCTCGATACCGACTACCGGCGGCTTTTGATCAACGGCATCCTCTGGGCGGTCGGTCTTGAGAACCAAATTACCTCCACCCTCGATGTCTCCTTTGTGGGTCCCTACACACCGAGTCCATTCGCCTTCGAAGGTGCGGTCGCCGGGGTGAAGCCCTCGGACCTGCAACCCTACAGTTATCCGATCATGCCGGGAAACGGCGATCCGGAATTGCTGCCGCCAACGCTCGTGCAACTCCAACCGACCGAGCAGAACGGCGGACCCGTGCAAAGGACTGTAACCGTCACCAATTCCGGGGCCACGCAGCCGCTCATCATCACCGGCGTCACCTTCGGCGGCACGGCAGGTTTCCGATTCTCCGGGGCGACATTCCCCACCAGTATCGCTCCGGGAGCATCGGGCGATATCAACCTGACTTTCACGCCCGGTTCGACAGGGCTCTCCTCGGCAGTGATAACGATCGCGAGCAACGCTCAGAGCGCACCCGCAATCGACATCCCGATTTCGATCGACACGCTGCCCCCGCTGATCGGTGGCGTTACCTTCCGTGTCTTCCAAGCCAATCGTGAGCTAACGGAGATGCCAACTCTTGGCAGCGACCAGACGCCCAACATCGACGAGGCACGCGACAGCATCGACTACAAGGATGCGAACAAGGACGGGGTCGCCGATGGCGGCGCCGCCTACGCATTCGGAACGATTCCACCGCTCGATCGACTCGAGCATTTGTATTGCGAAGCTATTGGGGTGCTCGAGATCACGAATTCCGGCGCCTACGACTTCCGACTGACGGCTGACGACGGCGCCGTCCTGCGTCTCAATGGAACGACAGTGATCGACAACACTGCTGGAGAACGTTCGACCCCAACAACTGCCCAAGCGAGCGGCCTCGAATTGGCGGCCGGCCTGAACAGTGTGCTGGTTAGGTATTGGAACGGTTCGGGAAGCCCATGCCTCAAGCTAGAGTGGAAAGCGTCCGCGACGACAACGTGGTCCACGATCGGCGCTTTCGATGGCGCGTCGAATCCGAATGGCTGGAAGACCGAAACCTACACGCGGATCGTTTCCCCCGGAGACAAGGTCGTGTACTTCCCCGGACAAGGACAGCTGTTCGGCGAACTCACGTCAGTGCATCCCGGCTACGATCTCTTTACGATCGCCGGTGACTTCTCGGCGGCCGGTGGGAATCCCGCTCTCAATCCGCCAAACGTCCTGATTTCTGGCACCGGCGTACCTTACCGCCCCGAAACCGGCGCCATCGGAGTCTTTCCAGACGGTACTGTGCTACAGGCCACCTTCTCGCCAACCAACCTCGGCGGCGGTGCCCCACCCCCGGAAGGCCAGGACCACAAGCTTTACGCCGTGACGGGCGCGAGCGGAAACACCGTTTCCAGCGTGCAGGTCCGCGAGGTGGCGGGTGGCTTCAACGAACCTCTCGGAATGTGTATCGTCGGAGAAGTGGTCTACGTCGCAGAAGTCAGAAAGATCTCCCGACTTGAGGATCTCAACAATGACGGTGACTACTTCGACGTCGGGGAGAAGAGCGATCTCGTTCCAGTCATGGCCACTCCCGGCGGCGATCCGTCCACCGGTTGGTATTCGGAGAACTTCCACAACTTCACCTTCGGTCTGGTGCACTCCGGAGGCTGGCTCTACGGCGCGCTGTCGGCGTCGCTCGACGGCGACTACGTGGGCATCAACGCTCCGAACTCGGCCAATCGCGGCACGCTCTTCCGGGTGAACATCGATCCGGCGAACGGTACCGTCGGTCAGTTGGAGTATGTCTGCGGGGGACTGCGAACTCCAAATGGCGTCGGGCTCGGGCCTGAGGGCAAGATCTTCGCCACGGACAACCAAGGTTCGTGGAATCCGGACAACAGTCTTTACGAATGCACGCCGGGACACTTCTACGGCCACTACAACAACTGGTCGTCCTCCGTAGGACTGGGTAATCCGCTTCACCAACCGAGCGCTTTTTGGGATTCGTCCGTCTACTGGAATGCGGGCGAAACGCCCGTCTACGCCAGTCCCTATCACGGAGGGAAGCGCCGCTTCACACATCCGGCGGTCTACCTGCGCCAGAACGAGATGTGCAACTCCCCCACCGACCCCGTCCTCATCGGCGACCAGCACCCGGCGTTCAAGGGGCAGATGTTCATTGGTGAGCATCGCAATGGAGGTATCCGGCGCGCCTTTCTTGAAAAGATCAACGGCCGCTTCCAAGGCGCGGCGTTCCGCTTCACCCAAGGGCTTTCCTGTGGGGCCAACGCCCTGCGATGGGGACCCGATGGCGCCCTCTATCTCGGCGGCACCGGCGGTGATGGAAACTGGAAGTGGAGGAAAACCACCTTTGGCCTCGAGCGCCTCAAGCCAAACGGAACGAATGCCTTCGAGATCCAGACCCTGCGCGCTGTCGAGGGTGGTTTTCTAATGACGATGACGAAGCCAGTCGTAGCGTCCGTTTTCGAGAACACAGGCAACTACCTGCCCATCCCGACGTCCAGCTATCCGAACCCCTCCTACGAGTATGGCGAAGGCCGTGTGGATGGCCCTGTGCTCAACGTCACCTATGCTCAAGCGCTGCCGGATGGCCGGAGTGTCCGCCTCACCATCCCCGGGATCTCCGCCGAAACCGTGCTACACTTACGCCTCGGATCCGCCGTTGAATCTCTCGACGGCGAACCGCTCTGGTCCGGAGAGGCCTACTATACGATGAATGCACTGCCCACGACTTTCGAGTCGCAGTGGGCCGAATGGGTCACGACTTATTTCACTGGAAGTGCCGACCTCGAAACCATCAGCCAGGCTGCCGA
>JANQJH010000045.1 GCA_028281705.1 Verrucomicrobiales bacterium
GCCATCGCTTGCAGCCAGTGGTGGTGTCGGTGACAACGACGATGGCGGTGAGGAGACCGAGGATCGCGGTGCGGACGATCTGGGCGGCGGGCTTCATAGCATGCCGAGCCTAGCTCAACTTTGAGTGTTGGCCAACTGACGCAAGATGGCGTCGCCCATGGCCTCGGTGTTCACCTGATGCGTGCCCTCAGCCCCTGTGTAGATGTCGCCCGTGCGGGCGCCTTCATCGATCGTGGCCTGTACGGCTTTTTCGATGGCGGTGGCCTCGGCGGCCAGGCCCAGCGAGTAGCGCAGGAGCATGGCTCCGGAAAGGATCTGGGCGATGGGGTTGGCGATGCCCTGGCCCGCGATGTCGGGCGCCGTGCCGCCACTGGGTTCATACATGCCGAAATAGAGGCCGCCCTCCTTGGAGGCGCCGAGACTGGCGCTGGAGAGCATGCCGAGGGAGCCGGCGATCATGGCCATCTCGTCGCTCAGGATGTCTCCGAAGAGGTTCTCGGCGAGAACGACGTCGAATTCCCGCGGGCGGCGAATGAGCTGCATGGCAGCATTGTCGACATAGAGGTGGTCGAGCGTCACTTCGGGATAGCTCTGAGCGACGCGCTCGACGACCGAGCGCCAGAGAATGCCGTTCTCCAGGACGTTTGCCTTGTCGATCGAGGTGACCCGGTTCCCACGTTGTTTGGCGGCGGTGAAGGCCACATGGGCGATGCGCTCAATCTCGCTCTCACGATAGACCATGGTGTCGATGGCCACCTTTTCGCCGTTCTCTTCGCGTGTTCCTTTAGGCGAACCAAAGTAGAGTCCGCCGGTCAGTTCCCGCACGCAGAGGACATCGAAACCGCCCTCGATGAGTTCGTCCTTCACGGGTGAGGCGTGTGTGAGGGAGGGGTAACAAATGGAGGGCCGGAGATTGGCAAAGAGGCCAAAGTGTTTCCGCAGGGGGAGGAGGGCACCCCGTTCGGGTTGTTCGGCGGGCGGGAGAGATTCCCACTTGGGTCCGCCGACCGAGCCGAAGAGGATGGCGTCACTCTTTTCACAGCTGGCCAGGGTTTCCTTGGGAAGGGCACTGCCCACGGCATCGATGGCGGCGCCACCGACGGGCTGCTCGTCGTAGTTCAAGGAAAAGGAGTTGGCGCTTGCCACGGCGTCGAGGACGCGACGCGCCTGCGCCATCACTTCGGGTCCGATGCCGTCGCCCGCGAGGACAGCAATGCGATAGGAAGAGTCTGCCATGCCCCTACTTGAAACGATCCCTCCCGAAAGCAAGCTGGAATCGAGTCGACTTCCAGGGCGACGACGCCCTCTAAGGATACCGTCTGGACGAAGTCGATTCGATTAACGTGAGGCTGTATCGCGGAATTTTCGCAGACCGCGCACGATGGCGGCACCGAAGACTTCGGCCGAGGCCGCGGAGGCGGCGGGCAAGCGGATGGCGACGGCGGGGCGGGAGGCCTCCCGGAGAAAGCGCATGCGGTCGCGGGTGAGACCGCCGTCGAGGATGCCGTCGACGTTCTCCATCAAGGTGGCGTGGAGGGCCATTCCCATGGCGATATTGAGCCGGTCCTGGTTGTTTCCTCTCGCGGGCGATGGGCTGTTGGCCGGCGCCGTCTTTTCCCCGTGCACGGGCGTGCCGTGAGGCGCGAGAGTGAGGGTTTGGAGTTCCTCGGTCTCGTCTTGCTCCAGGAGGCGGATGCCTCCCAGGATCGTCTCATCGCTGGTTTCGCGGGAGAGCGAGGTGATGACCTCCATGTCGAAAGCTTCGAGCCCGTGTTTCACATGCCGGGCCACCTCGACGGCGAGCTCGTCCTTGGGCACGACCTCGACGAGGACGCTGAGTTTTTTGCCATCCGCGAGGGTCAACGTCGGGGGGCGTATGGTTGGGTCTAGCAGTAGCGCGAGATCGACGCGCGAAAGATAGAGGCGATCTTCAAAGCGGACCGGTGGGAAGCTGAGAAAGCACGTGTATGTTTTGAACTGTGCGAGGCGCATCCCCGCGAGAAAGCGCATTGATAGGGCGTGTTGCGGTGCCTCGAGGATCACTTCATCGCCGATGATATCGAGATTTTCGAATTGGTAGAACGCCTTGATATCTTCGAAGCGGACGTATTCGCGGTAGTCTTTGCGGAGCACATGCCATCGCGTTGAGCCTCGCTGTTCCAGTCGTTCCACGGGTTTGGGGGGCTGCGGCGGGATGGGCCGGCCGAGCACAGGCGGTGCGGATGCGGGCGCCGGTCTCCGGATTTCCTGAGCTGCCATGGTCGGAAGGCTGCCGAGAATGGCCAGCGTCCCGGCGAGCAGTCTGAGTGGGCTCATGATCGGAAACGCTCTGGCAGCTTGGGGGAGATGGCAACTCCATCTGTGGTCTCGTCCCCGTTTTTGCTCCTGGTGTCTTCTTCCGGGGGAAGATCGCGAGCCTGGTGGATCACGCTACGGAGGGTCTCGGCGTGGCCGTCTGGTGATGCGGGCCGGTAGAAGGGAAAGAGGAGGCCGCCGGCGAGGCTCCAGAAGACGCTGAAACCGAATCCGAGGAGGGAGATCATGACGCCGATTTCGCGCGGTACCTGGCAGAGCTGGTGGAGGAAGGATTCAAAGAGGGTTTCCCGGATACCGATGCCGGAGATGGAAACCGGGACCGTGGTGATGACGTCGACCACGGGCATGATGGTGAAGATGTCGAGCCAGGCGACGTGGGCGTTCATTGCCAGGGAGGCGGTGTGAAAGGTGGCGAAGTAGAGCCAGTGAATGAGAAAAGAAAGGCCCACGCCGGCCAGGGTCACGGGCCAGTGTTTGAGAAAGAGCGAGAGCGCCTGGGAAAACTTGATGGCGTGCTGTCGCAGAGGCAGCCTCCGTGGTGTTCGTTCCGTGAGGCCAAAGGCGGCGGTGATGAAGAGGAGGAGGATACCGACGACGGAAACGGCGAGGTAGATGCCGGCAAAGAGGGCCAGCTGGGAGGACAGGCCCTCGGCCGTCGAAAGCCATTCCCATCTCGCGAGGCAGAAGACGCCGTACATTGTCACCACGGCCGGGAGACCGCAGAGGTGGTCCATGAGGATGCTGACCACGGCCTGGCTGCGCCGTTGAGGAAAACGGCGCATGAGATAGAGGATCTTCACCGCGTCCCCGCCCACGGTTCCAATGAGGATGAGATTGAAGAAGGCGCCGATGAAGCTCAGTTTGGCGTTCTCCCCCCAGGTGAGGCGGATGCCCTGGAGCCGGAGGAAGAACTGCCACCGGACGATACCGAGCCCGATGACAAGGCCGGCCAAGAGAATGCCGCAGAAGATCCACGACGGCTCGGCCCGGGCCACGGCGCGCAGGAGCCCGCTATGGATCTCCGGCTGTCGCCAGAGCCAGAGGAGGCACGCGATGCTGACGAAGACCTGAAGGACGGTCAGCGCGCGGCGGCGATTCATGGTGGTGACCGAGGGCCTCGGCTGCTCGCGCGTTTGCTAGGAACGCCCTCGCCGGCGCCGGTTGAGCGAGGCTTCGCGTCGCTGCTTGAACTCGCGAGAGATCTCGATGGCTTTGGCGCGATCGGCGTCGTCGTCGTCCCAGAACTCCTGGATCACAGCTTCGCATTTCGGATAGTGGGAGCCATCGTCGCCGATCTCCTTCCGCATTTGGGCGAACCGGGCCTTCAAGTCACGGCGAACCTCGGCGTAGGCCGGGTCATCGTAGACGTTGTGGAGTTCGTTTGGGTCTTTGGTGAGGTCGTAGAGTTCCCAGCCGGGAGGCGTCTGGTTTTTTCCCTGGTAGTCGCATCCGTAGAAAAAGATGAGTTTGTGTGTCTTGGTACGGATGGCCATCTCTCCCGGGTTGTCGTGATGGGCCATGTGCATCCAGTAGCGGTAGTAGACCGAGGTTTTCCAATCGGGCGCCTCTTCCCCGGTTTCACAGAGGGAGCGGAATGAGCGTCCCTGGAAGGACTCGGGCAGCTCTTTCACGCCCGCGTAGTCGAGCATGAGAGCGGGAAAATCGATGTTTTCGATCAAGGCATCGCTGCGTTGTCCCGCGGGGATGGCTTTGGGATAGCGGATGAGGAGGGGCATGCGGTGGGATTCGTCATAGGCCCAGCGCTTGTCCTGGAAGTCTTTCTCGCCCAGCCAGAAACCCTGGTCGCCGGTGTAGATGATCAAGGTGTTGTCGAAGAGGTCGTGTGCCTTGAGATAATGAAAGAGACGGCTGAGGTTATCGTCTACGCCTTTAACGCAGCGGAGGTATTTTTTGAGATACGCTTGATAGGCTAGCCGGGTGGTCTCCTCTTCGGAGAACTCCTCCACGTTGTAGCCGGCGGGGAATTCCTCGGGAAAGCGGCGGTAGAGATCCACGGCATAGGACCGGCGGGGGTTCCGTTTGCCGATGGAGGTGCCGATGTGGGGCGTCAGTTCGTCCTCGTGTCCGCGGGTGGCGATGGAGCCCCAGGAGTCGGGCACCTCATAAAGAGTGGGTGGTTCCGGGATGGTGACGTCGGCGAGATAGGATTGGTAGCGGGGAGCGTTCTCGAAGAAATCGTGGGGCGCCTTGAACTGGTGACAGACAAAGAAGGGCTTCGAGGGATCGTACTTGGTCTTGAACCATTCCAGGGTCGAGTCGGTGATGGCGTCGGAGGAGTGTTCGCCCTTGTGGACCACGGTATTCTTGGGCCATGGCTGGTCGCCCTGGATGCGGAACTCGGTGTTGTAGTACTTCCCCTGGCCGGGGAGCACCTTGTAGTAGTCGAAGTTGGGTTCCACCTTGAGATGCCACTTGCCGATCATGGCGGTTTGATAACCCGCCTCGCGCAAGAGGATGGGCAGGGTCTGGTTTTCCGGCTGCACGCGCCCGCCGAGGTCGAAGACGCCGTTGCGGTGATTGTACTGCCCCGTGAGGATGCAGGCGCGCGACGGGGTGCAGATGGCGTTGGTGCAAAAAGCGTTCTCGAAGACAATGCCCTCCCGGCCAAGGGCATCGAGCGTCGGCGTGGGATTCAGAGATTTGAGGGTGGAGGCGTAGAGTCCCACGGCCTGAGCCGTGTGATCATCCGACATGATGAAGAGGATGTTGGGCGGCTTCTGCTGACTCTCCTCACCGGCGCCCTGTGCCTGTAGCGGGGTGATGAGGGAGATCAGAGTGGCCGCGAAGAGGCCGAGAAGACGGAGAATCGAGTTCATGGGGCGATCCTTCGGCAATCCCGGTGGGTTGTCCACGAAAAGCACGAGAGAACCGTGGTACGATCTGCCCAGAATTCCAGTCGTTGTGGGAATGGGTTCGTGGTCCTTTTCGGCAGTCGTGTCGATACCTGACGTCGGACTGCATCCACTGCCGTTCTTTTGTAAGTGGGCTACAATGTGAGACTTATCGAGCAAGTGGATCGCATGCGGAGGCGCTTGCTATGAAGGTAAGATGGGCCTCCCACAGGTCGCGGCGTACGGTGCGAGTTCTTGCCATGCGTGGAGATTCTAATCGCTCCGGTCAAGCAATGTGGGATCCAGTGGTTAGAAAAGTGACATTGGCTCTTGCCGAGTGGACGCGCCCGTTCTTCCGTCACGCGACCCCCAAATATCATATCTATTCACCCCTAAATCTATGAAACGAATCAACCCCATCGTCTTCCAGAGGATGGCGATACCCATGATCCCCTTCTTGCTCAGTGCGCAACTCCATGCGGCTGAGTTGTTAGCAGTCGACTTCGCCGCAGGTGAAGAAGGCTTTACTACAGCTTCCACCGGTTCCACTGACGTTGGGCCATGGAATTATAACGCCAATCCGGGCACTTGGACCGTGGACGGGTCCGAAACGGGCACACCCACCAGCCACTCTCTGATCAGCTCCTCGTTCACCGTCCCATCCGACGGTGCTTCCCTGGTTAGTTTGCGGGTCCACTTCGATCACCGCTATAGTATGGAGCCCGAATGGGACGGTCTGGCCGTCCAGGTGGCGAAAAACGGTGGGGATTTCCAAACAGTCGGCAACGATGCCTTTGTCGAAAACGGTTACACTTTCTTCGGCTTGATTGGAAATCACGTCCTGAACGGAGGTGATGGCTTTAACGGAGACTCGCCGGGATACACCGGTGGTAGCTTCATCACGAGCCGGGCGAATCTTGGCGTCTTCGATGCCGGAGACGAAGTTCAGGTGCTCTTTTTGGGCGCTTGGGATGAAGGGGCCAGGGGAACGTCGCCGAACTGGGAGATCGATAGCGTGACGGTCCTCACTCTCGACGACACCGACGGTGACGGCATCTATGACGAGTACGAGGACGCCAATGGGCTGGACAAGACGGTCGATGACGCCGCAGGTGACCTCGATAACGACACCGTTAGCAATCTGAATGAATTTCTCAACGGCACCAATCCGGCGCTGGCCGACACGGACGAGGACGGATTGTCGGATGGCGTGGAGACCGGCACGGGAATTTTTGTCGGTGCCGACGATACGGGCACCAACCCCCTGGTGCAGGACAGCGATGGCGATCGACTTCTCGATGGAGTCGAAACGGGAACTGGAACCTTCGTCGGTGCTGATGATACGGGCACCGATCCGAACAAAGAAGATACGGATGGCGATGGAATCGGCGATGGCTCGGAGATCACCTTTGATGCCAGTCCGGTCGATCCACTGGATCTGCCGGATGGTTGGGTGGTCCGGAATGCGACGTCGAGTACCGCGCTCAATTCCATCGCCGGCACACGGGCGTTGTTCGCCGGCGCCGGCATCATCGACGAGTCCCTGACCTTGGAGCGGGTGATCAACTTCCGCGACAACGCCACCGGTGTCTTTGATGACGACGCGGCTTTTCCCGTTTTGGAGGACCAAGATGTGGAGGTCAATGACTTCGCGATTCTGGCTCGCGGCACCTTTTCCGCTGAACAAGCCGGTCCCTATACCTTTGGTTTCAACTCAGATGATGGCGGGGGCCTGTGGATCGACGGCGAACCGGCTGTGATCGTGGATGCCAACCGAGGTTCGGCGACCACGGTCGGCTCCATTGATTTGTCTTTCGGCAATCACGTTGTGGAATTCATCTATTGGGAGCGGGGCGGCGGTGCTCAAGTGGAGCTGTTTGTCCATAACGAAGTTGGTGATTTCACTGGTGAACCCTTTGATGTCGAGGACTATCATTTGCTCGAAACTTCTTTTGTTGTATCCGACGACACGGACAATGATGGACTTCCGGATCAGTGGGAAATCGATTTCTTCGGCGATCTTGCTCAGACGGCGGAGGGCGATTCAGACGATGATGGCTCAGACAACGCCACGGAGTTGGTCGTCGGCACCGATCCCGCCAACGAAGACACCGACGGTGACGGGGTGAAAGACGGGGCGGAAACCGGCACGGGAATCTTTGTCAATGCCGACGACACGGGAACTGATCCGTTGAATGTCGACACCGACGACGACGGTCTGAGCGACGGAGTGGAAACTGGATCAGGAATCTTTGTCAGTGCCGACGCGGACACGGGCTCCAGCCCTGTCGACGACGATTCCGATGACGACCTTGTGGAGGATGGCCGGGAAGTTACGGAAGGTTTTGATCCAAACGATCCCGATAGCAAACCGGATCTTCCGTTGATTGAGATCGTGGGGACTGGTACGGGAGCCTTGTTAGGCGGTGACTTGACGGATCCGGAAGACGATGGCGATGAAGCGCTCGGAGAAGATGACCCTTCGTGGAACTGGGTCTCGATTGATTCCAATGATGAACCGGGATTTGAAGGGGGCGAGTTCTCCTACAACCTCTTTGACAACACCCTTGGAGGCGGCAACGCCAAATGGTGTTGCACGGGGGCTTCGGAAGAGGAGCCGCTCCAACTGACAGTGGAATTTGATCTCCCGCACCTCATCACCCACTTTACCATCAGCTCGGCCAACGACGTTCCGGCACGCGATCCCTTGGATTGGCAAATCTTGGGTTCGAACGATGGGGAGAATTTCACCCCGATCTTCACCCAGAGCGATGATGAAGCCTTGTGGACAGACCGGCTTCAAGTGATCCGGATCAACTTGCCCGCTCCCAGTCCGCCCTACAAGTTCATCCGTTACGAAGTGACACGGACGGGCAACGCCAATCATCAGATGGGCGAACTCGAGTATTTCGGATTTCCCGGGGGCGATGATCCCAACCTCGTCGCCTTGAGTTCCTGGAACCTCGGTGAACTCCCATCCGATAGCGCCACCGAACACACGCTTCCGCTTCGCAATACCGGTTTGGAGAATACGCTTACCATCACGGGAGCCCAGGTTACCGGTGCCGACAGCGACCATTTCACGGTGGTGAGTTTCCCGAACGAACTGGGACCCTTCGGATCGGGGACCGAGCTCGGTGATTTGATCGTCTCTTTTGATCCCAACGGCAGTCTCGGAGGGTTTTCCGCTGTCATTGAGCTTGAGAGCAACGACGAGAACGATGCCGTCGTGTCGATCCCTGTTTCAGCTCGGGTGAATAATCCATTGGGACCTGTCGCACACTACCGTTTGGACGAATCTGCCGGCGCGGAAGTTCTGGCCGACGCTTCCGGGTTCGCCCGCAATGGCATCTTTGTCGGTGACGTCGCGCTCGGCGTCGACGGCCTAACGGAATCGACTGCCACGGCGGCGGATTTCTCCGGAACGTCCTTTGCTCAAGTGGACGGAGATGACTTTGACCGCTTCGAGAGCTTCTCCCTTTCGCTATGGGTTCAAGCGGAGGATGTGGCCGAAGGAATCAAAGTGCTGGTAGGCAAGGGCGACGAATCGACGGCGCTTTTTGCCCTCTCCCAGGTCGGCGACGCCCTCGGCTGGCTTGTCGAAGGTGAACTGGCGCATCAGTCCGACGCCGGTGTCATCACGCCGGGAACACCGCACCATGTGGTGGCGACCCTCGACGATTCAGCGGATGCGTCGAACCTAACGTTCTACGTGGATGGTGTTGAAATCTTCAGCCAGGATGATCCCACGATTCTTCCCGATACGGATGAAACCATTGTCTCGATTGGCGCCTTTAACAACGGCGCGCTGGGATTTGTCGGTATTCTCGACGATGTTCAGATCTATCCCAGAGTCTTGACCGCCGCTGAAGTCGAATTCTTGCAGAGCAACCCCGGCTCGGTGCCTACGCCTGATCCCGGAGTCGGTGATGGTGATACGGATGGTGACGGCGTGAGCGATGCCGACGAAGCAATCGCTGGAACCGATCCAAATGACCCTGCGGACTATTTCCGTGTCGTCTCTGTCCAATCGGAAGCCTCCGAGAGGACGATCCGTTGGACCGTGTCTGCGGACAAGGTCTACACCGTTGAATACTCGACCAGTTTGCAATCTGATTCCTGGGTGCCCGTGGCGACCGATCAGACGACGGGTGAGTGGGTTGATACGGATGCTCAACGCCTCGCCGAAGCGATAGGATTCTACCGTGTAGGCGTCGGTCAGTAATTCGAAGAAGAAGTGTTCATGGCCTCTCCCGCGCTCCTTGATGGATGCGGGAGAGGCTTTTTTTGCCTGCGCCGATATTGGGGTCTGCCGACGGCGAAGCCAATAACGCCGAGAAAAGGGAAGAAAGACGTCGGTTGTTGGTTGTTGCCTCGAATCCTTCTCGATGCCGGATGGCACAAGCCCGTGTCGTTTGGGAAAAAGGTGGCATTTTTAGCGGTTTCGGCTTGCGGCCCCTGGATTTCTCCGCTCTTCTCCGCCAGAGATATGAAACGCCTCGTCTACTTAGCCCTCGCTTGTGTCCTTGCCACCAGTCTGAGCAGCTGTGCCCTGGTGGGTAGCCTTCTGCAGACCATCGGGCGCGTGCCGGGCTCTCTGCTCGAGAGCGTCATGAGTGTGGCCGAGGCAGAGGCGGAAGGGGAGCATCCTGAAGGGAGTGCGGGAGAGCCCATTCCTGGTCAGCCGGATGAGGAAACGGATGCGATGCCCTCGGATGCGGTCATGGTGGTGACGCCGTTGGAGTAGCGGCCTTACTGGAATATTGATGGGCGAGATGTGGGGGCGGAGAGGAGTGCCCGCATCTCGTTTGGGTAGGCTCGATCAGCCGAGGATGTCGTGCACGACGTGGCCGTGTACATCGGTGAGGCGGAAGTCGCGGCCGGCGTAGCGGTAGGTGAGTTCTTCGTGATCGAAACCGAGGAGGTGGAGGATGGTGGCGTGGAGATCGTGGACGTGCATCCGCTTTTCCACGGCTTGGAAACCGAAGTCATCAGTGGCGCCGTGGATGTGTCCGCCTTTGACGCCGCCGCCGGCGAGCCACATGGTGAATCCGTAGTGGTTGTGATCCCGGCCGTTGATCTTGCCAGCGTTGGATCCCGCCTTGGGTAACTCCACCGTGGGCGTGCGGCCGAACTCGCCGCCCCAGATGACGAGGGTGTCGTCTAACATACCTCTTTGTTTGAGGTCTGTCAGGAGAGCTCCGATGCCCTGGTCGCACTCGCGCGCCAGTTTTCGGTGGCGCTTCTCGATGTCGTCGTGATTGTCCCAGGGCTGCCCCGGGCCGTGCCACACCTGGACGAAACGCACGCCGCGCTCGACCAGACGCCGGGCGATGAGAAGTTGGCGGGCCTGGGTGCCCTTGCCGTACATCTCCCGGATGGATTGGGGTTCGCGCTCGATGTCGAAGGCATCGGTGGCGTCCATCTGCATCCGGTAGGCGAGTTCAAAGGACTGCAGGCGCGCCTCCAATTGGGCGTCTTGTTGCCGTCGTTCCAAGTGGCGTTGATTCAGGCGCTGGACGAGGTCGAGCTGCCGGCGCTGTTGCTCGTGGTCCATCCGCTGGTTGCGGATGTTCTCGATGAGCTTCTCCACTTCCTTGTGTTTCGTATCGATGTAAGTGCCCTGAAAGGAACCCGGGAGAAATCCGGCTTGCCAGTTCTGCGATTCCTGAATGGGATAGCCGCCGGGGCACATGGTGATGAATCCCGGTAGGTTCTGGTTCGCCGTGCCCATGCCGTAGGTGACCCAGGAGCCCAGGCTGGGGCGGACGAGACGCGCCTCGCCACAGTTCATGAGAAGGAGGGAAGGCTCGTGATTGGGGACGTCGGCGTGCATCGAACGGATGACGCAGAGGTCATCGGCGCACTTGGCCACGTGAGGAAAAATCTCACTCACTTCGAGGCCGCACTGGCCGTGGGAGCGGAAGGCGAAGGGTGACTTGTAACCGGCGCCGGTCTTGCGCTCGGTGGCCAGGTAATCCATGGGGAGGGCCTGGCCGTGATGCTTTGTCAGGAGCGGTTTGGGGTCGAAGGTGTCGACCTGGGAGGGGCCGCCGTTCATGAAGAGATGAATGACGCGTTTGGCCCGGCCGAAGTAAGGCGAGGGTTTGGAGGCTAACGGATTGAGGCTTCCTTCGGCCTGGCTCTGGAGGAGGCTTCCGAATGCCGTGGCGCCCATGCCCATGCCGACGCGGGTGAGAAAATCACGTCGGGTGTAGAATCGATGCTGGAGGTCTTCGGGATGGTGATTTGTCATGACGTGCGCGTGCGGAAAAAGGTGATCCTGAATCAATCAGTCAATCGATCAATCGATGAAAAGGAACTCGTTGGAAGAGAGCAAGGCGTGGGCGTAGGCTTGCCATGGGCTCGTCCCGCCATCGCTCTGGGATTTCTCTGTTTGGACAAAGGCGATTCCCAGGGAGATTTCTTCCTCGTCGGGTTCACGAACGAGCAATCTCCGGTAGAGATCGCGGACCGCTTCTCGAGGGGATCGTGTGTTTGATAGGGTTGCGGCGTGGGCTCCCACGTGTTTGGCCCGGGAATCGACAAGAGGGCCGTTCATCATGTAGAGCGCCTGTTGAGGGACCATGGTTTCCAGGCGTCGCGGGGTGTGTGCATCGGGGCTGGCGAGGTCAAAGGTGCGGAAGGTGCCCGGTAGGTTTTGCCGGTCGATGAAGCCGTAGAGGCTGCGGCGCCGGCTGAAGGGTTCGGAGAGGATGTCGACGGGTTGACCGCCGGTTTGCAGATCCAGGGTGTTGCTGGAGGCGAGCAGACTATCGCGCATGGCCTCGAAACCGAGACGTTGGCGGCGCATGCGGGTGAAGGCGCGGTTCTCCGGATCTCCGGTGAGGGCCGCGGGTTGGGCGAGGCTTGCCTGACGATAGACGGCCGAATGGAGGATCTCGCGGTGGAGCCGTTTCACCGACCAGCCGTGGCGCATGAAGTCGCCCGCGAGTTGATCGAGCACGTGGAGGAGCTTGGGCGCCTCGGTGCGCACCCCGAAATCGCTCGGCGAGGTCACCATGGGCTGGCCGAAGAAATGCATCCACACGCGATTGACGAAGACGCGGGCGGTGAGGGGATTGTCCGTGCTGGCGATGGCCTGGGCCAACTCGTAGCGGCCGCTGCCCTTTTCGAAGGGCTGGCGATCCGTGCCGGCGAGGACTTGAAGGTACTGCCGGGGCACTTGTTTGCCGCGGGACCGGGGATTGCCGCGAACAAAAACGTGCGGATCGACCGGTCGATCCCGGTCCAGCATGACCATGCCACGCGGTGGCGCGCCGGGGGCCATGGCTTGGTGTTTTTTCAGCTCCCGCCGCAGCCGCCGCACGGCTTCCTGGTCCGGGGTGTTGAAGATGCGGTAGAGTTGCTCGGGTTGCAGACCGGTGGGGGAATCGCGGCTCACGAGGAGCTGGCGCAGGCTTTCGCGATCGGGATCGGCATGAGGCTCGGAGTGATTGGCGGCGGCGATTTCACGGGCATAAACCTCAATGACGTCGTTCATCGATTTCGCATCGGCGTCCCCAATGGCCTTCCACAAGGCGGGATGGCTCTTCTGCCGGATCTCTTCCAGGACGCGATCCCGGGTTTCCGCCGGGAACGGATCCGGCAGGGCGGCTAGGGCGTGCCAGGGCGTGAAGGCGGGATGGTTTTCCTCGCCGAGCTTGCTGATGCGATCCCGCCACTGGACGGCGGTCTTCTGATAGAGTTTCTCCCGCTGAGCTCTGGACTCGATCGCAGGCTTGTCCCATTCCCGGCCCTCATGAGCGAGTTTGAAATAGGCCTGGAGAACGGAGGCGCTGCGGAGTTTCTCGTGCCGCACGCGGAAGAATTCATCGATTTTGGCCTGGCGCTCTTCCGATTCTCGAATGAAATCCTGGTAGGCCGGGGATGCGGTGTCGGGTTGGCCTAACAAGGGTTTCTCATCGGGTTCGTAGGAACTGGCAAAGACCCCATAGAGCGAGTAGTAATCCTCGATGGGAATGGGATCGAACTTGTGATCATGACAGCGCGCGCAGGCCACCGTGAGACCGAGCATGCCCCTGGTGACGACATCGATGCGATCGTCGATGATGTCCGGCTGCCGGTTGAGAAAGCGTCGCCCAAGGGTGAGGAAACCCATGGCGGCATAGGCGTGAGGGGCATCGGAGGATTGCGCCACGTGATCGCCGGCCAATTGCTGAACGATGAAATCGTCAAACGGGAGGTCGGCATTGAAGGCCGAGACTAACCAATCGCGGTAGGTGTAGGCATAGGGATAGCGTCGTTCCTCCTGGAAGACGTAACCCTTGTTGTCGGCGTAGCGGGCCACGTCCATCCAGTGACGGGCCCAGCGTTCGCCGTAGCGGGGCGAGGCTAACAAGCGGTCGAGGTGCCGGCCGTAGGCATTGGGCGAGGGGTCGACGGCGAAGGCTTCGACATCGGCGAAGGCCGGCGGGAGGCCGTGGAGGTGGAAGGCGAGGCGCCGGGCGAGGACGCGGCGGGAGGCGCGGCCCGCCATGGGGAGGTCGTCGCCGGCCAAGCGGTCCTGGTGCCAGGCATCGACGGCGTTTTCCGCGGTGGGGCGGATCTCGGAGGGGAGCCCGAGGGGGCGCACCGGGCGGAAGGCCCAGTGGTCCGGTTCCGCATCGCCCGGCTGGGCGTGGGCCGGGGCCAGTGCGAGGCAGAAGAGGGAGAGGGCGAGCAGGGGGAGGTGGCCGTTCATGGAGGAAGTTGCGGTTCAAACCCCGTTTGCGGCGGTGGGACTGCGACCAAGATGCGAATTTCTCTTGGACAAAGATTGGCCCACAGATTCTTTTGAGCGCGTGAGCAAGCGGGGAATTTTCATTAGTTTCGAGGGTGTCGATGGCTGCGGCAAATCGACCCAGATCAAGGAGCTGCGCCGTCGCTTGCGCGGGATGGGGGACCGCTTGGTCCTCACGCGGGAACCGGGTGGCACGGTGCTGGGCGAAGACATCCGCAAGATCCTGCAAAGCCATGCCGACGGGCCGGAGATCGATGACCGGGCGGAGTTGCTCCTTTTCACCGCCAGCAGGGCGCAGTTGGTTTCGGAAGTCTTGCAGCCGGCCCTGAGTGAGGGGAAGTGCATCATCGCCGACCGGTTTCTCGATTCCTCGACCATCTATCAAGGGGTGGCTCGCGGGCTCGACGGCGAGACGGTGGGAAAGATCAATCGATTTGCCGTGGGAGACTGTCTCCCCGATGTCACCATTCTCATGGACATCGATCCCGCGGATGCGCGTCAGCGTCTGGGCGAGCGTGGCGTTGCGGATCGTATCGAGAAACTGCCAGAGTCCTTCTTTCGCGACGTGCGCGACGGTTACCTCCAGTTGGCGCGAGCGGAGCCCGGTCGCTTCTTCACGGTGGATGCCACGGACAAGATCGGTGCCATTTCGGAAAGGATCTGGAACATGCTGACGGAGCGGTACAATGGCCTTCTCGACTGATCAGGCGTTCGCCTATTTGAAGCGATCCCACGACGAGGGTCGCCTGGCGCATGCCTACCTCATCTCCGGCCGCGAGGGTGCAGGCAAGGACGAGTTGGCGCTGCGGCTCATCGCGTTGACCAACGGAATCCGAGCGGAGCGGGTGGAAGCGATTCGTGATCCTAACGTGCATCTCATTCGCCCCGAGTCGCGTTCACGCCGGATCAAGATCGATCAGATCCGCGCCCTGGAGCGTCAGCTTCATTTGTCTGGAGCCCCGGACAAGATCAAGGTGGGAATCATTCGGGAGGCAGATCGCTTGCAGCAGGAATCGGAGAATGCCTTTCTCAAGACCTTGGAGGAGCCGCCGCCGGGGACGTTGCTGTTGCTTCTTACAGCGCAACCGGAGCAATTGTTAGACACCATCCGGTCTCGATGCATCGGCGTGGCTCTCTATGCGCCGGGAGATCATCAACCGGAGTTTTCCGAAGGCTTCCGGACCTTTCTTCAGGCGGCGGGTGGCACGCTGGCGAACTCGAAGCGCAGTCTTTCCCGGGCATTGGTCTTGGCCGGGACTTTTGGCAGGATTTTGAAGGCGGAGAAGGAG
This sequence comes from Verrucomicrobiales bacterium, assembly GCA_028281705.1. Lineage (GTDB taxonomy): Bacteria > Verrucomicrobiota > Verrucomicrobiia > Verrucomicrobiales > DEV007 > JAACDM01. The sequence continues at coordinate 15,201 of JANQJH010000045.1, forward strand.
CAGATTGCCAAGGAGAACGATGCCGCCATGCGGGAGGAGATCGAGCGGTATGGGGAAACGACGGATGGGGATTGGCTCAAGCGCCGGGAGGTTTTTTATAAGGATCGAACGGAGTCCGAGTACGTGCGGCGCCGGACGGTGATGCTGGAAGGCGTCCTGGCGTTTTTGGGAGACGCCGTGAGGATCCAAGCGGGGTACCGCAGGCTCGATTTTGAGCATTTCGCGGATCTCACGGAGGCAGTGGCGCGGCAGCTTTCCCCCAGCGATCTGAATCATCGTTTCTCAGCTCTGGAGAATCTGCGAGGTCAGCTGGAGACGACCGTTCTGGATTCCCTAGCGATCGAGGTGGGCTTCATCAAGGCCTTCGCTTGAGCGTGGTCCCCGGTCGTCGTCGTCGGTGGCGGCCTCGACGTAAAGGAAGCCATCCTCGACCACTGGCTGGTGCGTGGGGACACGCCCCGTGGCTGGGAGCGAGAGAGCTCGGCCGGTTTCGAGGTCGAACTGGGCGCCGTGCCAAGGGCAGGCGAGACAACCGTCTTCCAGCCAGCCATCGGAAAGCCGGGCGTTGGCATGGGTGCAGAGGTCATCAATGACACGGATGGTGCCCTCGGGCATCACGGCGACGGCAAAAGCCAGGGCGCGTTGGGAAACCTCCACACGGCGCAGACTCCCTGGAGTGAACTGGTCGATGGGGCCTAACAGGATCTTTGCCATGGTTGAGGGAAAGCGATACCATGTGTCATGACGGATTGCCAGTGGGGATTGAATTAGGTAGGAAGGTAGGTAGTGTGAGTATCGTTGAGAGAAGCAATTTCGTAGCGGAGCCATGAGGCTTCCCTCCACCAGGAAACGCTCACGCGTTGTGCGATTTGCAGTCGTAGAATGAATGACAGATGATTAATTATGGAAAACATAGCCAATCAGACTATCCAGCTGTTTCCTCAGCT
>JANQJH010000066.1 GCA_028281705.1 Verrucomicrobiales bacterium
AGAGAAGGCGATCGGGTCCAAAGGCCTCGATGATGTGGGCGACGTAGGGACGCAGATCCTGCGGTTGCCACTGGTTCCAGTCGGCTTCCGTGATGAGCCCGGAGAGCTTGCATCCCGTGACCTGGGGCAAGGCGGCGAGGGCGTCGATATGGTTTCGCCAGGGATCGAGGAGGCCCTGGGCGATGTCGGGTTTGCCGATGTGGTCGAGGATAAAGGCGGTTTCCGGGCAGGCCTGGACGAGCGCGAGGACGTCGGGAAACTGGTGGTGCTTGAGGCAGAGGTCGAAGCTAAAGCCGAAGCTGGGAAGACTCCGGACGGCCTCGATGAATGGAGGTGCGGTGGAGAAACCGGCTCCCTCGGCCTGGATCAGGCGTCTGACCCCGCGGACGAGCGGCTCGTCGGCCAGCGCTTGGAGGTGGTTGGCCACGGCGTTGGCACCGAGTTCCAGGGGAGCGGCGGCGACCATGCCACGGATGCGCGGCTCCGTCTGGGCGAGTTTCCGGATCCAGTCGACCTCGTTCAGCGCTTGCGCGGCGTGGCAGTCGGCCTCGACGAAGACTAAGGCCCCGATATCGATGCCGGCCGTTGCCTTGGCGTAATCTTGGGGCAGGTGCGCCTTTTGGATGGCAGGGGCCTCTTCGAGCCAGGCGTAATCGAGCACCTTGGGGTCCCAGAAGTGGACATGGGAATCAATGATGGGCATGCCGGAGATTGAGCCGGACGGAGGGCTGGGGAAACAAGATTTTCCTCGAGAGATCGGCCGGAAAAGGACGGGTTGCGGAGGCCGATATGGAATGGTTAAAAAACCTTTAAAAAAGGGAGGGATTGCCACTTGCCAGGGTGGAAGCCGTGACTATACTTGGCCGCTCGCCGAAACGGGGCAATTTTTACGAATTCTTCTTGACTTCGAATGTGAGTTGTTCCGCCAGCAGGCGGCCCCTACGCACTGAATCTGCTCTATGTCTACCGAATTACTCGAAGAACTCGTTGAAGCTGGCGTTCATTACGGCCATCAGCGCCGCAAATGGAACCCCAAGATGAAGCCGTATCTGCTCGAAGAGCGGAACAACATCTACATCATCAATCTCTACGAGACGGTCAAGCAGATCGATGCGGCAGCGGCGTTTCTCGCGGAGTTGGCGGCCAACGGCAAGCGCATCCTCTTCGTCGGCTGCAAACGCCAGGCCCAGGACTCCGTGCGCGAAGCGGCGATGGCCTGCAATCAGTTCTACATCAATCACCGCTGGCTGGGGGGGACACTGACCAACATGTCCACCATCCGTCAGAGCGTGAAGCGGCTCGATTACCTGGAGAAAATCGAGAAATCGCCCGAGTTCAAGGCGATGAGCAAGAAGGAGCTCGCCGCCCTCAACCGGGAGCGGGCCAAGCTCTTGCGCAACTTGGAAGGGATTCGCAACATGGAAGACCCGCCCGATGCCGTGGTAGTGGTGGATTCCGCCCGTGAGAGCATCGCCGTCAATGAGGCGCGCCGCTTGAACATCCCGGTGGTGGCCCTGGTGGATAGCAACGCGGATCCCGATCCCATCGCCTATCCCATCGCCTCGAACGACGACGCCCTGCGTTCCATTCGAGTGATTTTGCAGAAACTGATCGACCCGATCATCGCGGCGACCCAAGGCGGCGGTAAGTTTACCCCGGCCAAGCGCGCTGAGATGGACGTGGTGGATGCCTAGCCTGGCCACCCTCGCCGAGTCCAGCTAGCACATCGAAAATTGCCGAGAGCCTTTAAGACTACAATTGAGGAGATCGGCTCCCAAACTTTCCTCATTGAGCTCTTGCTGACCGGCTCTTTTTGCCGTGGCGGATCTCAATCGGGATTTCTTTTCCTACCCACGATACTCTAACTGATATACTATTATGGCCGAAATTACTGCCAAACTCGTAGCCACCCTTCGCGAAAAGACCAACGCCGGCATGATGAAGTGCAAGGAAGCGCTCAAGGAAGCCGGTGGCGATCTGGAGAAAGCAGAGACCATTCTGCGCAAGAAGGGGATTGAATCCGCCGGAAAGAAAGCGGCACGCGTGGCCAAAGAAGGGGTGATTGCCTCTTACATTCACCACGATCGCGCGGGCGTGCTCATTGAGGTGAACTGTGAGACCGATTTTGTGGCCAAGACGGATGCCTTTCGCGCTTTCGTGAAGGACGTCACCCTGCACATCGCCGCGGCTCAGCCGACCTTCATCAGCCGTGACGAGGTCTCCGAGGACGTGGTGGCCAAGGAGAAGGAAGTGTACGCCGAGCAGATGAAGGACAAGCCGGCCAACGTCATCGAGAAGATTCTCGAGGGCAAGCTGGACAAGTTTTACAGCACCGTCTGTCTCTTGGAGCAGGGTTTCATCAAGGATCCTGACCAGACCGTGGGTGATCTCCTGAAGTCGAAGATCGCCGAGCTGGGCGAGAACATCGTCATTCGGCGCTTCACGCGTTACGCCCTGGGCGACGACGAGTAGATCTAGGAGGAATTGATGGCCTAGGCCATCTGTTGCCGGGTTCATGGTGACGGTAGGATAGTTCGTGCTTGCTGGTTTCAGGGAAATCAGCGATGGTCCACGGATCACGAGCTGGCCGGCGAATTGGCTGGTCCGCAACGTTGGGGGTATAGCTCAGGTGGTAGAGCGTCTCGTTCGCAATGAGAAGGTCAGCGGTTCGAATCCGCTTACCTCCACCACCAGAAACAGTGTTTTTCCGGGGTGTAGCAAAGTTTGGTTCTTGAAAGTGGTCGCGCAAAGTGGTCGCATTTTGGGCCATGGAGATTCGTGGTCTCACCAAGTTCAGGGACGTCTATTACTTCAGGTCACCGCAGGTCGACGGGCATCGCCTAAAGCGGACCAGTCTCTGCACTAAGGACCTCCAGGTGTGCCTGCGCTTTCTCTCCAAGGCCCGGCTCTGCCCTCAGGTCTGGCTCTTGGAACGTAAGCCGGGGACAAGGCAGAGGGGAGGGCATTCTGCCTCTGTCGCCCTCGGCGATGGTGAATCTACGGTGGCGGACCAATGAAATAGGTCATTGTCGAGTCCACAATCCGCTTGGCGTCCTCCATGTTCCGAGGCACGGCACACCGTGGGAAAAGTGGCACTCATCGCCGTGGGATTTTTACCCTGTGCCGTGGGGAGTTTCACTTTCTGCCGTGGGATTCTCCGGGTGGATTTTCTTAGGCATGGGCAGGAGCTCAAAAGAATGTTCGTGCTGCTCCCTCTAACCCCAAGCTCATCGACTAGCAGGGCTTCCGTATGCTGCTTGAGGTACCGTAGCGCCGCTCTGACCCGATGTGCCGCAGTAGCGCCCAATCCTCTCTCGTATTTCTGAGCAAAGTGATCCTGCCAAGCTCTTTCGCCTTCCTGCGTCGCCCAACCCTGCTCGGGATGGCGCCTTGGGAAAATGCTGATTCCGAACGTAAAATCGGCCAACCAGTCCTCGATCTTCACCTTCTCTTTTATCTGATCGCCATCCGCCATTGGATTAGTCTCGCCACTCATCAAGCCTTCTGGCAATCGCTAAATTATTGTAAAATCGCGATATTGCGCAAGAAAACTGATGGCTTGTCGCAGTTTTTTCTCATTAGTGACACACTTTTTCCATATTTTTATCGGGTCAATTGGGTCGATCTTTTTCCAGATTCTTTCCAAGTCTTTTGTCGTTTCGATCAACTTTTGGAGTGGCCAAGAACTCCCAAACGGCCTATTTCTTCAGCATGGGATTGAGAGAGGAGAACGCATTTTTCCCTGAGACGTCATCAGAGTTGATGGCTGCGATCTCGGATGGCGACGATGAGGCTCTCAACAAGTTTGGAGAGATTTACTATTGGCCTCTCGTGCGCCTTGTAATTTGCCGAGGGCTGCCGCTAGAAGAAGCTAAGGATCTTGTGCACGATTTCTTCTACGAGGTCATCCTGCGCCAACGTCAGCTTTTGAGGCTAGATCCGATTCCATGGCAGCTGCGCACATTTCTTCGGAAGTCCTTAATTCAGTACATGCACACCAACCGGCAAAAGGGTAGGGCACAGAAGCGTGGAGGCCATTTGCTGAGGACGACCCTTTCCGAAGACAAATTGCCACCCACGGCGCCTCAGGCAGTGCCCGAGCATGAGCGGCGCTGGGCCAAGTCGGTCATGAGTAGAGTTTGCAGCCGAATGCGACGACAGTTCCGGAAGCCTGGCGAAGAGTCGCTCTACAGTGAGCTTGAGAGGTATATCCCGAGGGATCCTGAGAGTGACGTTCCTCTTTCCCAGCTTGCCGAAACACACGGTGTGACGCGGGACACCGTTTCTGGCCGCCTAAAGCGCATGCGGCAGAGCTACTGCAGGTACCTTTATGAGGAAGTTGAGAGGACGTCCTTCGACCCTGCCGACACCAGGGATGAGATCAAGAATTTACTCATGGTATTGGAGTGAGCGACAATTCCACACTTTCCGAGCCATCCGATCCTCCCACTCCACACGAGCGGTATGGTGAGAGTCTCTGCGATGCAATGTTCGGACTTGCCGCTCACATGTCCGACGAGACTGAAATTGGCGAGAAGCCAGGGGATTCCATCGGCAAATACGAGCTAATAAAGCTCTGTGGGTCCGGTGGCATGGGGGAGGTATGGCGAGCGCAGCAAAAGGGGACGGTGGAGCAACGTGTTGCGCTCAAGATCGTAAAGCTAGGTATGGATACCAAGGCCGTTGTCTCGAGGTTCGAGACGGAGCGGAACGCTCTCGCCTTGATGGATCATCCACACATTGCGAAGATCTTTGACGGCGGAGCAACTGACACCGGTCGGCCGTATTTCGTCATGGAATACGTCAACGGTATGTCCATCACGACCTACGCTCGCCAAGCAGGCCTCTCAATCAAGCAGCGTCTTCAACTGCTCATTCCTGCCTGTGAGGCAATTCAACATGCTCACCAGAGAGGCATCATTCACCGGGATTTGAAGCCGAGCAATATTCTTGTCGAGCTTGTCGACGGAAACCCGTTCCTCAAGATCATCGATTTCGGAATTGCGAAAGCTACGGATGGATCTTCCATCTCTCATACGATGGTAACGGGGGTTGGGCAAATCCTGGGAACCCTTGGCTATATGAGCCCTGAACAAGCTGGCCTGGACGGTTCGAATATCGATACCCGTTCCGACATTTACTCCCTCGGCGCCATCATGTACGAACTGGTCACCGATGTCTTGCCATTTGACCTCGAGGCGCTGGCCAAGACCAAGCAGCATGAGGCTCTGAAGGTAATCTGTGACGACGTGCCCAAGAAACCGAGTAATCGTCTGCATAGGCAGGATGCATTTGGCAAGTTACGATTGCCGCGAGGTCTTTCGCTTCCCGAATTGGATCAGGTGATCATGAAGACCTTGGAGAAGAACCCAGATCGACGATACGCATCGGCCGCGGCTTTTGCAGATGATATCAGACGACTCCTTGAAAACCGGCCCGTCCGAGCCCGTCCTGACAGCATTGCTTACTCGATTCGCAAATGGTTGAGGCGCAACCATCGATACGTGTTGGCTTCTCTTGCTGGCTTGCTTGCCATCGTTCTGACAGGAGCGGTCGTTGAGGGAACTATTGAGGAGAGGACTTGGCGGCAGAGAGTGGTCGATGCCTCAATGGACAAGGCACTTGCGATCATTCGGGAAAACGACAGTCCGTCAGCGTCTACCATAGCTGCTCTTCGCGATGATTTAGATCGCTACCCTCCAAATACTCTTTCAGGGCTGAACGTGCGGATAGCTCTCCTTGCCCACGATGCCTCGGAGGATATCTCCGATTCTCTGTGGAAGATTGTGGAGGATGATGCGGAAAATGAGGGTCGCCGGTTTTGGGCTGCTGCCGCCCTCGTGAGTCATTCCCCAAGTGATCGAAGGTGGGAGGCTGATGCTCTCGGGCCTGATGTTGCCCTGTGGCTCGCCGGACAAGATGCTGTTAGGACCTGGATTGAGGCCTTCAGGCCTTTGGCTCATAGGCTTCGAACAAAGCTTGAAGAATTGTATCGGTCGGACAAGCCTGTTGCCTACAAGAACGCGGCAACGCTCCTGGCTGCGTACTTTGGCGAGGATTTAGAGGGGCTTGTGAGCTTGGTGGCAGAGGCCAAGAGTGGTCAACTTGGTCCTCTTGTGGATGCGCTTAGCGCCCATGGCGATGCTGCCGCGGACAGGTTGGAAGAACTCCTGATGCGTGATTTTCGAACGGCAGAGACCGAAGAACGACGAGATGTCCGCGCCTTGCAGCAATCGCGGGCCGGATTTGCCCTCGTGCGCCTTGGTTATCCGGATCGTGTGACCCCGCATCTAAAGATGCGGGATGAAGATCCTCGATTGGCGACTTTTTTGATTCATGGGTTTGCGCAATATGGGGTTAACCCGACCGATATCGTCCTATTCATTAACCGTGAGTCTCCAGCTTGGTTGACGAGAGCCGGTCTGCTTGCTCTCGGCGAATACGATTTGACGCAACGTCGAATAGCCGGCCTTAAGGATTTCGTTGCGGAACTCTACGCCGATCACTTTGACGCCGGTGTCCACGGGGCGGCCGAATGGCTGCTGCGCCACTGGCATCGCCAGGTGGACACGAGCGAGGATGCGGATCCGGAGTATCCGGATTTGACGAAGCAGCTGGATCCTGAGCCTGATCAGCGGTGGTATGTGACGCCGTCAGGGATGACGATGACGGTGATCAAGGGGCCGGTTGAGTTTACCATGGGCGTGCCGGAGGATGAGCCCGGACGGCAACTCCACACCGAGAGGCGCGCAAAGGAGATTCCTCATCGTCGGAAGATTCCACGGTCGTTTGCGATCGCCTCTAAAGAATTGACCTTCAAAGAGTATGAGCTGTTTCAGCAGGGCTTCATTGATCGGGCCCGCAAGAGCAACAAGATCACGACGGAGAAGAATAGGATCCACCTATCGCCGAAGAAGACGCTTGATGGCGTGTTGTTCAATGATGCATTGCGGTACTGTAATTGGCTTTCCGAGCAAGAGGGCATTCCTGAGGATCAGCATTGCTTTGTTATTCCTGAAGACCCCAAAGGCGAGATCGTGTTTAAAGAAGATTTTCTTTCGCTTCAGGGCTACCGCTTAGCGACTGAAGCCGAATGGGAATATGCCTGCCGAGCCAATTCAATTACGGCGAGATATTACGGTCTTTCGGAGAAGCTTCTAACACAATATGGTTGGTATACAAAGAACTCGGAAAATCACGCCTGGATGCCTGGAGTGTTGCGGCCAAACCTCTTTGGTCTTTTTGATATGCTAGGGAATCGCTATGAATGGGTGCTTGGTTTCTATGTTGAGTATCCAATGCCTAGCGAAGGAGGAGCTGTGCTTGACACAGAAGACATTGTGAGCCTCTCTACGGGCTCGAACAATCCGCTCTACTCTAGACGCGGCGGCCGTTCTGAAGGGCGCGCCACAGGGTTAACCTCAGGCGAACGGAATTGGGGCAACTATTCGGGGATGGGCATTACGGTGCGATTAGCTAGAACACTAAATGACTAACAAAGAATAATATGGCAACATCATCAAGTGATTGTGGGGATAACGGATATTGCGTCTGGGAATGGAGCACTTCCGCGCAGCAGTGGAATCTAATCAACAATCAATGCAGCCCTGGCTATGCTTGCTCCAACCCTCCCTCACAGCCGGGGAACATTAACGGCGAAATAAAGCTCACATGCGCTGAACCAGTATCCGCGTAATCGCCATGGAAATCATTCCAACCTCAGAGTGTGGGCCTCACGGGTACTCGCTTTGGTATTGGTCCCGCCCGCCAGGAGTGAATCACGGCAATTGGAAATTCTTATCAAACCACTCAATGGAAAACTGCGTCTGTGTGAAGCCGGACAGGCCTCTGGAGGAGCTGGAAGTGGGCGCCATACGAGCGTGTCCGTCTAAGCCAATGAACAACGCTGACTGACCAATCACGGGGCCCGGCCATGAGCAGTCGGCCAGGCCCCGCTACTGTGAGGTCACACTGCGCCCTCCCTTACGCAGTGGTCTCTCTCTCTATGATTAGCTCGTTTTTTGGGCGAGAAACTGACCAAAAATTTCTGACAAAATCCGGTTCACGGGGCCCGGTCGTTGAGCAGCTCGAACGGGCCCCGCTTTCCGGTTGGGTCGGGAATACAATGTAACTACGTTTGAGGGCGGGAAATATTCCCTGCGAGTGTTCGATTTGTTGACCGTGTTCGCCCGAACAGTAGATTCCGGCGTGCCCCACTACGCCATCACCTTCGACGACGACAACCGACACTGGATCCTCAAGGGCGCCGGGATCCCGTCCGTCTAAAAGTTGAGCACTCAGGGCCTGGGCGAAAGCACACTGGCAGGGTTGAAGCGAAGCCGAAAGTCGCAGATTGGAATTGGAGCTCCGATTAATCCCGGCGTGCTTGGCGGTTTACGGCGTCGCAAGTATCGCTTCGATTTCGTCGATCTTTTCCTGGACGCGTTCTCCCAGCCGCGGATTGGTCACTCCTCCGGCAGCCACCTCGCGTTGGACCTCACGATAGGCTTCGAGTCCCGCTTGATTTCCGTCGCGCAATTGATGATACCAGGCCCAGTAGACGCGTTTCCACATGCGATCCTCCTCCGTGGGGGCAACTTCGATGGCGCCTTCCAGATGACTGATGGCCTCGTCAAAGCGACTGGCCGATTTCATCATCTGAGCGAGGGTGAACAGGTCATCAAAGTTGTTCTCCGGAAAGTGACTGATCATCTCTTCCTGAACCCAATAGGCTTTGTCCATGTAACCGGCTTTTTGAAAGGCTCGGCGTGCCCGACTCATGATGTCCCGCGCATCGAGATGATTGGGATGCGCTTGTAGAAATGTCAGGTATCCTTCTGCAGCAATGGCGAACTTGCCTGCTTCGAAATATTCATCTGCCTTGAGATAACCGTTCTCCGCGCTGAATTGTTCGTTGCGCTCCGCGGAGGCCTGTTCAATCGATATACCGTCCATCGCCGATTGCAGTTTTGCCATGGAAGTTTCGATGGACTGAAGGCGATCTTCTGTTTGGAGAAGATCAGCAGGAGCATTCGCAGCCATCGAGCCTAACTGAGTCATCTCCTGGCGGAGCTGTTTCATCTGGGCTTCAAGCTGTCGCACCTCTGTCGAGAGATCTCGAGGCTGAAGAGCGGGAGGTTGGGGCTCGCTTTTGAGCGCTGTGAAGGCCAAGGCAATCGCAACCACCGAGGCGACCAGGCTAAGCGCAAGCAGGCTTTGGACCCTCATGAGAGGAAAATATCACCGGGCCGCACCGATGCAATGCCTAAACTCCCTCGATGCTTGCTACGGAAACTTGCGGTGTCCCATGTCCACGGACTGAAGACCTTCTCGGGCTCTACTCCGTCTCATCATCATGCACCTCCGGTTCTGGCCGTTCCTGAAGGACGTCCCGCTCACGAACAACAGTCATTGGCTCTGGATCCTCCGTGGCCCCGGGATCCCTTCCGTCTACAAGTTCGAGACGTGCGGCGGGGGCGCTGCGGGACTGGTTGGAGCGATCGGAGCGGCCGTGTTCACCGGTCGGGACTCGGGAGGGCAGCTCAGGATCACGTTTGGGGGCGAGGTGATGGAAGTTCAGGTTTGATGGATAGGCGGAGACGGCGCAGTTGCCGTCATTGTGAGCACTTCGGCTATTTTGGAGCCTGCTGATTTGGCGCCATACTAACCATAGTGCGGGATCCTTTGCCATTATGATTCTCAACGATTTTTACGCATCCTGTGCTCTCAAGTGTAAACATCGATGTGTGAAACAATGAAAGTACGACCTCTCGTAGTTTTTGGTCTTCTTCCAAGGACTCCACAGCGAGGCCCTTGCTTCGAGCGGTCTTGATTGCCCTTCGTGAGAGACGCCTTGGAATGGGTGAAATTTCCCCATTTCAGTGGACACGAGGCGCGCAACCCGCAACCAATAAACTAACATGTACACGTATGGAAATTGTGATGAAGAGTTCCGTCGCAATGCCGTCGATCTCTACCTGTCCAGTGGCAAGCCGCTCTCCACGGTCGCCAAAGAACTCGGCGTCACTCCCAATAGCCTTCGTGCCTGGAAGAAGCGAATGCTCGGCCAGAATGGCGCTCAGGCCCGGCAGGGCTTGCGTCGGCAATCGCCGGATCTGCTCGTGCTTGGTGAGCTTCCGGTCCTCCATTCCGAACATCC
>JANQJH010000072.1 GCA_028281705.1 Verrucomicrobiales bacterium
CCTTTCCTCCCTTTGGGATTCCGGCGGGGAGGACGATCTCCGGGATCGAGGTTCGCGTCAACTACGTGAGCCCATCCGGGAGCAACACGGTTCAGCTGACCAAGGGCGGAACACTCGTGGGGGACACGCGAACGATTGCCGAGGTGAACAATGGGAACAACACGGCCGCCGACACCGTTTGGGTGAGCGCCGGGGGCGCCGCCGATCTCTGGGCGGCGGGACTCACGCTGGCTGATTTCAATAATGGGGATGTGGGCTTCCGGATCCTTCAGAATGCCAATACCTTTTGCATTGATGCGGTCGAGATCATTGTCCACCACGGGTCGCCTGGTGGGATACACTGATCTTCAATGATCTGCAAGAGGGTATCCGAATAAGGAAACCGACTCGTTCTCCTACTCGTCCTCGAATTGGTCGAGCGAGGAGTTATCGAGTGGCAATGGGGCTGTGTTTCAAGGGGTAGCGCGATACGAGTCGATCATGCGAGTCCATCGAGTAGGAGCGGACAAGAGTGTTCGCACCACGAGAAGGGCCCGGCCTATCCGGTCGCTTTTTCGGCTTCCGGCGTTTGTTGGAACGGACGGAGGTACCAGCCGCGGAAGCGTTCCCAGGCGAAGCCGAAGTCTTGGCCTAACAAGAGGGTGCAGGGGATGAGGTAGAGGGTGATCACCGTGGCGAAGAGGACGCCGAAGCCTAACGAAATGGCCATGGGGATGAGGAACTGGGCCTGGATGGAGTTGTCCATCAGGAGGGGGACGAGGCCGACGAAGGTGGTCACGGAGGTGAGCATGATGGGGCGGAAGCGGGCGCCGCCGGCGCGGTGAACGGCGTCTTTCAAGGTCATGCCTTCGCGGCAGCGGCGGTTGATGTAGTCGACGAGGACGAGGGAATCGTTGACCACGACGCCAGCCATGGCGAGCATGCCGAAGATGGAAAGGTAGGACGGAGTCACATCCATGATGATGTGGCCTAACAAGGCGCCGATAATGCCGAAGGGCACGGCGACGAGGACGTAGAAGGGCTGGATGACGGACTTGAAGGGAATGGCCAACAAGGCGAAGAGAGCGAAGGCGAGGGCGATGGAGCCGATGAGGGTCTTGCGCTTGGATTCTTCGTGTTCGGCGATGTAACCGGCGTAGCGGTAGGAGAGGTTTTCCTCCTGGGCCACGAGGGCCTCGATCTGCGGGGCGGCCTCGGCGGCGATGCCGACGATGTCGACGGTCTCGTCTTCCGGTTGAGCGTAGATCTGGATGACCTCGGCGCCGTCGAGGCGTTCGATGTCGGCCGGGGCCTTGACGAAGCCCACGTTGGCCACGCTGGCCAGGGGCACTTCGGCGCCGGCTGGGGTGCGGATCTTGAGGTTCTCGAAGGTATGGAGGGATTCGCGGTCCTTGCGCGGGAGGCGCACCATGACACGGATGTCGTCGCGGTCGCGGAGGATGCGTTGGGCTTCCTCACCGTAAAACGCCTGTCGAACCTGCTGGGCCAGGGCTTGCTGGGTGAGGTTGAGCTCGACGGCGCGCGGTTTGAGGGTGATCTCGAGCTCGTCCATCTCACGGGTGTTGTTGGTCCAGGCCTCACTGACGCCGTCAAAGGACTCGAGGAGATCGTGGATCTGTTCGGCGATTTCCCTCTTGAGCGGGGAATTCTTGCCTCGGAGCTCGACTTCGAGGGCCTCTTCCTCGCGGGAATCGCGGCGCCCGCTGCCGGAGCGCTCGCCGCGGATGCGGAGGGAACGCGCCTCGGGCATGGGACCAATGATCTCCTGCCAGCGCTTGGCGATCTCGCTGTTCTTCGGACCGGGGGCGGTGCGCAGGCTGGGCGGGATGACCTCGATACGGGCGCAGGCTTCGTCTTTATCGAAATTGCTTCCGATCCAGTGACCGCCGAGCGTGGTCATGACGTTTTGAATGAGGGATTCGTTGGTCCCCGGATCGATGAATTCGGTCTTGAGTTGCTCGGTGGCGTCGACGATGCGGTTGAGGTAGACCTCGGTCTTGTCGATGGTGGTGTCCCGCGGCATGTCGAGGTAGGCGCCGATCTCCAGGCGATCGACGGTGGGCATGGAGACGAAGCCGAGGCGGCCGCCCTGACAGTAACCGAGCATGATGAGCCCCATGGCGACGAAGCCCGCTGCGACGGAATAACGATGCCGCGTGGCGAAGCGGAGGCTTGGCTGGTAGACGACGGCGACGAAGCGTTCGAGGCCGTCGGCGATGCTCTTCTGCAGGCGGGTAAACCAGTTGAACTTGGTGCGGCCGGTCTTGAGATGCTTGAGGTGGGCCGGGAGGATGAGCTTGGACTCAATGAGAGAGAAGAGGAGAACGGGCGCGACAACGGGCGGGATCTGCTTGGCGAAGTCTCCCCACTGACCATCGAAGAACAAGAGGGGGAGGAAGGCGACGATGGTGGTGAGGACGCCAAAGGTCACGGGCACAGCCACCTCCTGGGCGCCGATGACGGAGGCTTCCAAGGGGTTCATGCCCGTTTTCAGTTTGGTATAAATGTTTTCTCCGGTGACGATGGCATCATCGACGACGACACCAACGACGATGATGTAGCCAAAGAGACTCATGACATTGGCGGTAATGCCAAACCAGGGCATGAAAATGACGCCACCGGCAAAACTGAGAGGGATACCGATCATGACCCAGAAGGCTAACTGGGGCCGGAGAAAGAGTCCGAGAAGGACGAAGACGAGGAGGCTCCCCTGGATCAAGGACCATGTGAGGGTGGAGAGACGGCCGCGGATGGAGATGGATTCGTCACTCCAGGTGTAGAGGTTGATCCCTTCGGGAAAACGTGTGGAGGCGGTGGCGACGTATTCCTTGACCTTGTCGGAGACTTCGATGGCGTTTTCTTTCCCGGTGCGCATGATTTCGAGCATCATGACAGGTTCGCCGTTGAAGCGGCCGATGACGCGGCCTTCGTCGGAGTCTTCGCTCACCTTGGCGACCTCGCCGAGCAAGACTTCGGCGCCGTTGGCGGCGCGGATGGGGATCTTTTCGAAGTCGGTCTGGGAATAGGCCTGACCCCGTGTGCGGACGGTGAGGGTGCCGCTCGTGCTATCGATGGAACCGGCGGGGAGATCGAGGGAGAAGCGGCGGATGGCATCAGCCAGTTCGCGGAAACCGAGGTTGTAGGAGTCGAGCATCTCCTGATTGGCCTCGATGGCGATTTCGTATTCCCGTGAGGCCTCCATGGAGACGCGGCTGATGCCGTCGATGGCGGTGAGATCGTCCTGGACGCGCTGGGCCACGCGACGCAGTTCCGGCTCTTCCAGATTCCCCGTGACGGCGACGGTGAGGACTTCGTGCCAATAAGAGGTGTCGGGGATGTAAATGCGGGGTTTTTCGGTCTCGCTGGGAAAGGTATTGATGCCGTCGATTCGGCTTTTGACTTCTTCCAAGAGTTCGCGAATGGGGGCTTCGGGATCGACATCGACCCAGAGCCAGCCGTAGCCGCGGCGAGCCCGAGCGGAGACGCGATCAATGCCCTCGAGACCTTCGAGAGCTTCCTCGATGGGGATGAGGACGGCTTGTTCGACATCGCGGGCGGTGCCCCCGCGATAGCTCATGGAGATGCGAATGTTGTCGTAGACACGCGCCGGCTGGACTTCCAGGGGGATCTTGTTGAAGGCGGTGTAGACGCCGGCTAACAAGATGCCGACCATGAGAAAGTTGGCGGCGATGTTGTTGTTAGCGAACCAACGGATCATGTCGCGGCCTGATTGCCCTGCTGATCTTTGGTGCGGGCGTTCGTCTGCTCGTTTGTTTTCGGAGTCGCCGTTTCGGATTCCTCGGCCACGGCCTCAGCCGGCTGGATGATCTCGACCTTAGCCTCATCCGGGATGTAGGAGAGCTGGCTGGTGGCGATGAAAGAGCCGTTGAACAATCCGGGAGCGCGGACGACCACGTGATCTTCCTGGGACCAGACCGGGGTGATGACCTGGCGGTCCAGGGTCAGGCTTTCCTTGTCGACCAGGTAGATGCGATCGATCTGGCGGATGGCTTCGCGGGGAATGACGTAGACCTGCTGGAGTTCGCGGCCCTGGATGGCGCCGACGACGGGCTGGCCGATGCGGAGCGGGGGATGACCGCTGTGGCGGCCGAAGGGATCGGCGACGCGGGCGATGGCGAAGAGTTCGAGCGAGCTCTCGTCGAGGGTGCCCTCGGTGCGGACGATTTCCCCGTGCCAGACGGATTCGGGTTCATCGCTGATGGCGTCGCGCAGTTCGACGGGCACGGGCTGGTCTTCGATCTCTTCCGGGAGGGTGAGGAAACTGAGTTTGCGTGGGGAAATGGGGAGCCTGATTTCGGCGAAGTCGATGGAGAAGATGGTGCCGAGGGAGGTGCCGGGTCCGACGGACTGTCCCAGGCCGACGGAGCGCATGCGGACGCGGCCGTCAAAGGGGGCGCGGATCTTGGTGCGATCGAGGTCACGCTGGGCGCGTGCCAGTTGGGCTTCTCCGGACTTGACGTTGGCCTCGGCTTCCCGGAGCTGGGGGAGACGGAGGACGAGTTCGTTGGGGGCTTCTTCGTAGCCCAGGCTTTCCCAGTTGAGGCTGGCCTGCTCCGCCCGCGCCTTTTCCTGGGCGTGGGCCGCTTGGGAGCGGGCCAATTGGGCCTCGGCGGCGATGAGCGCCGTTTGGTAGTCGGAATCGTCGAGTTCGAGGAGGATATCGTCCTTGGCGAAGTAGGCGCCGTCTTCGAAATGCTGGGGGATGTGGACGATCTTGCCCGAGACCTCGGCCGTGAGCACGACCTCGTTGTGGGGGCGAACGATGCCCCGGGTGGTGACCACGGTGCGGTAATTCTGCAGGGGCACGTCCTGCACGGTGGTGCGGATGACGCGGGGCTTTGCCGGGGGCCGCTTGGGTTCCTCGGGTTCCACGGAGAGGATCTTGTAGCTGAAGAGCCCGGCGAGAAGGAGCGCCACCGGAATCAGGAGCCGGGAGCCGAGGGCGGCGATCGAAACCTTTTGCTTCTTCTGCGCGAGGTTGATTTGGCTCTTGGTGGCATTCATGGAACTTGGAGTCTCATTAAACCGCAGCTCGGCGCGATGGTTCCCCACTTACTTTCCGTGGGTCAGCCGCGATTCCCCAAAAATTTACTAGGAACGCACTTCGGGCGATTCGGAGGGTGCGGGAGGCGGCGTTTCGAAATCGCCGCCGAGGGCGAGATGGAGGTCGATCCGGTTTTGCAGGCGCTGGTTGCTGAGGAGGATGGTGGAGTTGCGCGCGCTGATCACACGGCGTTGAGCTTCAAGGATTTGCAGCGGGGTAATCAAGCCGGCAAGAAGCTCGGATTCCGCCTGGCGCTCAGCCGAGATAGCCTCACCGAGTTCGGTTTCGAGGTAGATTTCCTGCTCGGCGAGGGAGCGCTCGGTGGCGAGGGCGGACTCGACCTCCTGGAAGGCGCGCAGGGCGACGACGACAAATGATTCGATGGCGGCTTCGTTCCGCTGCAGGGCCTGCCGGGCCGCGGCGGTGGGGGCGCCGCCGCGGAAGACGGTCTGGGCCAGGGAAGCGGCCACGTTCCAGGCGATGGATTGCGGGTCGGCGATGAGATCGAGAAGCTGGTCACTCGAGGTGGAACCGCGGCCGCTGAGATTGATGGAGG
>JANQJH010000499.1 GCA_028281705.1 Verrucomicrobiales bacterium
CTTGGTCTTGATGTCGAGCAGCGTGTTGGCAAAGCCGAAGACAGCCGAGCTGTTGAATCCGCTCGAGGTGTAGATGGGAGATCGGATAAGAGCGAAGTGTGCGCGGTAAATCAGCGCCATTCCGTCGAGGAGAAACAAGCGATAGTCCTTCTGGTCGGCCATGGCTGCCAACCTCACCCGGCGCCGATGTTTCTGTCAACGTTGGCCATTCCACCGCGGGGGAATTTCTTCGTCTCGGGCAGGGCGGAGCGTCGTGGACGAATGGCGTGGAAGCAGCCGAAAAGGACCAGTCCGGCGCCGACCAGTTGCCAGCCGACGAGGCGTTCGTCGAAGAGAAAGTAGCCGCCGATGGCGATCCATACGGGAATCGTGAGGTGAAAGGCGCCGCCGATGGAGACATTGAGATAGCGAAAAGCGTGGGTCATGGCGAGCTGGCCGAAGGTTGCGGTGAAGGCGGCGAGAACGGCCCAGCCTAACTGAACTGCGGTCAGGCGCGTGAGATCCGGAAGCGCCCAGGGTGCGACGGCGAGCAGGGCATAGATGCACTGCGAGGCAAAGATCGTGGGGGTGGTTTCCGTGCGATGCAGATAGCGGATGATGACGATGACCATTCCCGCGGCCACGGCTCCCAGGAGCGCGACGGCGAAGGCTCCGCTGAGCTCGGCGCGGGCGCTTGAATCCGTGAGGAGTGCCACCCCGGAGAGGCTGACGAGCAACCAGAGCAGTTGGGAGAGTGTGAGCTTCTCGCGCACGAGAAAACAAGCGGCGAAAACGGCGCCGAAGACGACATAGGTATTGCTCACCAGGGTGGCGACGCCGGCTCCGAGGCGGGGGATGGTCCAGTAATAGCAGATCAATCCCAGGGAGCCCGTCAACCCCCGCGCAACGAGGGCGCGGCGAGTGAAGACGCGACTCAATCGAAGTCCAGCGGGCCGACCATACCACACCATGACAAAGGCCAAACCGATGACACCGCGGATGAAGACAAGGGACCAGGTGCCCACTTCATGGGTGGTGCTGGCGTATTTGACCAAGAGGGCATTCGCGGTGAAAAAGCCGAGGCAAGCGAACATGAATAGCGTCCCCCGGAGAAAAGGCGAGTTCTCAGCGGGGGCGAGAGGCGAACGGGATGTCTTCATGGGTATGGGGCTCTGCCGGCAAGGCAATCCCCATCACGTCCACGATATCTCCTACAATGTTCGAATCACGTCTAGATCACCTTTGCCGAATGGTTAGGCACGCCACAGCGGAAGCGCGACCACGCGGTCCGCTTTGGCTGGAGGAGTAATTCGAGAGGTGAACATGGTTGATCGTTACAAGGACCAGCCGACTTCTTTAGATGGGGCAGAGTGATTCGTCAAGGTGGAAATCAGAACGGTGAGACGCCGGTCTCACCTTGTCCTATTTCACATCGCGGACGATCACCTGGTAGAAACTCTCGAGGCGGCTGCGATTGCGGAACTTGCCGGCGGTGGAGAGGAAATTCGGCAGATCGGGCGACTCGTTGTTCAGCTTGCGCTCGATGACCTTGGCCCCGTGGTGATCGGAGACCACGGAATCGTGTTCGGGATCGAAGCGGTCCGGGGCCGAGCGCTCATTCTTATTGAGGATCTGGATACGATAGTGCAGACGGAAAGCGTTGGAGCGCGTGGTTAGGCGGGAGTAGAGACCGGCGTAGGGCCGCTCCAAGGTGTTGTCGCCGGAGAGGCGATGCCGGTCCCAAAACTGGCGCCAGGACGTGCCGCTTCCGTCCCAGGTTTCGCCTTCGGGAATGAGAAACTGTTCGCAGATCTCCGATTCAGTCATGAAGAGATCTCCCTGGGCAAAAGCTTCGTCGAACTGTTTGAGGGTTTCCGCGGCGTCGATGCGGAGGCGCCAATTGGGATTGATTCTCGAGGTCTTATAAGTGCCGCCGGCGGAAGTGGGAATGGCGAGGATTTCTTCGGCCTTCAGTACCGCGTGCATGGCGGTGGCGCGTTTGATGTAAGTGTAGGGAAAGAGTTGGTAGTTCATATTGACCTTGCCCTGCGTGGCGAAAGGACTGGCGGCATGGACGGGCTCGGCCGTTGGCATCCAGAAGAGATCCAGCCAGAGATGGTCCGCGGGATACCGGGGGTCGCCGGTGATCGAGGCCATTTGAGGTACCTCGAAGGCCTCCAGGGTGATTCGGTTGCGCTCCCAGAGCATGGCGTTTCCCGGCTCCCCCAGATGGGGAAAGAGGATGGGGTCGGAGACATTGGGCCGGAAGAGGAGGCAGGTCCATGGAGCATTGGCCTGGGAAGCCGACGGGATGGAGCCAAATGCCACCGGGGAAGGGGCCATGCGCCTGGCAAAGTGATGTTCCTTGGAGATACCGGCGTATTTGAAGTCGGCGATGGGTTCGAGATCGAAGTAGGGGTACTTGGGATTGAACATCGAAGCCCCTGGGACATCCGATTCGCCATCATCGGAACTGTTGATGTAGGCGCCGTCAGCGACATTGCCCAATCCGTTATCGAAGTCGCGGGTGATGGTGGGATCGATGGGGAAATGATAGTTTTCTCCCAACAGGGGGGCGAATTCACGGTGGCGCCTGGGATCTTGGGTGAAATCTGGCAGGACCTCGCGGGCGTAGTCGACACCGGCCACGAGGCTGCGGGCAATGGATTCCGGGCCTTGTTTTGCGGTTTCCTCCGCATCGACGCCATCGTGGAAGGACCAGGTGAGGGAGTGCGAACTGCGTTCGTGCTCCGCCAGTGGGTGGTGGGCAAAGAGTTCACTCGGAATCACCCGCTTGATGGCCGCGTGACGGTAGTCGCCATGAGCGAGTGATAGGCCTTTGATGCTTTCCGTCGATCTCGGATCGCTCAAGGATACGGGGCGATTGCCGCCAGTCTTGACGGCATTACTCATACGCCGTGTCCATCCGGCGTATTGCGCTGAATTCAGGAGAGGACCTGGGACGCTGAGCACTTCGCCAGGCTGGGCAAAGCGCACGTGGAAGGTGCGGACGAGGTTTCCTGTGGTGGCGCCCTCGGGACCCTGATCATAGAGGAGAAAGGAGATGGGGGCTTCTTGGGTGAATTTTAGAGCTCTACCTTTTTCGACAATGACAGGATTCTGGCAGTACCAGTGGGACAGGGGGCCCATGCCGTTGGGGAGAAGCTCCCTCCCGTACCATCCTGGCTGGTCTTCATCGATGACGAATCTGCCGAAGCGCAGTAGCCGAGGGCCACCGGAGCCACCCGTGCTTCTCCAGTCGAGAGGAAAGTTGAGCCGGGCGGTGGCACTCAAGGGTTGGCGTGAGGAAATGAGGGGTCCGTGGGAGACGTTCTCCGAGTCTCGACCCCAGAGAAGCAAGGGCACGCCGTTCACTTTGAGACCCGTGTCTTCGCTGAGTCCTCCGCGGTAGCCCCTGCCGTGGGTGAGCAGCCGGATCGATTGGATCGGTGCTCGTCGAGGGTAACCTTGAGAGGGCGAAAAGATCTCGGGAACCAGCCCGACCTCGATGCTGAGAAACGTCTTGCCCACGTCTGCCCGACCAAACTTTCGGCCGAGCCAGCGCTCATAGTCGGGATGCTCGTTTGATAGGATGTCCCGCATGACTCGGGCGTCGCTGCCCGCGCCCTGGGAGCCGGTGAACACCGGGGCATCTGTTTCACTATTCCATCGGTCAATGGTGATCTCGCTCGTGGCGTAGGCGAAGAGAGCGACCTCGGAGATGGTGTAATTGCGGCCGGCACTGTGTGGCTCCAAGGTCGAGGCATGCCAACTCGCTGATTGTTGCGAGGAGCCGTTGTCGCTCGTGAGATCCCTCCCGATGAGATTGAGGCCGGAGACGGTGCCAAAGCCTTGATTGCCCGCCGGCACGAAATCCGCATAGGGTTCCGCGAGATTGGGATCGATGATGTTGGTGGCGCGGATGCGATCAAACATGGAGAGTGCAATGGCGTAGTGATCCTTGTCGTAGTCGCGTTCGTCCTCGTAGTCTTCCTCCGGCAGGCGGGCACCGTATTTCGCCGCCAGAGATTGGCCGTAGCCCGGAATCACTTGATAGGCTTGGTCCATGATGAGCTTGAAGAGCATCACGTTGTGCCGATTGGCCAGGCGATAGAATTCCGCATGCCGGGAAGAGGCATCGCGCCTGAGGAACGCGTAGGAAACGTCATCAAGCGAGGTCAGCTCGGCGGACCGAACGTCATCGGGCGTTCTGTTGTGGGGGGAAGTGCTCGCATGTAGGGGCCACATGCTCATGCGTGGGGCGCCGTGGAGTGTGATTTCTGGTGCGGGATTGTTCGTCGTGAGAAATCCGTGCAGTGTCTTGGCTTGATCGAAGCCTTGCTGCTCAGCGCGCTTGGTCCAGTCCGCGGGTGATGGATAGAGCGCATCGTCATCGAAGGTAAGTATCTCCGGGGGGCTCGACTGATCGCGGTAAACGGCGCGCGGTGAAAACGCGAAGATTTGTTCGAGTTCCTCGCTCGTGAGGCGCTTGGAGGCATCGGGATGATTGGCTGCCTTGCCGGGATAGAGGATGCTGCTGAGCGAGGTCATGGCCGGATGGCCCGGATAGCGTTGAATCTCACCCTTCACGGGCTGCTTGGCAGCGTAGTTTCGCTCGATCTCCGTGTCAGCTCGCGGGACATCCCATGGGATGCCTTCGGAGGCGACGTTGACATTGAGTTTGCTCGTTTCGTCGTCCGCCCAGTACGCCATGCGTGCGACGATGGGATTGCTTTCCGAGGCCGTACCGTCACCCACCCACAGACCTTGAGCATCCAGCGTGCCTAACGAACCATCCTGGAGGACGTAGAGCCATTCTGCGGGCATGGGAAGGGATTCGTTGGCTCGAGAACCGATGGTTTCGTCATTGGGATAGGCGAATCCTTCGATGCCGAGACCGAGGGCGCGGGGATCGAGGATGGGATAGCGCAGGGAACCGTCGGGTTGTGTGTGAGGCGCGTTGAGGTCTGTGAAGCGATCGGGGGCAGTCTTCCATTGGCGGACTCCGGCCTCGTCCTCCCCCAGGTCAGCGGGGCTCGACGCGACGCTGTCACTGCTGGAGTAGAGTTTGAAGGCAGCTTTAAACCCGGGCTGATCGGCGGTATAGACCCGAATCAAGCCGGGCTGCGTGGCCCAGGCATAGGGTACCGCGCCGCCAAAGAGATTGAGACCAAATTCCGCGTCGCCGTCGTCCGGAGGTGTCTCTCCGAAGGTGACGTCCCAGTTCACGGTGGGATTGACGGCCCGTTCGATCTGATTGATCGTCATCTGCGTGAGACGCCACTCGAGGTTCCTGATTTCCGTGCCGGGATTCTCCGGATCGGGCAACCGTGCCAAGCGGTAGAAGACGGTGGTATTTTGGCGAGGTTCGACATGGGTGCCCTCGCCTCGTGTGGCGAAGAGCGCTTCCCAGGTCTGCATGTTGGACGAGCGCTGAAGGACGAGATCGTCTTCTCCCTGCCACTGAAGGTTGACCGTGGCGTCGCGCTCGTGGAGCTCAAAGGTCAGCCCACCTGGGGCCTCTTGTCCATCGGCAGACACCGGGGTGCAGAAGAGCAGGAGGGCGAGCGACCACGAGGTCCTCATCGGCCGAGGGAAGACATTGATGCGGCTCATGATTTCAATCATAGCGATCTTCGAAAAACGGGGCAATACAAAAGTTGAAAACTAAATCTATAGTCGATCAAATTTCGATCCATGCTGAAAGTTTGGAGTGCCATTTGGGTTCGAGGGGCTTTAGGCTGTGATCATGAGGAGCCCTCAACAACCATCGACTTGCTGGGCCGCGCCGATTTCGGCGGCGGTCCTTTTGGCGTTTGTCTCGCTTTTTGTCAGTTCCTGTGAAACTCCGGATGAAGGCTGGGAAAATGCTCGAGGGCCCTATCGGGATTCCCGCTATCTGGATGGCCGGACCTACCAAGGTCCCGCGACCTATCCTAGCCAAACGGCGCCGTATAGCTATTAGTTAGGTTTACAAGCATACGAGTCTCATCTCGCGGCGGCGAAGGGTTTGAAATAGCGAACGCATTACCCAATGTGCTGCCTCATTCAGCGATGATCGCCATCAAGGTAACGGGACCGCAGGTGGGCGAGGTAGGGCTCAGGTTCGGTCGCCCTTCCGGTGGCTCGCTCCATGAGTTCGTTGGGGAGATAGCGGCAGCCGTGGGCGAAGATGTTGCCGCGGAGCCAGTTGCGGAGGCTGCTGTAGTCCGCCTCTTCGAGGTCGCGGGCGAGACTGGGTTCTTGGTCGAGCGCGGCGGCGAAGAGTTGGGCAGCATTGAGGTTTCCCAAACTGTAGGTGGGAAAGTATCCCAACGCTCCGAGGCTCCAGTGGATATCTTGCAAGCAGCCTTGGGCGTCATCGTTGACGTGGAGGCCGGTGAGTTCGTGGAAGGTGGTATTCCAGACTTCGGGGACGTCGTTGACCGCGAGGGAACCCTTGATGAGTTGGCGCTCGACTTCAAATCGAAGGATGATGTGGAGATCGTAGGTCACCTCGTCCGCCTCGACTCGGATGAAGGAGCGTTCCGCACGATTCACGGCCCGAGTGATCTCCTCCGGTGTCCAATCCTCGAGGGCGGCGAAATGTTTCTGGGCGACGGGTAGCCAGTGTTCCCAGAAGGCGCGGCTGCGGCCGACCTGATTTTCCCACAGGCGAGATTGCGACTCGTGAATTCCTAGAGAGACGGCGCTTCCGCTGGGCAGGGCGTGTTTCTCTTGCGATAGGCCCTGTTCGTAGAGCCCGTGTCCGGTTTCGTGGAGCACACCAAAGAACGAGCTGGTGAAATCCTCGGGATCGTAGCGGGTGGTCAGACGGGTGTCGTCCGGCGCCAAGCGTGAGCAAAAGGGGTGCGCCGCGGTGTCGATGCGCCCGCCCTCGAAATCGAATCCGAGCGCCTGACAGACTTCAAAGTTGAAGGCCTGTTGCGCTTCGGTGGGGAAATCCCCGCGAATGTCCCGTGCTGGTGGACCCTGGGCGTCATCCGTCGCCTTCTTCACCAGATCCACCAGGGGAGCCTTGAGTTGGCCAAACATCTCGCTCAGGTGGGCGGAACGCGCGCCGCGCTCATACTCTTCGAGCAGGGCATCGTAGGGAGAATCTTCGTAGCCCCAGAGATCGGCCATGCGGCGATTGTAGTCGACGATCGTCTGGAGGTGGGGCTTGAAGAGCTGATAGTCGCTCTTGCCTTTGGCGTCTTGCCAGGCGGCCACCGCGAGGCTGGTGGCTTCTTCAAACTCGCCCACGAGTTTGGGTGGAATCCTCTGTGCGCGGTCGAAGGCATGGCGCCACCAACGCACATTGGCGGCTTCTTCGGTATCCCCATCGCTCTCACAAGCTTCGAGCCATGTGCCCACGGCGTCCGAGGTCTTGAGGGCGTGGACCTGCTCGCTCAAGGCGGCGCGCTGTTGTGCGCGGTAGGCCACGCCCTTGGGGGGCAGGTAAGTTTCCTGATCCCAGGACAAGAGGGCGTTGCAGGACTGCAAGAGGGCGATTTTTTCCTGGTGCCGGACCAGTTGTTCATAGGCGTTCACGCCTCATCTTCAACGGCTTCCGCGACGTGACAAGAGACTTCCTGGCCTGCCCGGTTTGGGGTCTTGAAAATCGGAGTGGCCTGGGACAAGGTCTCTCCCTCAGCACTTCAGTATGGCGACGGTTTCCCTGACACGACGACAGCTCCTCAAACGAACCGCTCTTGCCGGGGGCGCTCTGAGCATCCCTTCGATGCCTCTCGCTTCGTGGGCGCAAGGTGAGACGGCCGCCAATGAGCGCATTCAAGTGGCGCTGATTGGGCTGGGGTCCCGCGGAAGAACGCACCTCAAGGCATTGTTAGAGAGAACGGACGTTCGCGTGGTGGCCATCGCCGATGTCGACGAGGCCCATCGGCGCACGGCCCTGCAATTGGGGGAGGCGGCCTATGGCGACACCAGCGGTATCAAGGACTACGAGGATTTTCGGGAGCTCATCGCGGCTGGTGGCGTGGACGTGGTGGTCATCGCCGTCCCCAATCACTGGCATGCTCTCATCGCGATTGCCTGTGCCGAGGCTGGATTGGACATTTACGGAGAGACGCCGTTGGCCCATACGATCGTTGAAGGAAGAGCCATCTGCCGAGCGGTGAAGCGGTACGGCCGGGTGTGGCAGACGGGGAATCATCTTCGTTCGGATCCTCTGTTTCAGAGGGCCTGTGGCTATGTGGCCGGGGGCAATCTTGGAGTGGTGGGATCCGTTGAGATCGGGGCCTACGGAGGCATCGTGGATCTGACAGGGGCGATGAAAGAGAGGTTCACGGAGGACGCTCTGGGATTGAACTACGATCTCTGGTTGGGTCCGGCGCCCTGGGTTCCCTATCACCCTGGACTGGTGCATGGAAACTGGCGATGGCACCAGGCCTTTGGGGGAGGGCAGCTGATGTCCTGGATCGGGCATTACGCCGACATCGCGCTCTGGGGGCTGGGATTGGATCAGGGCGGTCCGCTCAAGGTGGAAGCCAGCGGCGAGTTTGCCAACCATTTGCTCTACAACGTGCCGGTGAAGTATGATGTGGAGGCGCATTTCTACAACAATTTGAAGATGCAGATTAGCAGTAGCCTGGCACCGGGCATCCGTTGGCATGGCGACAACGGGTGGATCTACGTCACGGAAGGGCAATTGTTAGCCAGTTCCCCCGATCTTTTGGAGGTTGATGATGAAGATGCGTGGGCCGTCCGCCGTTATTCGGCGCATGGACATGATCACTGGCAGGATTTTTTCAATGGTGTGCGAACGCGTCTGCCAACGTCGGCTCCCTGTGAGAGTGCCCATCGGGCGGCGACCATCGGACATCTTGGGATGTTGGCATTGAACGCGGGGCGAGCCATCGCCTGGAAGCCGGAGAGCGAAACTGTGTTCGAGGATCCGAATGCGGCGGAGAGGCTAGAACTGGGCTATCGGAAACCCTGGCTCCTGACGGATTGATGGTGAGGAATTATTCTAAACGAAACTCCTGGGTGGCGACGGTGCTCGCGATGGCCGCGGGCTTGATGCCGCCCGCATGGAGCCAGGACGGTACCACGGTGCAAGACGAGGCCCAGCGCGCTCGCGAGAGTCAGCGCCTGATGCGGGAGATCGAGATGCTCCAGCGCTATCAGTTTGGAAGTCATCGTGGTTATTGGAATGCGCTCGAAGCCAAGCTGCGAGATACCAAACGGCGAAGCCGTGAGCTCGGCGAGGACGCATTGGTCGCGGTCCTGACCATGACGGGAACGTCGCTTGATGCTAGCATTTTGGCGTGTCGCGGGCTTCGGCTGGTGGGCCGGTCGAATCCGGATCCCGATTCCTTCAGTAGTGTGGAGCTTCTCGTTTCTCTCATACGCGATCCGCGTCTTTCGGCGGAGGCTTGCATGGCGCTACAGCAGAAGGAGTCCAGCAAGATCAATCCCGCTCTGCGTGCAGCGCTTCCGTTGGTGGAGAACGCTCTGAAGGAGGACATCATTGCGACACTCGCCCGGCGCCGAGATCAAGAAGCGGTTCCTGTGATCGAGTCGGTCGCCAAGGGAATCGACGACGTCGGGGTGCGGTTCATGGCCATCCGAGGTCTGGGACAGATTGGGGGCGAGAAGGCCATCGAGGCCTTGGTCGGGTTTCGCCTGGGAGATTCCTATGCGAATGCCAGGGAGCATGCCGTCTTGTCGGCTGCTGTCCGCGCCCTCAAACTCAGCAGCAACGATGAGAAGACGGGCCGATCCACGTTGCGCAGGCTTGTTCAGAACTCTCCTTTGAAGCCGGTTCGCCTGGGAGCCCTCTACGAGTTGGCCCAGCATGACGTCGACCAACGGGCGGCCCTTTGCCGACAGGCCTTGTCGAGCGGGAAGGGCGATCTCCTGGAGATCGTGCCTCAGGTTTTCGCGCTGTTGAAGACGGAGGATATTCGAGCCCTCTACGGGTCTTTCTTTGACGGGTTGAGTGTGGAGGCGCAGACGCTTCTCGTGGGGCTGTGGCCGCCCGATGATCGCGAGTTGGACAAGATGCGCGCCTTGTCGGTGAACCCCGAACTCGATCCGGCACTGCGCCGCGCCGCGCAGCGCGCCGTGGATCGCCTGGAGAACTGAGAGGCGCGATCCGCGTAAGCGGGCAGGCAAGGCATCACTGGTTGATGATGAACCCACTAACAACGCCGCCATCGACGGATCCGACGCCGATTCTGCGCTATCGAGACGGTCTTTACGCGGCCGATCTCATCGCGGCAGCCGTTTCCCACCTGGACGTTTTCACCTGGATCGATGCCCGGGGCCGCGTCACCGATGACGAACTCTGTGACCAGTTTGGGTTTGCCCGGAGACCTTTGGATGTGCTTCTGACGTTGTGCCGAGCCAAGGCCTTCGTCGAGACCGACAGCCATGGGAGACATTCTATCACGGAGGTGGCCAGAGAACATCTGGTGCGCCATTCACCTTTCTTCCTTGGGCCCTATTTCGACTCCATGAAAGACCGGCCGGTGACGCTTGATTATGTCGAGGTACTGAGGACCGGGCGGCCGGCCAATTGGGCTTCGCTGGACGAGCGGGAGGATTGGCATGCGTCCATGCTGGACGAGGGTTTTGCCGCGGAGTTCACCGCGGCCATGGACTGTCGCGGCCTTGCCCTGGGGCAAGCCTTGGCCCGAGGGGTGTCGCCGCTGCTGGAGAATCGTCGGCACGTGCTCGATGTCGGCGGGGGCTCGGGAATTTACGCCGCCACCCTGCTGGCCGCGCATGCTCGGGTCCGTGGCACGGTGTTGGAACAACCACCCGTGGATGCCATCGCCCGCCGAGCCATTGAGGGCCATGGTTTGGCCGACCGCCTCGACGTGTTAACGGCGGACATGTTTTCCGAGCCCTGGCCCAAGGGCTCGGACGTGCATTTCCTGTCCAATGTGCTTCACGATTGGGATGTGCCCGAGGTGAGCGCCATTCTCGCGCGCTCGGCGGAGGCGTTGGAGCCCGGAGGGCTGCTCATCATCCATGAGGTCTTCGTCAATGAGAGCAAGACAGGGCCCGTTCCCGCGGCCGAATACTCGGCGCTGCTCATGCAGGTGACTCAGGGGAAATGTTACTCGCCCGTGGAGTACAGCGATCTCTTGCGCGCCGCCGGGTTCGAGCCGGGCCGGTACGAGGACACCCTGGGAGATCGAGGCTTCATGACCGCCACCCGGGTGGGTTGAGCGCGATCTAGTTTAGCCTAAAAACGGGAATGGGCGGCTTGAAAAACTCGTAAATCGTTGGACATCAACGTTTCTCTATTGCTCCGCAATGAACCCTTAGAGTGACGATCCAT
>JANQJH010000115.1 GCA_028281705.1 Verrucomicrobiales bacterium
GATGGCCCCGGTCGCGCCAAACTCAGGCGCCCCACCGGCGAACCAGTTGATGGCGCCCTGGAGGCGTTCTCCCTCGCCATGTGGATCGAACCCTCCGAACTGGGCGATGCGCAGACGGTGATCAGTCAGGGCGTCGGCAGTCCCACCTTTGCCATCCTCATCCAGCAGGGCGACATCAACTGGTTCGCCGGTGGGGCGCCTGAGTTTGGCGCGACCGGGGCCATCGCGGCCGGTACGAAGTACCACGTCGTCGTCACTTACTCGGCCGAGCAGGCGGCGATCTACCTCGATGGTGTGGAGGCGGCGACGCAAGATAGTCCCGTGGACGTCTCGCTCATTCCGGAAGACAACTACTTCATCGGCGCCTTTGACAGCACGTTGCCATTCTCCGGGCTCATCGATGACGTGCAGATCTACGATCGCGTGATCGATGGGGAAGAAGCCGCCTTTCTCTTCGCCAATCCGGGGCAGCCGATCCAGCCGGATGGAGGGAACGTGCCCACGCCCGATGCGGATGCCGTGGTCCTGGGGACGGACCAGGCGGCCGGGTATGTCGACGCTGGTGCCGCTGTCGGCGATGCCGGGCTGCGCGGCAGCTACTGGCTCTTGGAGCCCAAGGCGACGCCGACCGATGAGTTGCCCATGCATCGTGCCGGTGCCGATGGCGCCAACGCGGGTTGGGTGGATGACAACGTCTACAACACGGAGAGCACCGGTACCTTCACCGCGACGACTTTCGACTACGGCGGGAACGATCTCACTCCGGTCAAGGAATGGCTCGGAGGGGATGCCGACTCGTTTGCCGGGACCGAAGGAAACCTCGACGACGGTGTCTTCCGTTTCGAAGGCTACCTCTGGGCAGCCGCGGCGGGGAATCAGGAGATCACCTTCACTTCCGATGACGGTTCCGTGCTCTATGTGGGCAACCAATTGGTGATCAACAATGACAACAGTCACGGCAATCAAGACGTCACAGGCAAGGTCTACTTTCCCCAGCCCGGCCTCTACCCGGTCGATATTCGCTATTTCAATGGCGACTGGACCAATGAAGCGGGTGATCACGGTGGGGCCAACTTCATCGTCCAGGGCATGGACAACGTGGTTCAGTGGGCCGGGAGTCCGCCGCTTCCGCCCATCGAGGGCACAGTTGTCTACGAGAACGACTTCACCTACGACGACGGCACGACGGACCTCGGTGACGGCTCGATCATCGCGAGCAACGACGGCGTCAATTCGATCCAGGGCGGGGCACTGCGCATGACGAAAGCGGGGACCAACTCCTCGGCCGCGTCCTTCGTTTTTCATCCGGGCGATCTCTCGGGCGGATGGACCGCGACCTTCGATTTCGCCGTGGAACACACTGGCGGGAATACGCCTGCCGATGGGTTCTCGGTGAACTACGGATTGATTCCCGAAGGCGACAACTTTGGAGATCCCGCGGAGGAAGGCTATGGCGCCGCCACTCCCCATGTGTCCTACCAGGTCGATACCTGGTTGTGGAATGACGCCGCGGGGCAGGATGCCGGCGTCGGCATCGAGCTTACCGGCGACGAGCTGGCCCTCACCAAGGCGGCGGATGACGATGCGAACTTCAAGCCTAACGAGCGGGTGGAAGCTTCCGCCGTGATCTCCTGGGATCCGGTGAACGGAGCGAGTTTCTCCACCACGGGGCTGAGAACCAATGCGGACTTCGTCAATTTGGCGACGGACGGGTTCGCCCCGGATGGCACTTACGGTTTCTCCATCCTGGCGCGGACCGGGGGGCATAACGAGACGGTCGAAATCGACAACCTCGTCGTCTATTCGCATGCCGATTCGGGTGGCGGGGGCGGTGCCGACCGAGCGGCGCTCGGCGCGGTGGCCGTGTCCTCCGGCGCGCAGACGGAGCCAGGGTTGGTGGACTTCGGTGATCTCACCGGAGACGCGACCTACGAGTTCTCCTTCAACGCCGTCAAGGGCGGGGCCTCGACCGCCATCACGGGCAACGACGCCTGGGGACTCAAGCTCGACCAGTGGAACGAACAGGGGATCATCGGAACGACGCAGTTTGGCGTGGCCGACAATCTCTTCACCGCGCTGGACGGTCAGAGTGTGGCCTCGGTATTTGATCAAGATGTCCACATGGTCTTCGTCAACGATACCACCGGTGGCGAGACGCGACTCTATATCGACGGGGTCCAAGTGGGCGTGTGGGCCGGCAACATCGAACTCGCCGGCATGGTGCAGCTCATGGGGGCGCGGATCGAGAATCCCGTCGACTTCATGGGCGACGGCAGCGTGATGCACGGTTGGGCGACCTACAACACTGTCCTGGAGGACGGCGATATCGAGGCTCTCTCGACGACGCCGTTCCCCGAGGGACTGGCTCCGGGCGATTCCTTCGTCTTGGAAAATGTGGGTATCAGTGATAGTGGCGCCTTTACCATGACGATTCCCGATGGGGTCACGGCCGATGTGGAATACTCCACGGACTTGATCAATTGGGAAGTCATTGCCACGGGCGTGACGGGCACTCTGGAAGAGACCGACGCCGGCCGTCTGGCGGCACCGGCCGGATTCTATCGCGCGAAATGAATCGCGCGTGCGTTCCGCAGGTTTTCGTTTGAGCCTGACGAAAGTAGAAGAAGTGGGCAGGGCGAAAGCTCTGCCCACTTTGGTTTGTGGTAAACGTTCACTTAAACTCCAGTGCTTTCGTCTGGAGTTTAAGTTTAAGTTGAAGTTTAAGTGTAAGTTTAAGTTTGGTTACCGGGTTTGGGTGGATCGGGAGCCCTTTTCTGCGGCTTGGGGATTGACCACGCAGTGAGCCACGACTGTCCGACCTTCCGATAACCGAGACCGCGGACGCGTTTCTCGAGGTCGATGTAATGACCGGCCCCGTAAAAGATGGCCAGGCGTTCCACCTCTTTCTTGGTCTCTTCCTGGAGCACTTCGATGACCCGTTTGTTGCGTTCGGAGAGGAGCACGGTGCCTTCGCCCTCTTCGACGGCGCCGAGCAGGGCCTCGGTGGCAGCGAGTTGTTCGGCCACGAGGAGCTTCAGTCCACCGGCGTGGTCTCCGCTGAGGAGGATGCGCAGGAGCTGGATCAAACCGACTTCGGGAGGGGCTGCGCCTTCCGTTTCGAACTGGGCCTGCATCACTTTCTGAATGAAGGTGAAGAGGGATTCGCCGCGGTCCTTTTGCATTTGGAGGAACTCCTTCACCGAGAGGTCCGCGTGCACCAGATTCGGCGCCGTGTAATCGATCCCGTCCAGTTGGTACTCGAGGTCGAGAACGCCCGTTAGGGCCTTCTGCAGCATGCGCACCGGATTGGGTTTCTCTTTCAGTTCGGGTTTGTGCAGATCCTCCGGATCGCCGACCATTTCAAAGAGGACGACGTCGTAGTTTTCGAATCGCTTGTTGAGATCCTGATAGTAGGCATGGTCTCCGATGTGGACCGCACCGATGAGATCGAGCTTGATGCCGTCGGCATTGAGGTAGGATGTGAGTGCCACCTGGAGTTCTCCAAACTCCTCCTCATCGACGAAGCGAATGAAGTCTGAAGGCGCTTCCGTCTCGCCTTCGCCGAGAAGAGGGCCAATCGCCTGGAGCGATAAGAAAGCGATACAGAGGGCAGAAGCCCTGCGAAATCGTTGGGAGAACTTCATCTGATACGGTTCACCTCCCTGAATGAAAATCAAATGGGGTTCACTCGCCTCCTTTGTGGGGGGGAGGCGTGAGCGTGCCCGGGAGGAAGCCTACTACTTAGCACCTCAATCGTGAAGAAGATGACCTTCGGCAAACAAGACAGCAGACGAGGCGGACAGGAGACGCCACGTACACAAAAGGCAACTTTGAGTTTTCTGCCGATCTGAGGCTCTTGAGGCGGGGGCCGAGGTCCCCGCTGTGATTGACGC
>JANQJH010000118.1 GCA_028281705.1 Verrucomicrobiales bacterium
GCGTCAATCACAGCGGGGACCTCGGCCCCCGCCTCAAGAGCCTCAGATCGGCAGAAAACTCAAAGTTGCCTTTTGTGTACGTGGCGTCTCCTGTCCGCCCCGTCTGTCTGTGTCGTTATTTCCCGAAGTCCATCTCCAAGATTGAAGTGCCAGCTAACAAACACTGCGAGAACCGGAGGCTATCGGATTCGAACGTCGCTCATCTTTTCCAAGCCTCGCACAATCTTCTCGTGTGCGGCGTCGACTTCTTCAGACTTGAGGGTGCGATCGGCGGCGCGGTAGGTCAGTGAATAGGCGAGTGATTTCCTGTCGGCGGGCAATTTTTCGCCCGAGGGATCGGAAAAGAAATCGAACAATTGGAAGCCGACGAGGAGGCGCTCGTTTTGTTTGCTGAAGTAGCTCGCGAGTTCGGCATTGGGCATGCTGGCGGGGACATCGAGGGCGATGTCGCGCGTGACGGAGGGAAAGCGCGGCAAGTCCTGGACGGGTTCGGCTGCGGCTGCCGGCTTGATCGCCTTGGCGAGATCGATCTCGGCGACGAAGAGAGGGCCTTCACGATCCATGGCGCGGGCCCGTTTGGGCCACACCTGACCGAGGCGTCCGATGACAGCCTTGCCTAACAAGATCTCGGCGGCCAAGAGAAGGCTCTCGTGTTCCAGGGGTCGCAGGCTGATCTTCTGTTTGTCGTTTTCGAAGAGCGACTCGATCAAGCCCGTGAGATCGTAAATGTCGGCTTCGCGTGGTTTGCCGTGCCAGGAGTGGTCGGCCATGTCTCCCGCGAGGAGGATGCCTAGCTGGTGGGATTCCAGCACTTTGGGGCTCTTCACGTGTTTGGAGAAGACGGTGCCAATCTCAAAGAACTTCAGGGAGCCGGCGCCTTGACGGATGTTTCGCTCGGCGACGTCGAGGAGTCCGGGAAGGACGCTGGGGCGTAGCGTGGTGTGGTCTTGTGAGAGCGGCTTCTTGAGGGGGACGGCCTGGGTCTGGCTACCCATGCGGAGTCCGCAGAGATCGTCTGCCAGTTGGTCCTGGGAGATCAGTTTGATCGTGAGGCAGTCGTGGTAGCCGAGGCTGACGAGGCGTTGGCGCAGGCGCAGGTAGGCGTCGTAGCGGGCGTCTTCCTTGCTCGGTTCGGTGAAGGCAGCCTGCTCGCGGGCCGGGATCTTATCGATGCCATAGACACGGGTGATCTCTTCCACGAGGTCGATGTGGCGCTCGAGATCGTGCCGGTAAGTGGGGATCTTCCACCGCTGGTCCTTGGATTGCTCGAGTCCCAGTCCGGTGAGGATGGATCCCATGTCGTCCGGTGAGAGAGGCACGCCTAACAAACGGGCCGCCCGTTCGTGGTCGAGGGCCACGGGCGCCGGCGGAGCGGGGGCTTCACCGGCGATGAGGAGGAAGTCTTCCGCTTCGCCTCCGGCGAGTTCGAGAATGAGCTTGGTGGCGAGTTCGGAAGCGCCGGCGGTCTGCGCGGGATCGACTCCGCGTTCAAAGCGGTAACTGGAATCGCTGCTGAGGTCGAGGCGCCGGGAGGTGCGCCGGATGTGGCTCGGCGTGAAGTAAGCGCTCTCCAGGAGAATGTCTGTCGTGCCCTCGACGACGCCGCTGTCCTCACCGCCCATGACGCCGCCGATGGCGACGGCCTTGGATTGGTCGGCGATGACGAGATCATCGTTCTCCAGGGCATACTCGTTGCCGTCGAGCGCGAGGAAAGTCTCGTTTTCCCGGGCCAGGCGGACGCAGATCCCGCCATCGAGTTTGTTGGCGTCGAAGGCGTGCAGCGGCTGGCCCATTTCGAAGAGCACGAAATTGGTGATATCGACGATGTTATTGATGGGGCGCAGACCGATGGCGTTGAGCTTGCTCTTGAGCCAGTCCGGACTGGGGCCCACCTGGACGCCGCTGATGCGGCGGGCCGTGTAGTAGGGGCAGGCCTCGGGCGCCACGAGGGTGATTTCCTCGGGCGTGGCGGGGCGCTGGGACACGGTGGTGGCGGCATGGTGGGAGACGCCTTTGAGAGGGCGCTTGGCCAGGGCCGCGAGTTCGCGAGCGATCCCGAGGTGGCTCAGGAGATCGGGGCGATTGGGCGTGATCTCGAGTTCGAAGAGGGTGTCGGACTCGAAGAGTTCTCCGATGGGGGTGCCCGGGCTGGCGTCGGTATCGAGAATGAGCAGGCCCTCGTGATCTTCCGAGATCTGAAGCTCGCGTCCGCTGCACATCATGCCGTTGGATTCGACGCCGCGGAGTTTGCCGGACTTGATTTTGAAGTCGCCGGGAAGGACGGCGCCGGGTAGGGCGAGCGGGACCTTGTCGCCGACCTTGTAGTTCTTGGCCCCGCAGACGATCTGGCGAGGCTCGGCCGTGCCATCGTCGACCTGGCAGACGCTGAGCCGCTCGGCGTTGGGATGGGGATCGGAACTCACGACCTGGGCCACGACGACGTGATCCATGCCGGCCCCGTGGGTGGTGATGCCCTCCACCTCGATCCCGGCGAAGGTGAGCCGGTCAGCGAGTTCCGCGGTCTTGCAATCGGAGAGATCGATGTGGTCTTGCAACCAATTGAGTGAGGTATTCATGCAAAAAGAATGAACAAATGAGTTAGGCCTTGGCGAATTGACCGAGGAAGCGGTGATCGTTTTCGATGAGCCAGCGGATGTCGGGGATGCCCCACATGATCATGGCGAGGCGTTCGAGGCCGAGGCCGAAGGCGAATCCAGTGACTTTGTCAGGATCGTAGAGGTCATCACCTCGCGATTGGCAGATCTGGGCGAAGACATTGGGGTCGACCATTCCGCAGCCGGCGATTTCGATCCAACGTGCCTCCTGCCCCTTGGGCTGGAGTTTGATATCGATTTCGAAACTGGGCTCGGTGAAAGGGAAGAAGTGCGGGCGGAAACGCACGGGGGTCTTGGGGCCGAAGATGGAGTGGAAGAGGCGTTCCAGCGTGCCTTTCAAATCCCCCACGCTCACGTCCTCCGCAACGTAGAGACCTTCCATTTGGCTGAAGACACTGAGGTGGGTGGCATCGATTTCGTCCCGGCGGTAGGCGCTTCCGGGAGCGATGATGCGCACTGGGGGGGCGGTGGTCTCCATGGTGCGGATTTGCACGGATGAGGTGTGGGTTCGCAGGAGGTGACCGTCGGCGAAGTAAAAGGTGTCTTTCTCGTTTCTCGCCGGGTGATCCACGGGGGTGTTGAGAGCGTCGAAGCAGTGAAACTCGGTTTCCACCTCGGGCCCCGCGGCGAGGGTGAAGCCCATTTGGCGGAGGGCGGAGATGCCGCGGTGCATCACCTGGGTGAGGGGATGAAGGGCGGCTTCCTGCGGGCGCCGTCCGGGCAGGGTGAGGTCGATTCCCTTGGCGGCGGTAGCGTCCTTGGCGGCGAGGAGAGCCTCGGCGCGCTCCTCCACCAGACCGGTGATGGCTTGGCGGACTTGGTTGAGTTTCTGACCGACGGCGGGCTTGTCTTCCTTGGCCACGTGGCGCATGCCGGCGGCTGCCTGGGTGAGCGTGCCCTTCTTGCCGAGGAAATGGATACGATAGTCTTCGAGGGCTGGTTCGTCGTGAACGGCGGCCACGGCGGAGAGAGCTTCTTGGTGGATGGCGTCGAGCTGCTCGATCATGGGAATGGGGAATGAGATAGCTTACTTAATTGGCGAGCGAGGTAAGGAGTCGTGAACGGCGTGAACACAAACAGCAATGGCCGCGAGAACGGCAGAGCGTTCGCGGCCATTGATGAGGAAATTGCGCAGGTAGTGGTCCTGACTCTTAGCTGGCGGCCTTCTGATTCAGGGCGTCCTTGGCGGTTTCAACGAGGACGTTGAAGGCGTCGGCATCCTGGATGGCCATGTCAGAGAGCACCTTGCGATCCAACTCAATGTTAGCCGCTTTGAGACCCTCCATAAATCGGTTGTAGGTCAGTCCTTTGGCTCTGGTGGCGGCGTTGATCCGCTGAATCCAGAGGCGACGGAATTCACGCTTGCGCACCTTGCGGTCGCGGTAGGCGTGTTGCTGCGCCTTGTAGACGGCGTCTTTGGCGTAGCGATAAAGTTTGGATCGGAATCCACGATAGCCTTTGGCTTTGGCAAGCATGCGCTTGCGGCGCTTCCGGCTGGCGGGTGAGTTGGTTGCTCTAGGCATTGGTTATTTGGGGTGAACGGACCGTTGTTGAAGGTTCACTAGGCAACTCGTCCATTCGTTGTCCCAGCGCGTTGCCGGGTAGATGCCGTAGTGAAGGCGCCGATCTCCGGGGAGAATCCACGCCGATCAAATCAGTGATGGTTCTTTAGGCAAACGGGAGGTTGGCGCGGACAGCTTTGAGATTGGCGTCTGCAACCAGGCCAACCTTGCGCAGATTGCGCTTACGCTTCCGGTTCTTCGTGCGCAACAAGTGACGTTTGCCTTGTTTGCGGCGGAGAACCTTGCCGGTACCAGTCACCTTAAAACGCTTGGCGACTGCCTTTCTCGTCTTCGCTTTTGAGGTGCTACTAGCCATGGGACGGCGAAACTATCGTCAAAACCATGCTTGGCAATTGCTTTTTTGTCTTTTGCCTGACCGGTTGCAGCGAATGCGAATTCTTGAATTTCTAAAGAAACCACAATTTACAGTTAGGAATTGGAGAAGTTCCTGCAATTCGGTTTTTAAGATTGAGAATCTTCTTACTTTTCTTAACCTTCGGAAGATCTTTACTTTGTATCGTTCTTCTCCTCGTGCGCCCTATGTCTTTTGAAGAACCCCAGGCCATGAACCATCACTGCCGGCTCGCGCTGGCGCAAGTGGAGGAGGGGATCCTATTGCTCCGGGGGGGGCTCAACGACTTCTCCCGTCTGCGGATCGTCTTCGCCAATCCAGCCGTGGAGCAGAGATTGGGGCTCCAGCCCGGCTCACTGGTGGGGGTGGCCTTTGCCGAGGTCTTTGCGGAAGACCGGCGGAGTCCGTTCCAGCGGGACTGGCTCAGCTCCGATCCTCGAGAGCTTTTTCAGGGCCGGTATGCCTTGCGGACGTTGGAAGGTGGGTCCGTGGAAGCCGATTGGGTCATCGCCTCCTCGCCGATGGGGGGCGAGGCCTCGGAGCCAGGACACACGGTGACGCTCCGGTGGTTGACGCCCTCCGATGCCACTGAGGAAGGGGATCCGGAGAAGGAGGGACTCTCGGGGGACCACGCGTTCGAGCTCAACAAGGCGGACACGATTGCCCACATCGCGCGGGGCATTGTGCACGATTTCAATAACTCCCTCACGGCGATTCAAGGGCATCTGGAGGGGGCCATGCGGGAAGTGGAGGAGGGCGCGCCGGTGCGGGAGAGCCTTGAACAAGCCATGGACGCGGCGGTGACGACGAGTGGGCTCTGTCGTCGGCTCCTGAGTTACGCCAAGGGCCGTCGTTCCTCGAAGCGCGCTTGTCAGGTGCACGATGTTGTTCATCAGGCAGTGGCCATCACCGGGCTCGGTTCCAACGTGAACTGCGAGCAACTGATCGACGAAGACATTTGGCCGATCCTGGCGGATGACATTGAGATCGTGCAGGTGATCAACAATCTCCTGGTCAATGCCCAGCAGGCCATGCCGGACGGCGGGACCATTGCCCTCGTGGGGGAAAACGTTCCTATCGAAGGGCACTCGCCCACGGGGTTGCCTCCCGGTGACTATGTCGCCCTGACGGTTCGCGATCGCGGGGTGGGCATTCCCGACGAGCAGCGCGACCGGATCTTTGAGGCGCTCTACACCACGAAACCGAACGGAAGCGGGCTGGGACTGGCGACCTGTGCCCAGATTGTCTCGGCGCATGAGGGCTACATCGATGTCCACTCGGTGCCCAATCGGGGGAGTGAGTTCATCGTCTACCTCCCGGCGGCTCCGGAAGAATCGTCGAGCGCCCTGGAGACCGGTGCGAGGGAAGGGCTGAAGGAGGAGGGCCTGGCGGCGGGGGCGGCCCAAACGAATTTTCCCACGCAGTTGAAGATTCTCGTGGTGGAAGATCAGATTGGAATCAGCAAGATCGCGGAGACGTATTTGCAAAAGTTAGGCCATGTGGTGGTCTGTGTCGTCAGCGGTGAGCAGGCTCTGGTGGCGCACCGGGAAGCTCGTCAGGAAGGGGATCCCTTCGACTTGGGCATCATCGATATGACGCTGCCCGGGGGCATGAATGGTGAAGATACCTTCCGCGAACTCTGTCACATCGATCCGCATCTTGTGGGGATCGCCACCAGCGGTTCCATGGATCGCGACTCGTTGCCCATCTATCAGCAGAAGGGCTTTGCCACGATTTTGCCGAAGCCATTTCCCTTGCAGATGTTGGAGGAGGTGGTGGGAGAGGCCATGCTCTTTCACGTGGTGTGAGCAGGGGAAAAGACTCGCCAATGAGTTTCGATGCGTCTTGCGAGGAGACCTTGGAAGCCTTGGAGGCAGCGTGTTTGCGCCGGCACCTGAGACCGCTTCAAGGCCGGGCGGGGCACGAGTTGATGGTCGATACGGAGGGCGCCACGCGGCTTTGTTTTGCGTCCAATGACTACTTGGGACTGGCCCATGATCCGCGGTTGGTGCAGGCGGCCCAGCGCGCCCTGGAAGAGTACGGTGTGGGAAGCGGTGCCTCGAGGTTGATCACGGGGACTCACCCAGCTCACGTGGCCTTGGAGGAGGCCATTGCGGAGTTCAAGGGGGTGGAGGCCGCGCTTTGCTTCGCCACGGGATACAGCGCCGCCATGGGATTCGCCACGGCCTTTCTCGACCGGTCTTCGATTGTTTTGCTAGACAAGCTCTGCCATGCCTCGCTCATCGATGCCTGCCGCCTGGTTGGCGCCCGATTGCGGGTGTTTCGGCACAATGACATGGACAAGCTGCGTTCGCTCCTCGAGTGGGCGCGGGCGAAATCTCCAACGGGGCGGGTGGTCGTCATGACGGAGAGTGTCTTTAGCATGGATGGAGACACGGCGCCCTTGCGGGATCTGGTGGAATTGAAAGAGGTCTTCGGGGCGGAACTCTTCATCGACGAGGCCCATGCCGTGGGTGTGTTAGGCCCCGGAGGGCGAGGATTGGCGTCGGAGTTGAATTTGGTGGATCGCGTGGACGTGCATATGGGGACCTTGGGCAAAGCAGTTGGTGTGGCCGGAGGTTATCTCGCCGGTTCGCGTCCGATGATCGAGGTGTTGCTCAACCGGGCCCGCAGCTTCGTTTACTCCACGGCGCCACCGCCGGCCCTGGCAGAGGCGGCCCGGACTTCACTGGCAATTGTCGCCGGTGATGAGGGCGAGCAAAGGCGCGTCCGATTGAGATCGTCGGTGCGGAGGCTCTCGCGGAACTTGGAGATTGAGCCTCCGGTGGCGGCCATCGCGCCTTGGATTGTCGGTGGAGAAGCGGCGGCCATGGGGATGGCCGAGGTTTTGGCCGATGCGGGTTTCTCCGTGCCTGCGATCCGATATCCGTCGGTGGCCCGTGGCTCAGCGAGGCTGAGGATCACGGTTTCCTCGGCCCACACGGAGGCGCAGATTGACTCGTTGACCCAGGCCATTCTGGCCTATCGTAGCGGCCATGAGCCGACTGACCGCCCCCAATGCTAGCTTGAGCCCGTGGAGGCGTCGCATTCACGATATCATTTTCGAGGCGGACACCACTGCCGGAAGACTCTTCGATGTGATGCTCCTGGGCGCCATTGTCTTGAGCGTGCTGGCGGTCATGCTGGAGAGCGTGGATTCCTTCTACCTGCGTTTTTCCACTTGGCTCATCGCCGCGGAATGGTTCTTCACCGTGCTCTTTACGGTGGAGTATATCCTCCGCATGCTCGCCGTGAGAAGGCCTTTGAAGTATGCCTTCTCCTTCTTCGGCATCGTTGACTTCCTCTCCATCATCCCGACCTATCTCACCCTCTTCCTCACGTCCGACGCCCATTACCTGATTACGATTCGGATTTTGCGTCTGCTGCGTCTCTTCCGCATTTTCAAGATGGCGCGTTACATCGGTGGCGCCAATCTGATCCTCATGGCTCTGAGATCGAGCCGCCCGAAGATCATCGTTTTTCTCTTCGCCATGTTCACCATGACGGTCATCATGGGCACGGTAATGTACATTGTGGAGGGACCTCTGAATCCCGCGTTCAGCAGCATTCCGCAGAGTACCTACTGGGCCGTGGTCACCATCACGACCGTGGGCTATGGTGACGTCGTCCCTCTCCACCCCATCGGCAAGCTCATCGCCGCCATCTCCATGATCACGGGTTACGCCATCATCGCCGTTCCCACGGGGATCGTTGGGGCGGAGATCAATCGGCACATGAAGATGCAGGGCGACTACAGTAATCAAGCCTGTACCAACTGCGGGGCGCAGATCCACACGTCGGACGCGCGCTATTGCCGCATCTGTGGAGAGAAGCTGACAACAGAGTGATGAAGACCGTTCCCGGCCATGGAGGCGAGGATCGCGTGGGTGGTTTGATGTTTAGTTAGACGATCCGATTAGAGATGGCCTCCGGCAAATAAGGACGCAGATGGGGCGGACAGGAGTGTCCGCATCACTTGGCTCGGTTAATTTGGAAGACGTTCCGATCCGAGTGTTTTAGGCCGTCGTTTTGGCTGTCCAATTGGTGCTGCAGATTTTGGTTGCAAGTGAATCATGACAATCTCATTATGGGGTTCGCGTTTTTACGGCGTTATCGTTGAGCGTTGGCAGACCACCCACCAATGGAGACTGAGTATTCGAAAGTCGTTCCCGAACTCTTACGTTCGTACCGAGAACTAGGAGGACTCAACAAATGCGACAGCACGAATCTGCCGTCCAAGCGTGCCATTGCGCAGATTTGTGAGGAGTTCTTGATCTTGCTCTTCCCGGGTTTCTTCGATGGCGAAGTCGTGCCCGAATCCGAGATGGAGATGCTGACCATGGAGCGTGTGGCGGCGATGAATCGCGAGCTCTACAGCCAGGTGGCAAAAAGTTTTCAATGCTCCCGTGGCGAAAGCGATGACTGTTTGAAGACGGTATCGGACATCGTTCTGCGCTTCATGCACTCCCTCCCGGAGGTGCGTTCGCTTCTCAAGACAGACGTGGAAGCCGCCTATGAGGGCGATCCCGCGGCGACGAGTTTTGAGGAGATCATTCTGGCCTATCCCTGTATTGAAGCCATCGGGATCCAACGGCTGGCGCATGAACTCTACAAGCTGGAAGTCCCCCTCCTGCCCCGCATCATGACGGAATGGGCCCATCTCCAGACGGGAATCGATATCCATCCGGGCGCTGCCATCGGCCCTTATTTCTTCATCGATCATGGAACGGGCGTCGTCATTGGCGAGACCTGCGTCATTGGAAGTCACGTCAAGCTCTACGACGGAGTGACCTTAGGTGCGCGCAGCTTTCCCAAGGATGAGGAAGGCCGCATCGTCAAGGGGATCAAACGTCATCCCAACGTGGAAGATCATGTGACGATCTACGCCAATGCCATCATCCTTGGAGGTGAGACGACCATTGGGTCCTATAGTACCATTGGCGCCAACGCCTTCATCACGGAATCGGTGGAACCCAATTCGCTTGTGGCCCTGGGTGAGCTGGAACACAAGATCGTGGTCAAGTCGCCCAAGGCGATCGCCAAGGCCAAAGGACGGACCCATGAGAATGCCGTGGCGGTGGCGAAGGCCAACAATGCGGCGGAGCCACCGCGGGTGGTGCGGGCGCTTCCACGCGGGGTCGATCCCGACCTCACGGCGATTTGCCGGAGACTGGCACGTGAATTGTCTCTCTCTCAATTGGCGAAACGTGTGACCGTCTCGTGGAATCGCCGGCTGACCTCGACGGCGGGCAATGCCAACCATCACAACGCCCAGATCACGCTCAACCCGCGCTTGCGGGAGATCTCGGAGCGCGAAGTCGATCGAACGATGCGTCATGAACTGGCTCATCTGGTGGCCTATGCCCGGGCGGGACGGCGTCGCATCGAACCCCATGGCCGCGAATGGCGTCAGGCCTGTGTCGAACTGGGTATTCCCGAAGAGCCGCGGTGCCACGACCTTCCCCTGCCACGGCGGCGGCAAAAGCCCAAGCATGCCTATCAATGTCCGAATTGTCTGGAAGTTCTCCTGCGGATCCGTCCCTTGAAACACTATTCAGCCTGCTACAGCTGTTGCAGCGTCTACAATCGCGGCCGCTACAATGCGCGCTTTGCCTACGAGACCATCCCGCTCCAGTTGGGCGTGCAGTTGGCGCAGGAAGT
The DNA here is from genome assembly GCA_028281705.1 of Verrucomicrobiales bacterium. Lineage (GTDB taxonomy): Bacteria > Verrucomicrobiota > Verrucomicrobiia > Verrucomicrobiales > DEV007 > JAACDM01. The sequence continues at coordinate 10,191 of JANQJH010000118.1, forward strand.
GGACTTTGACACGCCTCCGGATCTTGAGTTTGATTGATGGATGGACGACGCCGAACGCGAAGAGCTCAAAGCGCGTATCCTGGACGAAATCGCCGATACCGAAGAGCGGATCATGGGGCTGGAGAAGGCCACGGAAGCTGTCGCTCCGGATAAGGCGCTCGGCCGGCTCTCACGGTTGGAGGCCATGAGTGACAAGAGCGTCAACGATGCCGCCCTGTCTGACGCCCGCGAACGCCTGGGGCAATTGGAGGTGGCCCTGACCAAGGTCTACCAAGCTGGCTTTGGTATTTGCGTGACTTGCGAGGAAGCCATCGCCCACGAGCGCATCATGGCCTTGCCCCACGCGAGTCAATGCGTGGCCTGTGCCTCCAAAGGACGCGTCCGTTGAACGACAGCGAAACGCCGGTATCACGTTGGGTCGGGAAAGAGGGCACGGATGCTGCTCTCGTCGGCCTGACAGATTCCGCGTTCGGTGATCAGGCCGGTGATGAGGTGCCGCGGGGTGACGTCAAAGGCGGGATTGGCGGCGGGACAGTCTCGAGGTGAAAGGCGGACCTCGGTTTCGCTGTCGGCCTCGGGCGAAACGAGCCCGCTCATGAGAGAGATCTCGTCTGGGGAGCGTTCTTCGATGGGGATGGCAAAGCCGTCAGAGAGGTTCCAATCGAAAGTACTGGAAGGCAGTGCGACGTAGAAGGGAACGTCGTTGTCTCGAGCGGCCAAGGCCTTGAGATAGGTGCCGATCTTGTTGGCCACATCGCCCGTATGGGTGGTGCGATCCGTCCCCGTGATCACCAGATCGACCTGGCTCCGCTGCATGAGGTGTCCCCCCGCGTTATCCACGATGAGGGTGTGGGGCACACCATGCTGCCCCAACTCCCAGGCGGTGAGGCGGGCGCCCTGGTTGCGGGGACGCGTTTCGTCCACCCAGATGTGGAGGGGGATCCCCCGGTCATGCGCCGCATAAATGGGCGCGGTGGCCGAGCCGTGATCGACAAAGGCGAGCCAGCCCGCGTTGCAATGTGTGAGGATCTGAACGGGCTCGCCGTCAGACTTCCCGGCGGCGAGTTCTTCAATGATTCGGAGCCCGTGTTGGCCGATGCTGGCACAGGCGGCGGCGTCTTCGTCGGCAATCGCGGTGGCGGTCTGCAGGCTGGACTCGGCCCATTGTTCCGGTGGTAGGCTCTGCAAGGCCGTCATTTGGCGGTCGACCGCCCATCGGAGATTCACGGCGGTGGGACGTGTGGCTAACAGATGGTCGGCCGCGTCCCGCAAGGTTTTCTCCGGTGTCCGGCTCTCCGTGGCCTCGAGAGTCGCCAAGTAGATGCCATATCCCGCGGTGGCGCCAATGCAGCCGGCTCCGCGGACATGCATGTCGACGATGGCGGTGGCCACGTCGTTCACCTGACGAAGATCCTCAATGACGAATTTGAATGGCAGATGCCGCTGATCGATGATGCGGACGGCATCCGATGTGGGGTCTTTCCACACAGTGCGAAAGGGCTTTCCGTCGATGTTCATAGAGTCGACCTCTTCATTAACCCGAATTGGACAATACTTGAAAGAAAGATTGAACGCTCTTCACGATTGCCTGTCGAAGGAAGACGTCAATCATCGTTAGACCAGACTACTGACAACGTTTCATGTATCCCGTGTATCATGGGGCGCTCTGGCTGGTGTGCGTGTTCCTGTCCGGGGTTCTTTGTGCCCAGGAGCCGCCACCAAGCCAGAGTGTTTCAGCATCAGCTCCTCAACCTGCATCCGTCACTCGTGAGATTTACTTGCCCTACAAGAACCTTGATAGGGTGCTCGCGACGACGTCAGAGGGACGGGGCGTCTTCCTGCCGCAGAGCCAACTCGAAGAGATTCTCGGGCGGATGCGGCAGACCGAGGCCGGTGAGTCCCTGCGGCCGACCGTTTCGATTGAATCGTCTGAGTGCCGGGGATTCGTTCGCGATGAGATCCTTCGCCTGGAGTGGAGCCTGACGTTGACAAAATCGGCAGATGTCGAATGGGGACAACTGATTCTGGGGCCGCGGCGTTTGCCCATTGTCAGTGCCGAGGTGAATCCCGCCCATCTCGTTGCCGCCGGAGAGAATACGGAGCTCTGGCTTTCCGCGGCGGGCGCCCAGGAAGTCCGCCTTGAGTTGCACTACCCGATTCACCGAGGCGAACAGGGCGATCGGCGGGTCAATTTGATTTTGCCGCGTTTCTTGGGCGAGGACTTGACGATGGATCTCCCGGGAACGGGGTGGGAGGTTTCCACGGAGCCGCCTGTGGCCTGGACTCGCCGGGAGACCGACGAGAGCACCAAGTTGAGTTTGGTCACGGGTGGACTTGAAACCGTGGCGATTCAATGGAGCGAGCCCGCGGCGATCGAACCGCGCCGAAGTGTGCGTTCCGTGACGCACGCGCGCATCCACGAGGGGCACGCCGAGATTCGGTGTCGGGCGGAGCTTACGATCCAGCAGGCACCGTCGGATCGCCTGCGTCTGGCGCTGCCCCAAGGTCATCAGTTCCTGGAGCTCGAGGCCCCGCTCAATGGCAGGTGGGCCCTGGACGGGCAAATCCTCACTGTGTTCCTGCCACATCCTTTGATCGGGAAATCGGCGGTGGCCTTCACCTGTTTGGCGCCCATGTCCGAGCTGCCGCTGGTGCTCGATCTCTCGCCCTATCGCTTTGAGGACTGTCATCACCAACACGGTGAGGTGCATCTCTGGCGCTCTCAAGAGATCGCCGCCGGAGAGTTTGTCTCGGAGCAGCTCTTTCCCAGCGGTCGGCCGGAGATCGAGGAGTCCATGGAGTGGGCTGGAAGCTTTCGTTACGCCGCCATGCCGGTCGTCTTGCAGGTACCCATCATGCCCGCGCGGTCCCGCCTGGCGATCGAGTCGCGATCGTCCTGGACGGTCACGCCTGAAAAACAAACGATCGATACCTCGGTCCGTTATCGGGTGACGGAGCGGCCGACGCACACCCTGACATTGAAACTTCCGGCGGATTTTGATGAGGTGACGGTGAAAGGCGAGGCCGTGAGTCATCACCGAGTGGTTGACGGGACTCTGCAAGTCACCTTCCGAAAACCTCAATCTGGAGAGGGAGAATTCGTTCTCCGTGCAACGCGAGCGATGGCGGATGATGCCGAGGGGCTGCAATCGCCCTTGATCACTTTCCCTGAGAGCGTCGCCCATGACGCTTATCTAGCCGTTTTTGCCGGGGGCGAGTGGCGCATGACATTGGTCGAGCCCGGTGATCTCATCCCAGTGGATGCGAGTCATGCTTTGTTGGCCTCGACTAACCAAGGCAACAACGCGCCGCGGTTCGGTTTCCGATACCGCGGCGCAATTGACTCCCCGGCGATTTTCCAAATGACGCCTCGTCCGTCTCGAATTGCCGTCGATGTCGGCGTGGAATTCCAGATTGAAGAGCATGAACTGGTTTACGGATGGCAGTTCCGCTACGACATCGCCCAGGCGCCGGTGCGTGCTCTCTATATCGCCGTGCCCCTTGAGAGTGCGGAGGCCTTCCATCTTGAGGACGAGCGATTGAGCGAAGTGGTGCGTTCGCCTGCGGAACCCGAGGCAGAGCTGCCGGAGGCGCTGGCGGACACACACGCTTGTTGGAAACTTCTTTTTCGGGATCGGCTGCGGGGCGAGGTGATTCTGAAGGCGGAACTGAGGCGAGCCTTGGAGACAAACGTGAGACGAGTTGTCCGGGAACTTCCCCATGTGCGGCCCATCGGTGTCGCCAGTATCAAGGGGACGATCGGGGTTTTTCCTCAGGGTTCCCTGGATGTGGAGACGGAAAACGCGGATCGGCTTGAGGGCATCGATCCCAGTGAACTCCCGCGGAAGAACGCGGTGCAAGCCTATCGGTTTCGCCAAAGCGATTATCAGTTAGGCGTGGCGATCGAGCGCCACGAGCATTTTGCCGTGCCCCGGGTGATGATTCCCTACTCGGAAATGAACGTTTCCATGGCTGCCGATGGCGGGACGACGACGGAATGGGTTCTCTTGGTCAAGAACCGGACGGAACGTCATCTCGAGGTGATGCTACCTCGTGGCGTGCGGCTGGCCACCGATGTTTTGGTCGATGGTGAAACCCAGGTGCCGCGGTTGGATGAAGATAGCGAGGCCTTGGTGATGGGCCTGCCGGTAAAGGAAGATCCCGTCACGGTGCGTCTCCTCTATCACCTGCCGCCGCCGCCGAGGAAGAGTGCGGCATTTGAGATCCCCGTGCCCTCGGTGACAAACGGGCGTGTTTTGCGTAGCGTGATGGGCGTGCATTTACCGAGTTCGCGCCGCTATCGGGTGGTTGAGACGTCGATGCGCCGGGTGATGGAAGAGCACGGCTGGAATCGCTTTCGAGAGTTCTGTCAGGCTCTTGTGCCGGCTTTGGGAGCGCGGGCGGCGAGCGCCGAGCTCTCCGTCATCCGGCGTCCGGCGGCGTTGCGGCCTGAGGGGCGCAAGGAGTGGGCTTCCTTCAGATCTGATCAGAGCCGGTATCTGCAGTTCTACCGTCTCGGCGCACCCGCTGAACTGCGCTTTCGATCCTATCCGGGCGCGGTGATGAATGCCCTGGAGGCTGTTTTGCTGCTGTTGGCCATCGCGCTTGCCTGGTGTTGTCTCGTCACGGGCCGGGGTTCGTGGCTCGTGTGGTTCGCCGGCATTGCGGTGATTTTGAGTGGGTTGGTGCCCCACTACCTGATCTTCGTGGTGCAAATGTTCGCGCTTGTCTTCGGGATGATGGCGGCTGCCACACTGGTCCTTGGATGGTGGCGGCGTCTGAGGCGGGGGCCGACGGTGTCACCTCAGCCGGCTGTCTCATGAGCGCGGTTCCAGTGTTCGGCATCATCGCCGTGGGCCTGATTGCGGCTTGTGCTTGTGCGCGGGTTCAAGCTCAGGAGGTGCTGGAGCGCTGGATTCCGCGAGACGAGGTCCCGGTGGCGGCAGACGGTGTGTTGTTAGACAGACAGAACTATAATGAACTTCTTCGGGAAGTGGGCGCGGATCAAGAAGCGAGAGCCCCCCAAGTTAGCGATCTGCAGTTCGAGATCGTGGAAGGGCGCGGTCGGTACCGGACGCGTGTGGAGATCGTTTCCTACTCGAGTCGGTGGCAGCGTGTTGAGCTTCCCATGGATGGTGGGGATCTGGAACTGGAGGCCATTCCGCACGAGAATCTTCTCGTTTTTCCTCGGATTTCGACTGTGGACGTCTTTGTTAGGGGGTTGGGCAAGCATGTGATCTCCTGGTCGCGGCCGGTCGTGATGAAGAGCATGGGGCGTCATCGTACGGTTCGGATCCGGCACGGAGGCGCTCCCTCCGGGCATGCCCAGATCGCGGGCCGCCCCGAATACCGCTTCCCCCTCGCACGGGAGGGGGGAGAGCAGGAATTCAACTGGCGGGTGAAGGCCACATCGGTAGCGAATGAACTCAGCCAATCGATGAGCAACGTCTATCTCTTTGGCGAGGCGCGCTTGATCGTGGAGAGCCGGCAAGTGATCGTGGCTCAGGCTGGGGATCTGCCGGGGACGTTGAGGATCGGAGATCTTCCGGCGGGAGTCGTCTTTGATCGCGTGATGTCGGAGTCTCTGCGTTCCTGGCGTCAGGAAGATGATGCCTTGATCCTCGAAGTGTCTCCCTGTGAGGTACTCCAGTTGCAGTTGCGAGCCACACTGCCGGTCGAGGGCGAAGGGGCCATTGAGCTCCTGACATTATCTTTGGAGAAGGCGAAGCGGCGCACGCTTCGGTTCGCTTTTGTGCGGGAGGCGGGTTGGCTGGTGGAGCCCAAGTTGCCTCGGATGAGTGTGTGGGAGACGTCTTCCTTCCCCGAGGCGGTTGTTCGGCACGAGGGATTTGCCGGTGCCTGGCTCATACCACAGCTGGAATCGCCTCTCCAAGTGGAGAGAAGGCGTCAGGACGCGGCCTATCGGGCATCTGTCGTTCAGCATGCGGTCTTTCGCCAAGACTTCCGCTGCCTTCACGCCTATCAGGTCAACATCGAGCCCATTCACGGTCAAGTCACCACCGTGACCATGGATTTGCCCGACGGGCAGGTGCTCCAGAAGGTGGAGGCGACCCTTGGCGGTGCGGTGTGGGAAAAGACGGAAACGGGACTGAGGATACGGCTACCGCGTCCGCTACGGCCGATGGAGTTTTTGGGGATCCACGGTTTCACCACCAGCGAGTGGAGCCCGGGAGAGAGCTTTTCGCTGGAGACGTTTGGTTTTCCGGAGGCGAGGAAGGTGGATTCGAGGTTGGGGCTCGATTGGTCTGAGGGATGGCAGATGCGTTCGTTGCCGGCATTTGAGGAAATGTCAGAGGTGACCTTCACTCAGCCGGTAAAGGAAGCCATTCGTTGGCCTGCCGGCACCGCCGCCCTACAGCTCACGCTTGCGTCGCTCGTTCCATTGTCCGTGGCACGGACGCGCGCCTACGCGTTGATCACTCCGGGAGAGGTGGCGATTCACGGTGAACTCGAACTGGATGTCAGGCGGGGGCAGCGAGGAGAACTCGAACTGGGCTGGGGAAGCGAGTTTGAATTCGGAGGGGAGTGGGTCGAGCGTTACGAAGACGGGGTGCTCTACTTCCCAGAGGGCGTGCGCCAGCGGGTCACCCTCCCTTTCACGGCGCGGTTGGTGCTTCTCGCCTTGCCGGAATTGGCTGTCCCCTCGTCGCCATCGCACTTGACGCGATGGTTCATTGAAAGTGAGCCTGGGATCGATGTCAGGGTGTCGAGTGACGGGTTCGAGGCGCGTGCAGGGGTGATCCCACCAACCATCGCGGGCTACCATCCCCGCCGACGCCTCATGGGTGTCTATGAGACGCGTGAGCCCGGTTCGCGTCTCGGCTTCACCGTGACGTCGCTCCATCCCTATGCGCTGGCTCCGACGGTCGTTGTCGATGCGGAACTGAATACACTTGTCGCGGGAGACGGAGAGCTCTGGCAGCAGGTGACTTACCAGGTGGCTCACCCGCGGTCGCGATCTCTGGTAGTGGCGTTCCCTAACAAGAGTGAGATCTGGAGTTTGAAAGTCAACGGGTTTGTGGCCAAGCCGGTTCGCAAGGGGGACGATGAGGTTTCCATCACCCTCCCGACCCCTGAGAGTGAGCTCGCCACGACGGAGGTTTCTATCGCCTATCGGTCGTCCGGTGCGGAGATGGTCATGCCGCCGGAGGTCCTCGGTGGGATCCCGACGTTGCGATCCGAAAGCCGTCTCTTTGGGCCCGATGGACTGGTGCCGCTTTCAACTGGCGAAACGGAGACGAAGCCCTTGCTCCGGAGTTTGGCGGACTTCTTTTCGCCGCGTCTGCCCATGGTGGCGGAGGCGAAGTGGCAATTGAATCGGGATTCGACAGATTGGAAAATCTTTCGGGGGGAGCAGCCCCCGGAAGGGGTTCCACCGACGTTTCTGGAGACGGAGCGGACCCAGATACTGAGTGGGCCGGTGTTGAAGGGGGTGGCCGATGCGCTTCAGTTAGGCCAGCGGTGGGGAGTTTCGCGAGCCGAAGTCATCCGGCGATTGCGCAAGGGGCTCGAGGTGGCGAGTGAGCCCGGGAGCGATTTGCTGACGATCCGCATGCGAGGGCGGGATTTTGAGGACGCGAGTGCCATTGTCAATGCCATGAGCAAGGTCTACCTGAACTATCGCCGGGAGAGGGAACAGGTGCGCTCAAACCACTCCTTGGAGACTCTTTCGCGGCAGTTGAAGAACCAAGCTGACAAGGCGGAGGAGGCTCGTCTCAGGATGCTAGATCTGGCGGAGCGTTATCGGATTGTTGATTTGGCAGCGATGCAGAATCGCGCCTCGGCGTCGGGCGATCCGGTGACAGGCGCCGGGACGATTCTCATGGCGAACCTGCGGGATACCTACCAGCAGGAGTCTGCCGTGGCGCAGATGAACTTGCAGATCGAGAACCTCAGAGGCCTCGAAGGTGACAAGATGATTCGGAGTGCGGCGATGCTGGATATCGATGATCCGACCCTGCAGGGTCTTTGGCCGACCTATCAGCAGTACGAATTGACTCTCCAGGGCCTCCTCGATTCCGGTCTCGGCCGGAAGCACCCGCGGGTCCAGGAAGTCGAGGTCCAGCTTGGCAAGACAAGGGCGATGTTAGAATCGGCAGTCGAGAATGCAAAGAAGCAGCTCGAGACCAAGTTGAGCATGGCGCAGCAAGCCATGGCCTTGGCCCAGGGCATGGAGGAAAAGAAGAAGGACGTCTCCATGGACGAGCGTCGCAAGGTGGCGGAGTATTCGGCGGCGAGCAAGGAATACGAGCTGCAGAAGAACATGTTGGCCAACATGCAGGCCAAGTTTGCTACGGAGCAGGTGGAACTGACGAAGCCGAAGCTGCCCATCACGGTGCACGAAGAGGCCATGGCCACTCCCAACAAGGCCGCGGGCATTCTACCCCTGGATCTGGACTTGGACTTCCCTCTGCGAGCCCCGTTGGACACGGAAGTGCGGCTTGGCGCCCTGGCTCCCACCACGCTCGAGTTCAGATCGCTCCGTGACGAGATCGCCCGGGCCTGGTTAGGCATCGCCTGTGGAGGATGTTTGTTATTGGCCCTGTGCCGGGGAGACAACGGCGCTCCCTGGTTCTGGACTGTATTCTTGTTCATTTTGCTCGGGGGAGTGACTCCCGTGGCTCTTCCTCATGCCGTGGCTCTGGCGAACGCGATCTTGTTAGGCGTCCTCGCTGTGGGGATCACGCGCGCCTTCTTTTCCTATTCCCGTGATGATGCCTGAGCTTCACTACTGGATCCTTGGGATGGTGGCTCTTGCCTCCGTGTGTGGTCAGGCCGGGGAACCGATTGCTACGGTGGTCGTTCCCTATGACGGGGAACGTCCATTGGAAGAGCAGCGGGACGGCTCGGTCTTGATAGGGCGTGAGTGTTTGGAATCGCTGAGGAATCGGGGGAGGGAGTCGGAGCCGCCGAGCCGATGGACTCATGCGACCTTCACCTTGCGGTTCTCTGAATCCGGATTGGAAGGTGTCTATGAGGCCAGTCTCTTCGTGCCCGATGCGGGAAGCGTTGTCCTGCGCTGCCCCAAGGCCACCTCAAAGATCTGGCTGAACGGCGAAGGCGCGCATCTGGTGGATGGGGTCCTCGCCGTGCCGCGACGGGGTGTGCATCGCGTGCGCTTCTCTGTTAGACGAGCATTGCTTCCCGATTGGGAAACGATCGATCTGGAGGTGCCTTGTGCGGCGACGGCGGTGGCGCGGGTTTTCTGGCCGGGGGGTGATGAACCAAGTAGAGTTTCGTTTGGAGAAAAAGACGTTCTCACATTGAAGCGTCCACCGGTCCGGGCGCCGCTCGACGATGAGCGTGCCATCACCCAGGAGGCGTGGACACACCGGCTGAGAATCGATGCCGGTGTCGAGAGCTTGGAAGCCGTGGCCGATCTCTCTTTTCCCGAAAGTCGAAGGTCGGTCCTGAACCTGCGTGTGGGTGAGGAATGGAGCGTGAGCCAATTGGAGGCCGCAGGGTTGAGGGCCTGGAAGCGTGAGGGCGACCTCATCCGCCTGCAGTTTGACCCGGCGCCCGCAGGGGCGCTGCGCTTGCAGCTTGAGGCGGAGCGCCTCTGGGGTTCCGATGAATCCCTCCGTCCGGTGCCTCGGTTCGAGTTTGGTGCTCGGCGTCGTGAGGTCAAGATTTTATTCTATCACAGTGCGAAAACCGAACTTGATTGGGAGCTGTTCCCTCCCTGGAAGACTCGGGCGGATGATCCGCCGCGGGAAAACGAAGCCTTTCATTTTGCCGGGACCGTTGCTGCGGCGGGATCTCCGGCGCCGCTGATGTATGATGTGCGTGCGGTTTCGCATCGGGGCCGGGTTCATCTGGATCATTGTTATACCTATCATGGCGATCACTTCTCGATTCTGACCTCCGGCTATTTTGAAGGGGCCGGGGAATTGCCGAGCTTGGATTTCGAATTGACCGATGGACACCCACTTGTCGTGACGGGCAAGACACTGCGTGGTTGGTCGAGCGGCGCCGGGCGCTTGCGCCTGCAGTTCGACGATCCTCATGAAGGGAATCGATTTCTCGTGCGGTGGCGAAGTGACAGCACTGGCGTCGCGCTCCCCTGGCTGGCATGCGCCGATGACATGCTGGCGTCTACGCACTCGGTCACCTTGACCAGTCTGGTGGGCTCTGCGTTGCGGCTGGAGGGAGCGCGTGAGCCCTTGCCGATTGATTCCCTGCCCTGGCACATCCCCGCGCGCTATGAGAGGCACGCCTACGTCCTGGCGAAAGAGCCTTTGAGGATGATCGTCGATTCCGCCTCTGAGACGGTTGCAATCGAACAGCAGATTCGGGTCGATGTCGGACGGGAGTTGATCGATGTCGAGGGAACGTTGCAATGGAGGCAGGCGCCGGCGGGAGCGAACCGCCGGATTCGTCTTCTGGCGCATCCGGCGGTTGTGGAACTCAGTTTGAAAGGGCGTGGAATCACGAGGAAGCGGAGGCTGCCGCACGCGGAGGGATGGGTCTATCAGTTCGATATCGCGGGCGCGCCCGACGGTGGATCTCAGTCACCGGTCGCTCTCACGGCCTTGATCGAAGCGGGGGAGGGAAGCTTGGAACTGCCGGCCTGGTCCGTTTTGGGTGTCGAAGAAATTACTACGAGTGTCGTTTTGGAGCATGCGGGAGGACTACGTTTGAGGACCGAGACGGAGGGATCCGCCCTGGAGTTGGAAGAGGGGCGCCGCTTTCATCTCCACGATGCCGATGCGATCGTTCGGGTAGCGTCATACGCCCTCAAAGCGTTTGATGATCGTCCGGGCAGGGTTCGTTTGGCAGATCTGACAACGCTCGTCTATCCCTCCGGTGACATGTGGCACGAGGCAACATATCATTTGAACAACAAGCGACTCCAATACCTCTCCATCCGTGCCCTTCCGGGTTTCGTCATCCGGACGGTGCATGTCGACGGGGTGGTGGCGCCGCTCTATCAGAGTGCGGATAAGACCACGCTTCATGTGCCCCTGAATCAGCGCCAGGTCCTCGCCCTCAACGCATCCAAGGTGACGATTCTAGCGCATCGGCAAGGAGAGGGCTATGAGGATGGGCCTTTGCCCACGTTTGAGCTCCTGAACTTGGTGCCGGAGCGGACCCTGTGGCATGTGGGACTTCCGGAGACTTGGAATGTGAAGACGGTGCAAGGTAATTTGGAGAAGAGCCACCGTATCGATCAGCTTGAGGAGATTCTTCGCCGCTACTTCGAAGCCTTGGACGAAATCGTTCGAGTCCTGCCCACCCTTGGCGGTGATCTCTATCAGTTGGCACTGACAGAATACCAGCAGATTGCCAATGAGATCGACGTTGAATTGCTCCATCTGGAGGATGGGGCTCGGCCTTGGCGTGCCCGTGTCAAAGAGATGGATCAACGGCGCGATTCCGCGGTCCAGCGGCAGAAGATGGCCACGGTAGCCGCAGCGGAGGCAGACGCCGACGCCGAGAGTGAGCCACCGCAATGGTTTTCAGAGATCACGCCGAAGGGACAGAGCCCTGAAGACGCGGCCAGGGCGGGCCGGTGGCGTCGTGACTGGGTTGCCCAGGCGCGGGGGCTCAGCCTGCCGGCACCAGTCTGGGAGGGGCGGCCGTTTCAAGGGCGATCCGAGTTCGAGGTGAGCCGGTTACCGCAGGTCCAGGTTCAGGCCAAGGCGGCCACCGCTGACCCCGGTTCGGTGGCACCTCCGTCACCAAGCGAGGCGTCACTCGATTCCAAGGCCTCTGTTCCTCATCGAGAAGCGATTGGAGGCAAGCCCTATAAGATTCGATTGCCCATGCCGGGAGGCGTCATGCACCATTACAAGCGGGGTCCGGGCTTGCCGGTGCTGATCTTGGAGATTGATCGATAGATGGTTGGTCGGTTAGTTCTGCGCCCTGCCTTTTTTTCCAATGCAATAGAGTTGGCTCTCCGTACGTATGAAGAGTTTGCCCTGAGCGACCGAGGGTGAGGCCATGCAAAACTCGTCGAGGTCGTTGCTGTGCAGGATGGAGAAGGATTTCTTGGTGGCATCGAGCACGTGGGTGAGCCCTTGCTCATCGAGACAGAAGACCTTGTCGTTGTAGGCCCAGGGTGAGGAAGTGAAGGTGGCGCCTCGTGGGAAACGGACACGGCCATAGATCTCCTCCCCCGTCTTGGCATCGTGACAGGTCATCATGCCGCGATCGAGGAGGGTGTAGTAGCGGCCCTGATAGACGATGGGAGAGGTGTTGTAGGGGCCGGCCTTGCGCTGATACCACTGGACAGAGTCATTGGAAGTCTCCTCGGCGTCGAGATCGAGCGAGATATCACCGGAGGCGCCAGCCTTGATGGCATAGACGGGGCGCACCGGATCGGCAAAGTAGCCCGAGGTCACGTAGACCATGTCGTGGGCGGCAAAGGGTGAGGGAATGATGAGGTTCGACATCTTCCCGCCGACTTCCCAGAGGACCTTGCCGGAGAGATCGTAGGATCGGATTCGATTCTTGCCGTTGACCACGATCTCGGTGCGCTGCTCGTGCTGCCAGACAAAGGGTGTGGCCCAGGTGCTCTTTTCGTCGCGCGGCGTGCGCCAGCGTTCCTTCCCCGTTTTGGTGTCGAGCGAGGCGATGAAGGACGATTCGTGGTTGTCGTAAACGATGATGACCTGCTCTCCATGGACCACAGGAGATCCTGCGGCGCCGTAGTCCGCCATGGTCTTTTTCGGATCGATGCGGTGATCCCAGAGGACCTTGCCGTCGAGGTCGTAGCACCACATGCCGAGATCGCCGAACAGGACGTAGAGCCGTTCGCCATCGGTGGCCGGTGTCTCGGAGGCGTAGGTACTCTTGGGGTGACGCCCCACCGGGGGTGCGCCCTGGTGGGCCTCGTGTTTCCAGCGAAGTTTCCCCGTGTTGATGTCGAAGCAATAGGTGACCCAGTGATGTTTGCCCTTGGGGATGCCGCGGCGGCCCTCGCCCAGATAGAGCCCGGCGCGGGGTGCCTCGTTCTCATCCGCGGCATCGGAGGCGACCGAGGTGAGAAAGACGCGATCACCCCAGATGACGGGAGAAGACCATCCCAGGCCGGGCACCGGCGTTTTCCAGAGGACATTCTCCGTCTGGCTCCAGCGGTCGGGCAGTCGCGGATCGTCCGCGGCCACGCTCATGGCATTGGCTCCGCGGAACCGGGGCCAGTTTTCCTGGGCGAAGGCCGTCGTGCCTAACCAGGCGAGATGGGCGAGACAGGAGAGTAGAAGGTGGCGATTCATGGTCATCTTTTATCAGGGATTTTCTCCGAGACAATCAGATTCCGATGCCGGTGAGGCGTTCTCGCCATCTTCGGGGCGTTTCTGTTGCATGGGTGATGGCCTGTTAGTGTCGTCAAGTGACGGAATGGTAGTATGGTATCCGTTAGTTGATGGGGATGTCGAAACCGTTGCACATCGTGCATGGAAAGCGCAATTGATCGGCGGCATACGGAGTGCCGTGAATCACCGTCCGGGTGAGAACACGCGTTTACTTACCTACCAATTAGAGATCCTGTTATGTTGAGAAGAATTCGATCTGAACTGGTCTGCTCGTCGATCGCCCTGAGTGTGATGGCAGTGGGGCTGCCCCGTCCTTTGTTAGGGCAAGATGATACTCCGGAGCCGGCGCCCTTCCTCGGAGCGGTATCAACGGGGGTGCCGACGGTCCTCTTGGAAGACGGCGGGCGTGAAGTGCGCAACGGCGGTTTCGGTTCGGGGATGGCGAAGCATCCGCAGCTTGAGGACGTCTACTATCTACTGACGGACCGGGGTCCCAACCTGGACGGACCCAACAGCGGTGAAAAGATCTTTCCCACGCCGGATTTTCACCCGCAGATCGGAAAATTCCGAATGGTGGACGGGGTGCTGATCAAGGAAGACGTGATCACGTTGAAGAACGCCGAGGGCCGCGAGATCACTGGTCTGCCTAACCAAATCGGATCCGGTGACACGGGAGAGACGCCGCTCACCCTGGAGGGCACGGGAGCCGGCCGCGATTTTGACGGCCTCGACTCCGAGGGTCTGGTGGCTCTGGCGGACGGAACGTTCTGGGTTTCGGACGAGTACGGTCCTCACATCGTCCACTTCAACGTGGACGGAAGGACGCTCGAGCGCATCAATCCCTTCAACACCTCGGGGCGGGCCATTCCCCGGGTCTTGGGAAATCGTCGTCCCAACCGCGGTATGGAGGGACTGACGATTACCCCGGACGGGCGCAAATTGGTGGGGATCATGCAGTCGGCGCTCTACAATCCCGTGGAAGACCGGGCGGCGATCAGGTCTAACTCCAATCTGACCCGGATCGTGGTCTTCGACCTCGTCACCGGCGCGAGCGAGGAGTATGTCTATCTTCAGGAGAAGCCGAATCTTTCGAACAGTGAAATCAGGGCCATCTCCAACAGCAAGTTCGTTGTCCTGGAGCGTGATGGCGCCTTCCCGGACGGGCCCGGCTCGGCGATCAAGAAGTTCTACGAAATCGATCTCACGGGCGCGACCAATGTGACTGATCCTGCCAATGGTATTCACGGGATGATGGTCGATGGGAAAACGTTGGAGCAGTTGAGTGCCGAGGAGTTTGCCGCCTCCGGGATTGTTCCGGTTTCCAAGAAAATCGTTTTGGACCTGTTGACCGCTACGCCGGAGTATCCTCACGACAAGCCGGAGGGTTTTGAAATATTGGAGAATGGCGTGTTTGCCATCATCAACGATGACGATTTTGCCATCGATACCAGCGAGGAGGGTACCTTCATCCAGAAGGTGCTTCCGGCGAATGGAGAGATTGACGGCAATGTGATGTACTTTGTCCAGGCGCCGGGCTTGGAGATCGACTTTGGGGTCGGCGAGAGCCAATTGCTCACGAGTGAGCCCGCCGTGTTCGAGCCCATGATCACCGGGGGGACCGGTGTTCTCAGCTACAACTGGAATTTTAGTGACGGCGAGAGTTCCGAGGAAGCGAGCCCGGCGCATTTCTTCGCCTCCGGAGGCGCTTACACCGTGAGCCTGACCGTGAGTGATGAACTGGGCAACGAGGTGACGATCGAGAAACCCGACGTTGTCCAGGTGATTCAGGCGACGGAAGAACTGATTCCCGAGCCCTCGGGCGAACTTCGCGTGGCGACCTTCAACACGTCACTCAATCGGGCGAATGCGGGTGACCTCATTGCCGATCTGAGCACGCCCGACAACGTGCAGGCTCAACAGGTGGCGGAAATCATTCAGTTAGCCAACGCCGATGTCATCCTCTTGAATGAGTTTGACTACGACGAGAACGGCGAGGCCATCGCTCACTTCAAGTCGAACTACCTGGAAGAGGGGCAGAACGGGCTCGATCCCGTGGAGTATCCCTTCGTTTATCTGGCGCCTTCGAATACGGGGATCGATTCCGGATTCGATTTGGACAACAACGGTGAGTTCACCGGGACGGAGCAGGATGCCTTGGGATTCGGGTCGTTCCCCGGTCAGTTTGGCATGGTGCTGTTGTCGAAGTATCCCATCGCGGAAGATCGGGTGCGGACCTTCCAGCATTTTCTCTGGAAGGACATGCCGGGAGCCCTTTTGCCGGACGATCCGGCGACGGCGGAACCGGCCGACTGGTACTCGCCGGAGGAGTTGGAGGTATTCCGTCTCTCCTCGAAGAGCCACTGGGATGTGCCGGTGCAGGTGAACGGGAAACTGATCCACATTTTGGCCAGTCATCCCACACCTCCGGTGTTCGATGGACCGGAGGACCGGAACGGCACACGCAATCACGATGAGCTTCGTTTTTGGGAGGATTATGTGAACCCGAACAAGGGAAACTACCTTTACGATGATCTTGGAATGATGGGTGGATTGGCTGCCGGATCGAGCTTTGTCATTCTGGGAGACCTGAACGCGGATCCCAATGATGGCGACAGCACGCGCAACGCCATCAAGCACGTGCTCAATAGCTCACTGGTGAATGCCACCTTTACCCCGCGCAGTTTGGGCGGAGCGGAGAACAACGATGGCGGTGCGGGGAACCAGGTGGGGGATCCGGCGGAGGACACGGCGAGTTTCAATCTGCGGGCAGATTATGTGCTGCCCTCTCTCGCCGGATTGCGGGTGAGTGATCACGGCGTGTTCTGGCCCGTATCGACTGATGTGAGAGCCAAACTGGTGGCAGCGGCTTCGGATCACCGGCTCGTCTATGTGGATCTCTCGTGTCAGGTGAACTCGGACTTCGCCCTCCAACTCCTGCACAGTTCGGACAATGAGTCTTCCTTTCAGGATCCCAACACCTTGGAGCCCAAAGTGCTTCATTACGCTTCGGTGGCCCAGTGTTTGGAAGTCCTGGCGGATCAAGAAGGCTTGCCCAGCATTCACGTGACGGCGGGGGACCACACCTTGCCCGGGCCTTTCTACCAAGCGGCGGCCCAGGCCGATTCCAAACCCGGCCTGGCCGATATCGGCATCTTCAACGCCATGGGCCTCACGGCGAACGGCATGGGTAACCACGAATTCGATGGCGGGATCGATGAGTTCGCCACCATGCTAGACGCGGCCAACTACCCCTTTCTCGCGGTGAACCTGGACTTCGCCAACGTGCAGTTGCAGGAGGGCACGCCTCCGATCGAGATCGGTGTCGATGGGGGAAGTGTGCAAGAGAACGCCGGCAAGGTGGCCAAGAGCGCCTATGTCGAGGTTGGTGGCGAGAGGATTGGTCTCATCGGCCGGGCCCCGGCGGAGTTCTTCAATGTCATCGCCGACCCGGCGGCGAATCTTCCGGGCCTGGACTTCGTTGGAGGCCGGAATCCGGAAACGAATCAGCCTCTGGTCTCGGCCGTGGGGCAAGTGTTGGAGCAAGTCGAAATCCTCGAGGCCCAGGGCATCGATAAGATTATCTTGTTAGACCATGCTCAGGACTTCACCGGCGATCCTCTGGCGGCTGAGTTTCTCAAAGGGATCGACATCATTGTTTCAGCCGGTAGCACGGGATTCATGGCGGGAGATCGCGTAGAGGGCCCCTTCAATCTCTTGCGCCCGGGTGACCGTGGCAATGCCTCCTATCCCACGATGCAAGGCGATGCCGACGGGCATCCGGTTTTGATCGTCAATAGCGAGCAGCTCTATCGCTACGTGGGCCATCTGATCGTTGGCTTCGATGCCGAGGGTCACGTGGATTTCGTCGATAGCCGGAGCGGGCCCGTGGCGACGACGGCGGAATCCGTCGATCTTCTGCGGAAGGCCACGGGGCAGGAGGATGTCTTCAAACCGGTGGCGGAAGTGCAGGCGATCTGGGACTCTCTCCAAGGGACACCTCTCATCCAGCGGCTCTTTGAAGTCGTGGGCACGACCGGCGCGCCGCTCAACGGACTTCGCGCCGATGTCCGCACGAGAGAGACCAACCTGGGTCGCCTGGCGGCGGACTCGACCCTGTGGTTTGCCGGTCAGCATGCGAGAGATGAGGCACTCCCGCTTGGCGGTGTGGATATCGCCTTAAAGAATGGCGGCGGGATTCGCGATACCATCGCCGGGCCCAATATCACTCGTTTGGCGGTCTCGGCTGCCCTCGCTTTTGATAACACGCTTGCCATCGTCGAGATCACGGCGGCAGAGTTGCTCGCCACGATGGAGAACGCAGTGAGCCGATTCCCCACGAGTGATGGTCGTTACCCACAGATGGCGGGTGTTTACTTCGAGTTTGATCCCTCGCGGCCGGGCGTCTCGGATCAAAGCGTCCTCTTCACCGGAACGCGGGTGGGCACGCTGACGGTGCATCGAGCCGATGGGACGGAGGACGTCGTGGTCAAGGATTTCCAATTGATGGGAGATCCCAACCGGACCTTTGTCCTGGCGACGAACAACTTCCTCCTTACGGGCGGCGACGGTTATCGGGCTCTTCGGGCGATCAATGACGACCCCGCGCGACCGGCTTATCTCACGCAACTCGGAGAACAAGACATCCTCTCGAATTACATTGCGGACGCCCTTGGCGGCGAGGTCGATTTGGCCGAGCCGCTGGAAGATGCGCGCCAAGGCCGCTGGTCTTCCGGGCGCGTCATGGCCTCCTACTTTGCCGGGGATGATGCCTTCGACGAGAGTGCGGCCGAGATCCTGGATTACTCCTTCGTGGCGCAGCGATTCTTTGTCGTCAACGGAAACGACAAGTCGATCGATGTCCTCGACGCCCGTGATCCAAATGAGCTTCGACTCGTGGCTCAGATTGAGGATTTGGGCGGTTCGGCCAATAGCCTGGCGATTCACAATGGCGTTCTCGCGGTGGCAGTGCAGAACCCGGAGGACACGGAGAACGGCTGGGTTGTCTTCTATGACACGGTGCAGTTGGACGAACTCAACCGGCTCGAGGTCGGTGTGTTACCCGACATGCTGACATTCACCCCAGACGGCCGCTACATCCTCACGGCCAACGAAGCGGAGCCGAATGACGATTATACGGAGGATCCCCATGGGTCGGTGTCGATCATCGAGTTTAACGCCGCTTCGATTCCCGGAGTGATTGCCCTCGATCAGGGAGCGGTGACCACGATCGGTTTCGAGGGGCTCGACTTTTTCCCCTTCCTTTCGGGCGTTCTCCAGGCCAGCGGCATCCGCATCTTTGGACAGATCCAGGATGAGAACGGCGAGTTTCTCCGGCCATCGGGCATCGCGGAAGATTTGGAGCCTGAGTACATCGCCGTCAGCCCGGACAGCAAGACGGCCTATGTTGTTCTGCAAGAAAACAATGCCTTGGCCATCATTGATATCGAGTCCAAGCGCCTGACGGATCTCAAGCCGCTCGGCTTCAAGGATCACTCTCTGCCGGGGAATGGTTTTGATGCCAGCAACCGGGATGGGGAGATCAACATTCAGCCATGGCCCACCCTGGGAATGTATCAGCCGGATGCCATCATCGCCTTTGAGTCCCACGGGAACACCTTTCTCATCACGGCCAATGAAGGTGATGCCCGCGACTACGATGGATACAGTGAGGAAGTTCGGGTGAGCGATCTCAATCTCGATCCCACGGCCTATCCCAATGCCGACTTTCTGCAGAGTAGCAGTCAGTTAGGCCGGCTGAAAACGACGACGGCCACGGGAGACACGGATGGTGATGGCGACATCGATCAGATTTACTCGTACGGGGCACGCTCGTTCAGCATTTGGGATGCCTCGGGTGACTTGGTCTTTGATTCCGGTCAGCTCCTGGAAGAGATCGTGGCCGAACGCTTTCCGGAGTTCTTCAATGCGTCGAATGACGGAAACAGTTTTGACAATCGAAGTGACGACAAGGGTCCCGAGCCGGAGGGCATCGCCGTCGGGGAGGTCGACGGTCGCCAGATCCTCTTCCTCGGCCTGGAACGCATGGGCGGGTTCATGATGTTCGACATCACCTACCCCTATTCGCCGGTGTTCCTCGACTACGTCCTGGAGCGGGACTTTACGGTGGACCCAGAAGATGATCCTGGCCTGGCGGGCGATCTCGGTCCGGAGGGCTTGAAGTTTTTCCCAGCCCACGTCAGCCCCACGGGCACAGAGATTCTTGCGGTGGCCAATGAAGTCAGTGGTACCACGACCATCTACGAGATCGTGTTGCCTCCGGTGCCCGGCGGTTTCGCGCTCCAGGTCTTGCATAGTTCGGATAACGAATCGGCCTTTCAGGACCCCAACACCTTGGAGCCCAAAATTCTGAACTACGCAGCGGTGGTCGATGGTTTGCAGACCTTGGCCTTCCGCGACCGCTTTGCTTCGCTCCATCTCACCGCGGGCGACCACACGCTGCCGGGACCCTTCTATCAGGCGTCGGGTGAGGTGGAGGAGTTTGGGCAACCCGGTCTGGCGGACATCGCCTTTTACAATGCCATGGGACTCGCGGCCAACGGGATCGGCAACCACGAGTTCGACGGCGGAATCGATGAGTTCGCGCACATGTTAGCCTTGGCAAACTATCCTTTCATTGCGGCCAACCTCGATTTTTCGGCGGTGCAGCTCGCTGAGGGGACGCCGGGAATCGAGATTGGAGTCGACGGTGGCAGTGTGGAGGAGAACGCGGGCAAGGTGGTGCGTAGCGCCCATATCGAGGTCAACGGTGAGAAGATCGGCTTGATCGGGCGGGCTCCGGCAGACTTCTTCAACGTCGTTGGCGATCCGGCGACCACGCTGCCCGGTCTGGATTTCTTTGGTGGCCGGAATCCCGATGACAACCAGCCCTTGGTTTCCGCCTTGGGGCAGGTGCTGGAGCAGGTCGAACTCCTGGAGAATCAGGGGATCAACAAGATCATCTTGTTAGACCACGCTCAAGATTTCACCGCGGACCCGTTGAGCGCGCAAAACCTGCGCGGCATCGACATCGTGGTGGCTGCCGGATCTACCGGATTCATGGCGAATGAACCGGCGAACGGTCCTTTCAACCTGCTCCGGCCCGGCAACGTGCCGCAGGCGGCGTATCCCACGGTGCGTGAGGATAGCGAGGGCAAAACCGTGATCGTGGTCAATAGCGACCAGCTCTACACCTATGTGGGGAATCTCATGGTGACCTTTGATGCGGCGGGACACATCAGCCGAATCGATGAACGCAGCGGTCCGATCGCGACGACGATTGAGGCGGTGGGACTCCTGGAGGAGGAGCTGAACCATGTGGTTGGCATTCCCGCCGAGGTCGACCGGGTCTTCGGTTTGCTGGCGGAGACCGATCTCATCTCAACGCAGTTCGAAGTCGTGGGCACCACGGCCTACGAACTCAACGGGGCACGTGCGGATGTGAGGTCGCGCGAGACCAATCTCGGAAGATTAGCCGCCGATTCCACCTTGTGGTTTGCCCGTCAGGTCTTGCCCGGAGTCGATATCGATATCGCGTTGAAGAACGGAGGGGGAATCCGTTCCTCCATCCTGGGGCCGAACGTGACCCGGCTCTCCATCGGAGCGGCGCTGGCCTTTGATAACAAGCTTTCGATCGTCGAGCTAACCGGGGCTGAATTGTTAGCCGTCATGGAGAACGCAGTGAGTCGCTACCCGGCGCTCGACGGTCGATTCCCCCAACTCGCCGGTGTGACCCTGGAGTTTGATCCGGCACGTCCGGGGATCTCGGATGCCGAGACCCTGGACATGGCATCGAGGATCAAGCGTCTGGTGGTCACCCGTGCGAGCGGTGAGGAGGACGTGCTTGTGGATGGGTTTGTTCCCCAGGGCAATCTCGATCGAGGATTCGTCCTGGCGACAAACAACTTCCTCCTCACCGGGGGTGACGGCTATCGGGCGCTCCAGGCCGCGAGAGAAGATCCGGCGCGGATGACGACGACGACCGAGTTGGGCGAGCAGGACGTCCTGGTGGATTACATCCTGGATGCTCTCGGCGGTGAGATTGCCCTCATGGATCCGAGTGAGATGCCGAGGGTGATCCTTTCCACGGAAAACGGAGCACCGGCCGTGGCTGCTCTATCACAGGGCTACGATCAGTGGCGTGCGCTCCACTTCAGTGCCGGCAGTCTGAGGACGGGACCTCGTGAGGACTTCGACGGCAACGGTTTGTCTAACTTCGCCGCCTATGCCTTTGATCTGGATCCGCGAGATGCCGCGGCAGCCATCCCGTCCCCGGAGATTTGGCGCGAGGGGGAATTCATCTACCTCGGCTTCGCTCACCGGAACGATCCGGCGATTCACTGCGGCTGCGAATTTTCTTCGGATCTCATGGAGTGGACGGCTTTGTCAGAGGGGCGTCACTATGAGATGGTGGAAGAAGGGATTCAGGGAGAGGAGCGAATCGTTCTCATGAGGATCCCAACAGACTCGACCCGCACGGGTGCCTATTTCCGTCTCACGGTGGAGTAGGGCGGGCCATCTGTGGGGAAGTGCTTGGTCTAGGGTTGGACCGCTTCCGGGCGGGGGCCGGTTTCCGAATGAGTGAACGGAATCGGCTTCCGCCGGGAGTTTGGTTTTCAGCGCACGAGCAAGCCTCACTTTTTGGTTGGCTGGTCGTTAGGTCTGCGGTGTTGCATCCAGTATCAAGCCTTGTAACCGTGTATTTTTTCATCTATGGTGAAAAAATGCACGGTATCGAACGGGCATTGCAACGCAGGATCTTGAAACTTCTGGAGTTTTTCCTCCATTTCCGTGACCGGGCATCACGGCGATCGTAAATTGTAAGTATCTATTACGATGTCGCGAGGTAGTGATCGCAGGTCTGGTGAAGGATTTCTCCGAGGCGGCCGTAGAATGGGGAGAGCTCGGTCGAAGCGAGGGTGCCGGCAAATCTTTCGAGCCAAGGCATGGCGGTGGCTTGGAGGAAGGGGCGGGCGAGCTTGGCGATCTCGGGATCGCCAGAGCAAGCCAGTTGCCCGCCGATGAAGAGGAGACGTCCGGCGTGCTCGGGCGGCGTGGCGTCAATCGCGGGTGGGAGTGTCAGTGCGACATTGGCGGTGATGGAGGAGAGAGCCTTTGGGATCGAGGTCACGGCCTGTTCCGCGGCCGGATTGCTCGTCTGCCAGGCAGCGGCCAAGGGGGAGATGCCCTTGGGCAGGACGAAGAGTTCGCAATAGTCGGTGGCAGCCTTTTCGAAGGCTTCGGCATTCCAGGTCTGCGCCAGGTAACGGGCGCAGGCGGCATCCTGATCCTCTCCTCCGATGAAGATCTCCCGCACATCCGGCTGCCGCAGGATGGCGAGGAGTTCCGGGTTCAGCTCTTCACAGAGCAAGCGGCCGAGGAGTTGTAGGAGGCCACCGAGGGCAATGGACTCGCGGCGTTCGTGTTCGTTCAATCCTGCAACGCAGTGGTTAGACTTTGGAAACGCGGCAGACGTTGTCGTACCAGTTCTGGCCGCCGACCAGCGGGCAGGGATTGATGGGCAAGGCGTCGTTGATGGCCACGCCGCCGCCGGTGCCACCGCGCTCCTTGGACCACCAGATCCGATTGGGCACATCGGAATCCTGCAGGGGGAGGTCGTTCGCCTGGGCATGGCCTTCCCGAGCCGGTTCCGTTAGGGCATTGGTGCTGCGACCCACGGCTCCGTGTTCCCAGTGGCCCACGTGATGGGAACAGGCGACGACTTTGGGGTGCATCCCCTTGAGGAAGCGGACATGGTTCTTGAAGGAACCCATGACACCAGATTCACCGCCGCGGTAAGTCCTTCCTTTGGGACGAAATACTTCCAATTGAACTTCGTCGCCCTCTTCGAGCCCGAGCGCTTTGCCGGTTTCCGGATGCATGAACACGGGGTTGGTGTGGACGATCTCCGCGTGGTATTTCCAATGCCCGGATCGACCCTGGGTATGCACGTTCCACTTGAAGGTGGTGAAAATGAAGTCGTTCTCGCCCAGATCCCGGTGCTCGGGAACGTGATCCCACTTGGCGATGGGACTGGCATTGATGTCGTCCAGGGGCAAGCCGACGGCCTTGGCCGCGGTGGGCCAAATCTCATCGTAGATATTGATCAGCTTGTTCGGCGTGTTGAATCCGCGCACGGCAATGCCATCGCGCATGATGCCGACCGCCTTGCCGTCCTTCATGACAAGACCGGAGTTTTCCTCAATCTCGGTGCCGGCCAATTCGGCTTCGGTCAACGGTCTCTCGTAGAGTTCGTAGTCCTTGGGGCGCTCCGGATCCATCCAGATCCCGCGTCTCTTAAACTCTTCCCAAGAGACGGGAAGGTTCTTGTACCATTCGCGGTAGTAGTCTTCCTCGGATTCAAAATCGAAGTAATCTTGCATCCCGCCCCCGATCTTGCGTGCCAGATCGCGAAGGATGATCTGCACGGATCGCGTTTCGCCCGAGGGCGGGACCAGCGGTTGGCGCACGCCGGTGTAGGGCACGAGGCCGTAATTGTTGGTCGAGTGGTGGTCCCAGCGCTCGAGGCTGGTGGCTTCGGGGAGGATGATGTCTGCCAGGGCCGTTTGCTCGCCGTAGCCGATATCGATGGCGACGTGGAAAGGGATCAAGGACTCGTCGAGGAGCACTTCGCGGGCGTCGGGATAACCGTAGGAGGCGCCGAGGGTGAAGGACATGTAGACGCCGACTTTCTGCCGCCCCTCCTTGATGTAGGGATAGACGAGTTGACCGACGCGCATTTGGTACCAATGCCAGGCCAACGGGTACTCGCTCGGGGTGGCCAGTTCTCCGAAATAGGATTTTCTCCATTTTTCGGGAAATCCCAGCACGCGCTCTTGTACTTCTTCAGGGAGCTTTTTGAAAGGTTCCTCGAGGTAACCTTCGCCCAGGCCCCAAGGTTTGGGGTCGGAGGGCTTGGGACCGGGTTGACTGAGTTTGGGCAAGCCTTCCTGACCGTAGCGGCCGGCCCAGCCGCGGAGCGAACTCAGACAGAATCCTCCTAGTTTGCCGACGTTGCCCACGAGGACATCGAGCATGCGGATGGCGCGGTCGCTCTGGACACCGTTGTAATGTTTCGCCGAGCCGCGATTCGACATGGTGCAACAGGCCGGGGCGGCCCGGGCAAACTCGATGGCGATGCGCTCAATGTCAGCGGCGGGGACTCCGCTAATGTCCTCGGCCCACTGGGGTGTGTATTCCGCGACTAACTTCCTCACCTCCTCGAGAGGATAGTTGGCCCAACGGTTCCAGAAGGCCTCATTTTCGAGGCCCTCCCGCAGGATGGTGTGGATCATGGCAAAGGCGACGGCGCCGTCCGTGCCCGGCATGATGGGAAAGTACTCGTCCGAGACGGAGGCGGTGGCCGAAGGGCGGACTTCGAACGTCACCATGCGTGCGCTCCGATCGACGCGGGCGCTCTGAATGCGATGCATCATGTAGAGGCCGCCTTGGTAGGCTTCCATGGGGTTGCCGCCGAAATTGACGATGTAGCGGGTGTTCTCGAAGTCCTGGGATTCCCACTCAAACTCGCGTCCGTAGAAGCTCATCAGGGGAGCCCGCCGGTTGGAGCTGCAAATGGAGCGGCGGTTGAGGCGGTGGGGTGTCCCAAAAGCGTTGGTGAATTTCTTAGTATACCCTTTGGTTTTGTCGCAGCCATAATGGAAGACAAATTCCTCGGGGCGCCCCTCTTCGCGCAGGGGTTTCATCTTGGCGGCGATTTCATCGAGGGCCCCGTCCCAGGAGATGCGTTTCCATTTTCCCTCGCCTCGCTTCCCCACCCGTTTCAGGGGGTAGAGCAGGCGTTCGGGGTAGTAGGTGTAACTGATCATCCCCTGGGCCTTGGAGCAAATGTTCCCCTTGGAGTTGGGATCGAGCGGGTTGCCGTCGATGCGCCTGACGCGTCCGTCCTGGACCCAGCCGACGACGCCGCAGTGGGTGGTGCAGCCGAAGCAAATGGTGGGCACCGGTTTGGCCTTGGTATAATCGATCTTGTTCGCGGTGAGCTTGGCGATGTCGATGGGAGGCGCGTCTTGCGAGAGACGTTTGACAAGTGGCAGACCGGTGGCGCCGATACCCAGTGCGGCGGCGGCGCCGCTGCCGAGTTTGAGGAGATCCCTTCGAGATAGATCGTTAGCCATGGAGATCAGAGCGGTTGAATGGGTAATGTGTGTGTGTGTCAGGAATGGCCTAGAAAAAGAGATGTTGGCCATCCTGGATAAGCCAGGCGCGCAGGAGAAAACTGCCGGCGAGGGCGCAGCAGCCTGTGAGGATCCCGGCGTTCTCCGGCTTCTTTGCGAGGATGATGATGGGGAGGACGGCTCCCAGAAAGAGCGCCCAGTAGGCCATAGCATGGTGCCACGGGCCCGATTCGATGAGGAAGTAGCAGGCAAAGACCAGGAGGGCCGCGAGAACCATGCGCTCGACGGCGAGCAGCCCAATAGGCATGGCCGTGCGGTGGCCGAGAGAGCAGAGAAATCCGGCCGCAAGACCGGCGTGCAATCCGGAGAAACCTAACATCGGCACCATGGACCAGCGGTTCCACAAGTCCACTCCCTCCGCCTGCCAGAGGACGAATCCGGGATAGATGGCGACGGCCAGGGCGAGCAATTGAAGAATCCAGAGAGCCAGACGTTCGCCCCGGCTTGCGCTGCCTCGCGTTTTCGTTCGGTAGAGGGACCAACAGAAAACCGCCATGAGGGTGAAGGCGAGCACGATGCGCGCCCCCCAGGCGATGGCGGAGTGGGGGTTGGCCTGGGTGAGGATGAGGATGAAATCGCGGGGATTGGCGAGGTCGGAAATGAGACAAAGGATGCCCAGGGCCATGGCAATGATTGTCAGGAGGAGACATCGCTTGCCGGTGGCGAAGGCCCGAGCGTCCGCCCGATGGACGGTGGCACAGGCCACGAGTGCGCTTCCCGAGGCGACGCCGGCGAGGAAGAGATAGAACGTGATTTGAAGTCCAAATGGGGGCGCCATGCCAGTGTAAGGGTGATGTTAGATGATCTTGCTCGAGAGGTTGTTCTGCTCGTAGATGATATCGTCATCCTCGGGGCTCAAGCGCACGCCGAGGTTGGACTTGGGCTCCATCCACCGCTCGTGATCGACGTAGAGGACCGAGGGCGCGGTGTCCGCATCTTCCCTGAATGGCCGGGCCTGTTTGGCCTGGGCCTCCTGGGTCACGGGGTCTTGCGGGTCATCGAGATCGCCAAATCGGATGGCGTCCGTGGGGCAGGAGGCGACGCAGGCGGGGGCCAGGCCGATCTCGGTGCGGTGGGTGCAGAAGTCGCATTTCTCGGCTTTGGAGGTCTCCTCATTGATGGAGATGGCTCCGTAGGGGCAGGCGGCGATGCAGGCCTTGTTGCCGCAGCACTTTTCGTCATTGATGACGACGCGACCGTCGTCGAGGCGACCAATGGCCTCGGTGGGGCAGGCTTTGAGACAGGGCGCATCCTGGCATTGCATGCAAAGAAGCGGCAAGAATGCCAGTGTCGGCCGATCAGGGCGTTCGAGGTAACG
The DNA here is from genome assembly GCA_028281705.1 of Verrucomicrobiales bacterium. Taxonomy (GTDB): domain Bacteria; phylum Verrucomicrobiota; class Verrucomicrobiia; order Verrucomicrobiales; family DEV007; genus JAACDM01. Next base: position 36,980 of record JANQJH010000118.1, read on the forward strand.
CACACGCATGCGAAAATTGCCGAGAGGGACCTCGTGTTCCGTCTTGCAGGAAACACTGCACGAATGGCAGCCGGTACATCGATTGAGATCGATGAGCATGAAGGCCCTCTTGTAGTCGAGCCGGTGTTCGGGGCCGATGGATTCCCAGGGGATCTTAGGTAGCGCGGGCATGGTGATGTTTCGAGTTCGACGAAAAGGCAAACGGTTCCGCAAGGATGGAGCGCGAGGAAGGACGAGGGCGGGCAATGGAAGCCCGAAGCCTTGCACTGGAAAAAACTAGTGTGAACGCTGACCAGCGCCCAGGACGGAGGATCGTCATTGGGCGGGGCGTGTTGGGGGGTGACTCGGGGTGACTCGGCGTTGCGGCACAGAGGGAGGATTGCGACGCTGGCCCCTTTCGTCAAGAATTGGGCACGATTTTTCCCGGGCTCGATGGGCGGTGGGAAATCCGCATGTGACAAGAGTGTTGCTTACGGGGCGTTTCTAATCGGCCTCAAGAAACGCATAGGTCGCTTCTCACTCTACCACATGACTGGAAAGCGTCACCTCCCACTTCATGGATGGCTTCTTACGCTGGCCTCCCTTCCGTTGAGTCTTTCGGGGCAGGATGCAGCATCCGTCCCGGAGGTGGTCGAGACAACGGTCGACCTTCATGAGGAGCAGTTGGGCCAGCCCATCGAGTCGGGGAAAGGGCGCTTTGTGGGAAAGCTTTATGATGCCAAGTCGGGCAAGCCGATCGAAGGGGTGGGCCTGCGCATCGAGGAAACGGATGATTTGACGATCACGGGTGCCGAGGGCCGCTTCATCATTGATGGGGTCGAGCCTGGCACCTACACCATCGTCATCAGCCAGGCGGGCTACCAGCCGATGCGGGCCGAGGGGGTGGAGATTCTGCCGGGCGAGATCAATACCTTGGCCAGTGCGAGCGGCGCTCTGGAGCCGGCGCCGATCGAAGAGAGTGAGGAGATCTACGAAATGGACGAGATCGAGGTCGTGGCCGAGCTCGTGGAAGACGGCATGGAGAGCCAACTCTTTGACCAGCAAGAGATGAGGGAACTGGTCTCCATGATGGGGAAGGAGGAGTTTTCCCGTACCGGGGCGAGCAACGTGGGTGACGCGGTGAAGAACATGGCCGGTGCCAACGTGCGCGATGGCAAGTATGCCGTCATCCGGGGCTTGGGAGACCGCTATTCTAACACCACGCTCAACGGGGCCTACATTCCCAGCGCGGATCCTTCTAAAAAGGCCGTCCAATTGGACCTCATCCCGACGCATTTGGTGGAGCGCCTCCTGACTTACAAAGTGTTCACCCCGAACTTGCCGGCGGAATTCTCCGGTGGAGCCATTGATATCCAGACGATTCGGTTTCCCGAGGAGCTGATGATTTCTTTGAGTGCGGGGCTGGAGTACAACGAAAACACCACGGGCAAGGACATGCTGGTCAACTCGGATCGCGAGATGGATTTCTTTGGTGAAACCTCCGATGGGTTTCCCAATGGAGTCCCGGACCCATTCGATTTTCCGCGGGGCGATACCCGCCAGCGCAACCCGCCGAGTGAGCGGCAGTTGGAGGCCCAGAAAATTTGGCGGGCGATGCACAACGCCGGTTCCACGCGATACGATACCAAGACGGCGGAACCTGGACGTGGTTGGAGTGTCAGCTACGGCAATAGCCTGGAGACCGATAAGGGTAAGATCGGGGTGGTGTTGGCGGCGAATCACGATCGCGATTTTCAGATCATCAGGGATCGCGAAGTGAACCGGGGCGCCAAGCTCTTCAACAACGAATTCGGTCTGACGCAAACCCAACTGCAAGACACCTATGATACGGAGATCAGTTGGGGGGGACTGGCCAACCTCGCCTGGCAACCGAATGAAGATCACGAGTTGGCCCTCACCTTGGTTCGATACGTCTCGGCCAGAGATCAGGTGAAGGTGGGGCGCCGGGGAGCGAGTTCGGAGGCGGGAAACATTGCCGATCCACGCGACGGACTGCCCGGCATTCCCGCGGAGTACCTCGGCTCGGTGGGGCGGGTGTTTACGGCGTTTGACGAGATCGGCTACCTTTATCGTAGCCAGGATACGGTCCAACTGGACGGGGAACACAACCTGGGATTGTTGAATCGCGGCATCCAATTCAACTGGATCTTCAGTCACTCGGATGCCCTGGAGGATCGGCCGGATCAGCGGCATCTTCGAGGTTTTGATGTTGATTACACCGATAGCTCGCTGCAAGACCATCCCAACGTCGACCCGGGCGATTTGGATCCCAGCAAGGGATCCGTTTTCACGGCGACTGAACTGCTAGGGAACAACCCGACGCCGGCCTTTCGCGAGTACCTCACGACGGAAGAGAGTCTCTGGCAGCTCAAGGGTGACCTGACGATCCCCGTGTGGGAGCGGGATGAGGAGCGCCGGTTTGATCTTGGAATGGGATACTCCTACAGCAGCCGGGAGCGTCAGGTGCGCGGCCGCTTCTTCAGTTACGAGTACGGCAGCGACATTCAGCAGGAGATCGACGATGACGATACGACGGCCGGGATCAATTTTCTCGACAACTTTGATAATGATGAAGACATCGTAGGCCTCCGGCGGACCGGCATTCGCCTCGATGATCTGACGGCGCGGGGTAACACAGTGCGCAATGTCGACGCCTTCTCGCGAATCAACGCCGCCTACTTGATGGGCAGCTTCAGTTGGAATGGCCTGGAGATCGTCGGCGGTGTCCGCTTTGAGCACGAGAAACGGTCCTTCAATCTCTTGCGAGGATTGAACCAGACAGCGCTCGTCGATGAGTTGAATCCGGACGAGGCTCAGGAGAACTCCTATTTCCTGCCGGCCCTGTCATTGAAATACACATTCGGCGAAGAGGAGAATTACATCATGAGGCTGGGCTATGGGCGTACCCTG
>JANQJH010000139.1 GCA_028281705.1 Verrucomicrobiales bacterium
GGATGTTAGGCCAAGCGGCCATCCCCGTGGGCCTCTTCCTCGCCGGCGCCAGTCTCTGGTCGGCCAACAAGCAAACCAGCTGGCTCGGTTCCTGGAAGATTCCCCTGGGCGCCTGCGTTCTCCGCTTCCTCGTTCTCCCTGGCATTTTTCTGATCGCGGCCATCTCCCTCCCCGTCTCCCTCGAGCTTCAACGCAATCTCGTGATCCAGGGCGCCATGCCGGCCGGCGCCTTCGTCATTGTCCTCGCCCGCCACTACGGCGGCCATTCCCCCACCGCCGGACAAATCGTCATCGCCACCTCACTCGTGGGATTCCTCGCCATCCCCGGCCTCCTGGCCTTTGGCCTCTCCTTTCTGCCGTGAATCAGGTGATGCGGACACCTTTGTCCGCCCGATGCGCGTTTTTCAGGGAAGCCTCACGGCTTCCGCGAGGGACTGAAGTCCCTCCCACATTCCAAGCATTCTATTCTGCGCGTGATCACTCCTTTTTATCTCGGGCACTGCCGCATTACATTGATTTAGTTTAGTCCCGAAGGGACGAGGGATGGTAGCCGGCAGTGGAGCGAAGCGGAACTGCCGAAACGGAGTAGTCACTCTGGCACCCTTTCAGGGCGCGATGGAGCCCAATAAGGATCCGGTGGTTCCGCGTTGCTGCACCACCGGCTAGCATTTTTCGTCCCTTCGGGACTGGAAGACCGAGAGCCAGGTGATGCGGACACTCTTGTCCGCCCGATGCGCGTTTTTCAAGGAAACCTTACAGTTTCCCGAGGGACTGAAGTCCCTCCCACATTCCCTTTTATCAGCTCAAGATCTCCGGAACAATCTCACCATGCACATCCGTGAGCCGGATGTCGCGTCCGCCAAAGCGGTAGGTCAGTTTGGTGTGATCAATGCCCATGAGGTGAAGCATGTTGGCGTGCAAATCGTGCACTGTCAGCTTGTCTTGCACCACGCGGTAGCCATACTCGTCCGTCGCCCCGTAGATCGTGCCGCCGCGAATACCGCCGCCGGCCATCCAGAGACTGAATCCCTGCGGGTTGTGATCGCGCCCGTTGGTCCCTTGAGAAAAAGGCGTGCGTCCAAACTCACCGGAGAAGACCAGGAGCGTCTGATCCAGCAAACCCCGCGCCTTCAAGTCCTTGATCAATGCCGCGATCGGCTGGTCCACCGCCAGGGCGTTCTTTGTGTGCCCGTCACGGAGATTGCCGTGCTGATCCCAGCGATCCCCGTTGCCAGGATTGATCGTGAGTTCCACGAAGCGGACACCGCGTTCGACCAGCCGGCGGGCCAGCAGACATTGCTTTCCGTAGCGGCGGGTATTGCCATAGGCGGCATCCAATCCGTACAACTGTCGCGTAACCTCGCTCTCGCCGGAGATGTCCATCGCCTCCGGCACCTCCATCTGCATACGAAAGGCCAGTTCGTAATTGCGAATCGCAGCCTCGACGTGACTCGCATGGCCCAGCTTGCCTAACAAGTCTTGATCGATTTCTTTCAAATGGGCCAATTTGGTCCGCTGCAAGGACGAGGTCCTCTCCTTCCGCGAAATGTTCTTCAAGGCGGGATCACTGAGACGAAAGATCGAGCCCGAGTGATTCGCCGGGAGAAATCCGCTATCAAAATTGATCATCCCGCCCGCGGGCACTTGCCCGCCATGCAAGACGACAAAACTCGGCAAGTTCTGGCTCGCCGTTCCCAGACCGAAGGAGCACCAGGCCCCCATGCTGGGACGGCCCAACAAGGCATGCCCGGTGTGCAAGGCGTAGTTGGCGTTGGGATGATTGGGAGAAAACGCGGTCATCGAACGAATGACACACAACTCGTCTGCACAGGTCGCGATGTTGGGAAAGAGATCACTGATGGGGATCCCACTCTGACCGTACCTGCGGAATCCCCATGGGCTGGCCATGAGATTCCCATTGTTGTTGAAGACCGTGGCATCGACCTTGAACCTGGGCGGCTGGCCATGCTCCTTGGCCAGTCTCGGTTTGGGATCGAAGGAATCCACCTGCGACACGCCCCCATCCATGTAGAGAAAGATCACGCTCTTGGCCTTCCCCACCGCGTGGGAAGCCTGCGGGGCCAGCGGATTCTCCAACGCTGGGGAGGCCGAAGCCAGTGCCTCACGTTGCATCAAGTCGACGAAGGCAAGGGAACCCACGCCCATGCCTGCTTTGCGAATCAATTCTCGCCGGGTCATGCTCGCTAGTTGTCGATTCATAAGCTGCTAGTGGATGTAGATGAGTTCTTTCCGGTTGAAAAACACGTGACAAAAATCCTGCCAGACATCCAGACACTCGGACGCGATCGCGGGATCGACCCCGTTCTCTTTCGTCAAGGCCGCGAAGACGGAACCAGCCCACTCGAGTTCCCGCTCGGTGGCCCGCCGGCCAAAGGCCCGCTCATGCATCTCGTGGACTCGCGCTTCGAAGGGCGCGGCGCTGGCGAGGATCTGCTTCGCCCAATGCTCTGCCTGACCGATGACAAAGGGATCATTCATCAACGCCAGCGACTGCGCGGGCACGGTGGTCACGTTCCGCCGCCCGAACGGGGTGGAGGCATTCGGCATGTCGAAGGTGGTGAGGAAAGCCGGGAGAAAATTGCGGCGCAGCTCCAGATAGACGCTCCGTCTTCCCGCGCCATCCATGGGCCCGGGTTTGGATGGGATCGACCGGCTCTTCTCCGCCTCGTGCAGGGCGTCCGGGATCCCCGGGCCATACATTTTCAAATCCAGCCGACCGCTCACAGCCAAAATCGTGTCACGGATGCTCTCCGCAGGGAGACGCCGGATAGGCATGCGCTGCAGCCATTTGTTCTCCGGATCCATGGTTTGCGCCTCGGGAGCGGGATCGCTCGCCATCCGATAGGTGGAGGAGAGCGCCAGTTTCCTAACAATCGTCTTGATCGACCAGCCGGATTCCATGAGATCCGCCGCCAGGAAATCCAACAACTCCGGGTGGGTCGGCAGACGCCCCATCCAGCCAAAATCATCGACACTGTAGACAATCCCTCTCCCAAAGAGGTGATACCACAACCGATTGACCAGGACTCTCGCCGTCAGCGGATTCTCCGGCGAAGCCACCTTCCGCGCCCAGGCGAGACGGCCGCTACCTTCCCCGTGAAATGGTTCTGGATCGAGGGCATCGAGAAAGCGGCGCGGATTCGGCTCGTCGCTCAAGTTCTTGTGCGAGCCGCGCACATAGACCGGCTCGTCTGCCCCCTCGCTTTCGGTCAGCGTACGAACATACCGAGGCAGAGGAACACTCCGGCGCAGCTTGATCAAGGACTCCATGGCCTGCCCCACCTTGCCGGAGGGCCCGAATCGATTCCTGGCCAGGCCGCTGGCAAACAGGGCTTCCAACCAAACGTCATCTCCTGGCTCGCTCTTTCCGCACCGCCATCGATCGGCCACGTCGTGTAAGTGCTGCGCCCATTCAGCGAGACTCCAATTCGAAGACTCCCCGGCGCTGGACTCCAATGATGGCGGGCGCCGACCTCCTAACATAGCGCGATCCACTGCCACCCAGGCTTTTTCCTCATGCCGGTAGACATGCGGCCCTTTCGTTCTGGGCATGTTGGCCGCACCATTCATTTGCACATCGATATAGGCCTTGAGGCCGCGCCAACGTGGCTCAATCCGGAAGGAAACCCAATGCCAGGTCTCTTTCTTCACTGGAATCGAAAGCGCACCCGTCGTCGGGCCGAAGCCCACCAGTTCATAGTGCTGCACCATCAGGTTCACCCGGGCTCCCACGCCCTTCACCCGCACCCAAACACGGTCGTGATCGAGGACAAACACGGGTGAATGCAGCGAGCCTCCGATTCGCGAGGAGAGATCGCCTGTGGCAGCCGCCCCTCCGACAAAAGATTGAATCACCGCATCCGGCGAAGAACCAACCACGAAGCTCCCGGGACGTCTGGGGCCTTCGCCAAACCCCTTTCCGTTGGTCCGCCAGGTGACGAACTCCCCGGATCGGTTCAATTGGCCGATGGGCTTATAGGAGTCACCATCCGCACGCTTCGCCCGATGGCTGCGTCCCTCTCTCCCAAAAACCTTTTCATGGAGCGGCAAGAAGACCGACAATGGCGTGCCTGGCTTCGGCCTATTCTCCAGGGCCTGGACCCAGCGCTTGGCCGCCGGCTCGCCATTGGCCAGCGCCGTGAGGTCATCGTAAGCCGTTGCCAAGTCATTCACCAGTTCTTCGCCAATCGCCTGGCGAAGAACGCTCCGCTGCCTTTCGAGATCCTCAACCACCTCATCGAGCTGCGATGGATTGACCGCGTTTTGAACCGCGAATGGAGAACTCGCCAGAATCCCGTAAAGCGAATAATAGTCCGCCGTGGTCACCGCATCGAACTTGTGATCGTGACACCGGGCACAGGCAATAGTGGTCCCGAGAAAGGCCTTCCCGATCACGTCGATCGCCCCATCGAAGACACGGACCTCATCCTCATGCAGATCCGGGGGCGCATGGTGCCCACCGCCCAGATAGACAAATCCGGGACCCTTCAGAGATTCATTCTCGCCCGTCTCCCGATCCAGGCGCGGCTTGTCTAACAAATCACCGGCGAGCGACTCCATGACAAACCGGTCAAACGGCACGTCGTCATTGAAGGCCTTGATGAGGTAGTCCCGATACCGATAGGCATGGGGCATGGAGTAATCCTGCTCGAATGCCTTGGTATCGGCATAACGCACCAGGTCCATCCACTTGCGGGCCCAGTGTTCGCCAAAGCGCGGAGACTCCAACAAGCGATCGACCACGCGACGATGAGCCATCTCTGAATCGTCCTCCAGAAATTGAGCAATCTCAGATGCCGTCGGCGGGAGCCCGATCAGATCGTAGGTCACGCGACGAATCCACGTGCGCTTTTCCGCTGCCCGCGCCGGTTTCCATGCTTTGGTCTCTAGCATCGCCAAAACAAAGTGATCGTAGTCATTGCGAGGCCACGAGGCATCCGCCACCCTCGGAGGCTCGACCGCGGCGATCGGCTGTAGAGACCACCAGTCCTTGCGTGACTCCAACTCAAAAGCATCCTCATTTTGATGAGGCTCACGCTTCTCTCGTGGATCCGGCGCACCCATCGCGATCCATTCCGTCAGCGCCTGGATCTTCGCCGCAGGCAATTTCGACTTGGGCGGCATGGCCTCATAGTCGGGATGATGCTCCACGCTCTTGATCAATCGACTTTTCTCCGGCGAGCCGGGCACAATGACTTGACCAGAGTCACCCCCACGTTGCCATCCCCACCGGCTGTCCAGGAGCAAGCCGCCCCGCAGCTTCTCGGCCTCCACCGAATGGCAGCGATAACAGTTCTCCGCCAGAACCGGTCGAATGGAGGATTCGAAGAAGGCTCTCTCATCGTCCCCAATCGTGTCCGCTCGGCTCCAACCCATCACCAAACTCCCGAAGACCGCCGAAAGACACAGGGCTCGGCGCGAAAGGAGGGTGGGCACTCTTGGTTCGGGAATCATCATCTCGTCATGGTCTTACCCCGGCAATCTCGGCCAGTTTCTACAATTCTTTCCCATGGGATAAGAACGGAGTAAAGCAGCATCATGCACGATCTTTGTGGTATGCTCTCTTGAGAATGGACATCTTTCCCATTTTGATGGATATTTTTTCCCGAGCACCCTCCTAGATTGCCCATGCCTTCAAGAACTTCCCTTCCGTTGTCCCGGCGAGTTTCAAACCCTCGTTATTGCTTTCTCGATCCGGATATTCGGGAAACTCCAGGCCTTCACCTGGCCTACGCCGGCCGCGAAACGTGTCGGCCCGATTACCGGGTGCGCCGTAGAGAATTTCCCTGTGCCTCCGTCGAATTGGTCACCGAGGGGCGGGGCCAGGTCCTTCTGAATGGCACCACCTACCCGCTTTCTCCCGGGATCCTCTTCACCTACGGACCGGGAGTACCCCACGACATCACCACCGATCCCTCTCAGCCGATGGTGAAGTACTTTGCCGCCTTTTTCGGATCGGAGGCCGAGTTGCTCCTCCCCCGCGCCGGCATCCCCCTGGGCCAAACGATGCACACCCTTTCCCCCGGCTCCATCGGTACTCTTTTCGAGCAGCTGCTCGATGAGGGGTCCCGAAATCAGAGATCCGCCGCCGAGATCTGTGCCTCCTATCTTCGAATCATTCTCCTGAAAGCCGTCGCCGAAGGCGGCGCCGGGAATCCTCCCGTGGCCTCGACGACGAACACCTTCAATCGCTGTCGCGACTTCATCGATCAGCACTACTCCCAGCTCAAGAGCCTGCAGGAGATCGCCGAGCGCCTCAATCTACGCGCCCCCTATCTCTGCCGGCTTTTCCGTCAAATGGGATACCCGAGCCCGTTTCAATACCTGACCTACAAGAAACTGGCCCGAGCTACGGAGATTCTCGTCAGCGAAGGCAAGAGCGTGAAGGAAGCTGCCCATGACGTGGGCTACGCCGACGCCTATCACTTCTCCCGTGTTTTCAAATCCCACTACGGCAAGTCGCCCAGCCAGTTCGTCAAACTTGCGGTGGGACAGTATTGATTGGGCGTGCTGAATTGATGTCAGTCTCCAGATTTCAGGGACTGAAGTCCCTGCCACATTCTTATCGTGACGGATTCTCAAGCGAGTTTGCCAGGAAAGTGGGAGGGACTTCAGTCCCTCATAACGGGCGAGACGCCCGTCCAGGTTGTTCCACCTTGGGTAGTTAGACCACGGCAGGATCGGCGCCGATGCTTCCACGGAGGGACTCCAGATATTCCGTTCCCTCCACATTAGCCAGGGCACGCCGAGCCTTCCCCAACCGTTCCTCGATCCCGAGGCGAGCGATTTCTTTCTGGTAAACGCCCTGCTGGGCAAACTTCTGCAAGCTCTCGATATGACGGCGCCACAGGGCGGCATCGACGGACACCTTGGCAGTGAGACGCTGGCGATACCAATCGCTATTGACCACGGTGTCGTAGGCAAACATCTCACGCAATTCGGGGCTCTGCGCCGTCATGCCGTCCCAGTCACCGTGCGCCATGATGGTGAGCAGGGCCTTCAAGGGAGGACAGGCATCGTGGATCGAGTGGTCTTCAAAGTAGAGCTTGGCCACGCGCTGCTGCGCTTCCACGATGTTGTTCACCCCATCGGCGAAAGCGTCGAGATCTTGCAACTCCGGCTTGAGCATCTCCTCGGGAAAGACAGACAGCGGATCGCTGAACATGCGGCCGAGGAACATGTCGACAAACTTGGCCGTGATCCGATATCCCAACCGGCTGGCCAGAATGGTCGAGCCCTTGTGCTCAAAGTCCTCACAGGGCTCCAACAAGTCGTTCTCGATCATCCACGCGGGATCCCGCTCGCGAATATGCATCCGGGACCACACCTCCGGAACCAACAAACTGATGTCGTGATCCACCCGGAACTTGGGGCCGATGTAGGCCGCCGCACTGACAAAACAAGGTTGCTTTGTCAGGACAAAGGCGAGCAGGGCGTTGTTCAGGTCCGTCACCGGCAGGAGTGCGTTGAACGGGCCCTTGGTGAGAGCGCCCTCGGAACCCGCACCCGTCGTGGAAGGCGATTTCCCCGTCAGACTGGCGATGAAATCCATGAAGAGTTCGGGCAACTCCTGGTGGTGAATCGGATTGTAGACGGCCAGGGCGCGGATCCCCTGCACGGCATCCGGCGGATTGTTGCGCCGGCCCGGCAGCACCGCGTTCACCGGGGTGAGCGCCGGCTTGCCGTTGGGAATCCGGCGATACAAACGCATCCCCACGTCGGCCAAGTACTCCGCCCGGTCATCATGGAGGTCCTGCCGATCCTGGAGATACCGCGGGTTCTTGGAAACCTTGCCCTCGACGAGGCGAGGCTGATCCGAACTCGCGATGTAGTCCGGCGCCTCCGCCTTGACGAAGTTTCGGATGGTGCGCTTCATCGGAGCCGTGAACTGACCAAAGCGAATGGTATTCTCCACCATGCCCCGAGCCTGATCGCGAGTCAGTGGTTCGTAATTGGAAAAGAATTTTCCCGGGGTGGCGAAATCGATCTCGGTCACCTTATCATAGCCGCGATGAATGGCGTCGTCCGGACGCTGGAAGAAACGATACTCACAATTTGCCGTAAACTTGTAGGATCCTTCCGGAAGATCCGGGTGCAAGCCGTGCTCCTGACTCACGGGGACAACGGTACTCGCCGTGATGTCGTCTTCCCGCTGCAGTTTGAAGGCGGGGAGGAAATCCTTGCGCAGACTGAATGTTCTCCAGGCGCCGCCCTCGGGGTCATACCCCACCCTGAGGTAGCGGCTAACTACCAGGTGATTGAAGTACTTGAGTTCGTAACCCGGAGCGCCGTCGATGACGTCCACACTGAAGCGTTGGTACCAGTTCTCCCATTCTCCCCAATCCGGCTTGTAGAAACGTTTGATGATCAAGACCATGTCGATCACCGATTTTTTCAAGGAACGGAGGTATTCGTTGTACTCGTCCGTGTACTGATCATTCGGGGTCAGCAAACGAAGCACGGAACCGAGGGATCGTGCCGGATCGAGGATCAGACGGCTCTCCGCCTTGGTCTTCTGCGGATGGGGATAACGATCCCAAAAACTGCGTTGCAACACCTCTTTGACCTCCGCCATGACGGAGTCGAACTTGGGAATGATGACCGGGCCGGAGTTCATGGCATCGGCCAGTGACTTGGAGATCTCCGATTTGCCCCCGCCGGAAACCGTACACGGTTTGTGACAGAACGTGCCTTCCGCCTGCGTCCCGACGAGACGCCATCGGGAACCCTCCACCGGCTGGATCATGGCCACCTTGTAGCCCGAGGGGTAGACGTAGGAGTAGTGCGGACGCAAGGGGAGTTCGAAAGTCTCACCATCCGCCAGCTGCCAGGTCACCTTTTGTTGATCGAGATCGATCTCCGCCGACTCCGGGACGTAGACGATCCGGGGGTAATTCCGATCGAGCCCGTAGCCTTCGGGCTGGAGGTCGACAGCGTCGCCGAGAATCGTCTCCACCTGGGCAAACGAATGATCGAGCTCGGCGGCACGCAGATTGAGCTGGAAATACTCGCCGTGATCAAAGCAAGGGAAGGCGATGGCGCCACCGGCGTGTTCCTCCTCGGCATTGCCTAACAAGTTGGCCGCATAACTGATCTGCGTCTTGACCTCTTTCTTACAGTATCCGAAATAATTGTCCGCGATGATGGTCACCATGACCCCGCGTTTGTCGCGACAGGTGATTTTGAAGGCTCCGCCATCGTTGTAGAGTTCGTCTTCACTCTCCCAACACATGCCGTCGCGTTTCTGCCGTTCGGTGGCTTCACTCAGGTGTGGCAGGCCCACGTCCTTTTTTCGCAGGGTCACGAGATGCGGGGCGAGAATGGCGCATCCCGTATGCCCGGTCCACTGCTCGGCATCGAGGCCCGCATTGTTTTCCGGGAGAAAGGGATCACCCGCATTGCCGAAGATCGATTCGACGAAATCCAAATTGCTCACCAGATTGCCGGGAGCGAAGAAGCGCATCTCCATACTGCGGGAGGGCGAGACCCCGGGAACTTCCGGGCTCACGATGGGGCGCAAGAGAAGCCCGAGGAAAGCGCGAGCCGGCTCCTCCTGATTCACGGTGTAGGGCACCGTCATCAAGTCGGCCGGCGGATTCAAGGCCGCTTTGAACAGCGAGGCGAAGGCCACCTTGGGGACGGCCTTCTTGTCCGCCGGAATCGGCAGACCGCCCTCGGCCACGTGAAAGACGCCCTTCGTCGTCCGGCGATCCTTCGCCGGGTTGTGGATCACGCCCTGGGCCACCCGAAACGAGGACACGATGTCCGACTCGAACCGGTCCTCATTCGCCGGAAGACTGAGCAATCTCGCGATGCCGTGCTTCTCCAAAATCAGGGCATTTCCCGGTACCAGCGGCCCCTTGCGTGAGATGATGTCATCGGGAACACCCGTGAGATAATCCCGGAGAAACTCATGAATCCGCTGATCGACGGGCGCCAGACGGTCCGAGAGCAATCGCATCCGCTCCTGGAAATTGGCCAGGAGAGAGCGCCCCATCTCGAGAAAGGGAAAGTCCTCCTCGTTGCCCACGATACTGAACCCCCGGGCCGCCAGTTTCAGGTTCACGTACTCTTTGATCGACTGCGTCTCGCCATCTTCCGGGCGATAGCCATGCCCCAGTCCAATCGTCGTCTTCGGATCTTTCATAAGTCAGTTCTGTCGCAAGCCACATGACTTGACATTTTCTGTCTAGCAAAGAATGCGCCAGATTGCATTGAATGTCTGCCCCAGAAAGCCCGTCTCTCCAACCTGAATGACGGCGCCAGTGAAAACTCCGGAGACTTGCGTTTGGTTAGGAGGCGTGATCTGCCTCGGATGGGCCATCAGCACGCTGGATCCTCCACCAAGCTTGCCCCCATCACTCAGCGAGGGACGGCCGCCCGGCCTCGCCCCGCCCGCCGAGCACCACCAATCCACCGCCGCCCAACCCGCCGAGACGCCGGAACTTTTCCGTCTACTGCAGGAAGATGACCAAGCGCCCCCGAGCTAACTTGACCCGATCTGGCCTGAACTGATCAGGCGTTGACCCGCGCCGAGGCTTCCCGGTCCTGAAGATCAACGCTGATGACGTGAGATCCCCGCGCACTCGCCTCCAACGCTTCCCGCCGTTTTCGGGGGAGATCCTCCACATTGGCCAGCTCAAATCCGGCCATGCGCTGGAAAAAATCAACCGCTCCGGTGGTCAGCGCCATCAAACGCGAGGCGCCCATTTCACGGGCCCGGCCGACGGCAAACT
>JANQJH010000154.1 GCA_028281705.1 Verrucomicrobiales bacterium
CGGAATCAAAAGGGAAGTCGCCAGCACCATGGCCACGCTGGGCCGCCTCTGGGAGCGAGGATGTGATATCGATTGGGCAAGCTTCTACGATCTCGACCCAGACGCCGTAAGCGAGACCGTTCCACAACCTGAGGCGCCAGAAGCGGGTATCGCCGAGGAACCGCCGACCGAACGGCTCACGCTTCCCCTGCCAGCCGCCGAGAGTCCGCAGCCGCCGCAGCCATCGGCGGGAATGTGCGCCGCGCAGCAACTTCTATTGGATCAAACCATATCCGAGACGCCGGAGAACGACGTTGATCCATCCGTCACCCACACGCCCGATCAACCGCCAGAGTCACCACTGCAAGAGCCCCCGATTGCGGCTCTGGATGAACAGCGCCAGCAAACGCCGGAACCAACGCCAACTCCCCAGTCGGCGAAGGTAGATCTGCAGAGCTACCTCGCCAATTGCCTCGAGCGTCGAGCGAACAGCTCGCTAAAGAGTCAGGAACTTCAGCAGCGCTGGGACTCCGTCACCGGCAGCAGCATTGCCGCCGACCGGCCCCGCCTGCTCGATGACCGCCGGCATCTCGGCGCGGTTTGGGATGCCGATGACAATCGCTTTGTCGATGTCTCTTCCGCCGTTCTCCCCCACTGGTTAGGCTACCGCGCGCCCGAGTTGCAAAAGGCCTACGATCGCCATCTCCGCTCGGACCCGCCCCAAAGCATCGTCAGCCTGGGGATCGCCATCGGCGAAGTCCTTCAGGAATTGGCCTGGGCGGAGCGGGTAGTCCTCACAGAATCCTCTTCGAGCGCCTTTGCCGCAAGCATCGAGCTGGCCATCAGGCACACCGGCAGGCCCGGAATCGCTACCCTGCAAAAGCCGGGACCGGATTCAGATACAGAAGACTTCATCTCCTTCGCGGCCGATACACCCGATCTGACGGCGGCAATCCGGAGCCACCAAAATAGTCTGGCGGCCATCGTCATCGACCCGTTGCAGCTCATCGGGCTGGACCGGGCGGGGCGACAATCCATCCTCGCCGACCTCCGGGCGGTAGCCACCGAGAGTGGCATGGCTGTCATTCTCGACGAGCGAACCACAGGATTCCGCTGGGGCGTCGAGGACGGTCTCGATCTCGAAACTCTTCAGCCGGATCTCGTGATCTACGGCGAATCCCTGAGTGACGGCCTCCCTCTCGGCCTTCTCGCGGGCAAGCATCAATGGCTTGACACAGGCGACGATCCGTTAGGCACATCTTCACCGGTCAAGCTGGGCAACCCCTTGCCTCTCGTTGCCGCCCTGGCGACCCTGGAAGCCATTCGCAACGCCTCGGCGGCATCTCTGGAGGCCTGGCGAGGCCGGAGCCAGATCCTGGTGGACGCCTTCCGCGCATCCATCGCCGAGTTGGAAGCCGCCATTACCATCGAACGGCTCGGGGCGATCTTCGCCATCCAGGTCTCCGGTCATCCCGATCTCGAGTGGTTGTTCGAGGCCGAGTCCATCAACCAGGGCGTGCGCCTCTCCGCAGGCCAGGTGAATGCCATCACGCGATCGCATTCCGACGCGGATCTCGAAGCCATTCCCGGGGCCTTCCACCAAGCCGTGGAAGCCCTGCAAGAATACGGTTTTCTCTTCTCCTCTCCTGAGGCCTACCGCGCCCGGGTGATGACGAAGGAAGATCAAAAGCTCCTCAGCTACTGGAATGACATTTTAACCGAGCGAAACCTGCTCTGGCCTTCCTCCCCAACGGACAATCGCCATGCCAGCGGACAGTTCTCAACCGCATCGCTAGGCATGCCAGACACCGGGCATGAGCCATCGAGCCGCGCGAGAAATAATGCTGATCTCGTCGCCGCGGCCTACCACACACTCTTTCAGTCCTGGTCAAACTCGACGCAGCCACCCCTGTTCCTATCAGAGATCGAAGGCCAGTCGATGCCTCTCTGCCTCGAGGACGGCGAGGAACGCACGCTGCATCAGTTAGTCGAAACCGCCCGCCTCTCCAGAGAAGATGCGAGCGAACACCGACTGCACCATCCGGAAACCTTCGCCGAGTGGCTCCATCGACTCGGCCCGGTGAGCAGTCTCGGCTTGAACGAGCCACCCCCGAACGCCGTGCTCCGCTGGCAGGTGGGCCCGGCCCAGATTACCTGCCAATACGACACCGGTCTCTACACCGCCGAGGAGATCCATTCCTGGATGGAATGTTTCGCCGTCCTTCTCGAGGCCTTTGCCACCCAGCCTGCGGAAACCCCGGTGACCCGGCTGCCCCTGATCTCCCAAGACAGATACGAGCAGTTCGTCGTTAAGTACAACGCCCCGGCCGACGAAACGTTATCCGAGGAACCTTTGCACCGCCTCTTCGAGTCCATGGCCTCCAGTTGGCCCAACCGTATCGCCGTCCGCCGCGGTGGAGAGAAAACATCCTACGGTGAACTCAACGCCCGCGCCGATCAACTGGCACAAGCCCTGCACAACCAAGGGGTGCAATGCGGTGACACCGTCGCCGTTCTTGCGACGCCATCCTCTCAAATGATCGAATCCTGGCTCGCCGTTCTCAAACTCGGCGCCGCCTACCTTCCGCTCGATCCGAACCAAGTCGCCAAACCGAGTGTGCTCTCCCGCACGGGCGCCCGCTTCCTCCTAACAGACAACTCCAAGGGCAGCGCCGCCACGGCCTGGGCCGGCACGGATGTTCAGGTTTTCGAGCTGGATGAACTCGCCTCCGGCTCAATCGATGAGACCCAACCGCGAAAGGAACTCGAGCCCGCCACACGAGAGATGCCGGCCGTCGTTCTCTTCCATTGGGATCTCGATCAACCAACGCCCGTCCGGCTGTCCCAACGCGGGCTGGTCAGCCTCGCCGGCAACCACACGGATCTCGATCTCAATGCCCATGAAGTTTTTCTCCTCAGCGATTCCGCAACCTCCGATCGCTGTCTCCTCCAAGTCTGGGGGCCCCTCCTCAATGGCGGCGTGGTCGCCATCCCCCAGGACAAACCCACACCGGCAAATCTGGCCGGCACCATCGGAACGCTACGCGTGAGCTCACTCGTCCTCGGCGGCGACGAATTGACGAGTCTCATGAAAAACCATGCCGATGAAATGTCATGGATTCGACAGATCCTCCTGCTAGGCGATCTACCTTCTCGTCAGGCGGTGAAAGCCATTCTGGAGAACCTCCCAACCAATCTAACGCTTGCCTACGGCCCGCTGGAGAATTCCCTCATGTCTGCCTGCCACAAGCTGAACCTGGATGACCTTGACTCCACCGGGATCCCACTGGGATCACCGGCATCGCGATCGCAAATCTACCTCCTCAATGAAGCGCACATGCCGGTGCCCGTCGGCATGACGGGAGAAGTGTGGGTCGGCGGCGAGGGATTGGCCCTCTTCGAAGACGATGCCAATCCGGCCGAGGTCATCGAGAGCCCCTTCCCGTCTTCACCCGGCAAGCTCTTCCGCACCGGCGATCACGCCCAATGGCGCCCCGATGGCAGTCTAGTCCTGATGGCGGACCGCCATTTCAGCAAGGATCCCGTTTCAGAAACGCACCCATTCCGCGACGCCGTCCGAGAAGCAGCCAAGGTCGAAAAAACACCCGCCTGACGAAGAGAGAGGCACTTCCAACCGAGAAGCGTCTAGTGATGCGGACACTCCTGTCCGCCCGATGCGCGTCCCTCTCTACCGGAGTCACTTGCAAGTTCCATGTGCTCACCAAGACACTTCCACTATCAATACAACTAGATCCTTCACTCGCGCTGGATGGTGATGATCTCCATCGTCGACTCCCTGCGCAAGAGAAGCTGATGAGGCCTGATCTCCGTCACGAGGTACTGTTCCCCCGTCTCGGCCACGGTGAAGACATCGCCCACATGGGCGGCAAAACGTTTTTGCGAGTGCTTGGTCTCCACGAGAAGATGCGAGGATTCGTCTCTCGGCAGCGTTCCCCGCACAAAGCGCTGCTCCCTCTCGCGTTGGGTATCCACCGCCATGACCTCCGATACGTCCACCGTACCGCCGCCCTTCGCCGGAACCACACGCTTCGTCACCCGCGTCACTTCATAGGGCGTCTCCGGGATTCGCTCTCCCACCATCACCGTGATCAGGCCCTCTTCCCTCGGGCGATGCAGCAGGCGAACCTGAGCGCCATCTTCCAGCACCTCGGTCACCAGGACATGTTCGAAGCGCTCTTGAAACGTTCCTAACTGCAGCTCTCCTGCCAAATCGATCGGAGCGGTGGCGATCGCAGTCGTCTGCGGTGAAGCGGGAAGTGCCGCCGTGCGGGCACTGCTTCCACCTTGCCTGTCAAAGCCATCATCCACCGTGGGTCGCTTCGGTTCCAACGTCGCGACGGCTGAGGCCATGCCGTCCTTCTCCGGAGGGGCCTCGTGCAGGGCGATGGATTGACCATCGAGACTTGGGATCGGCTCTGGCTCCGCCGGCGTGCCTGAGGGAACCAAACTTGAAGTATCCCTCAGTTCGTGGGCCAACCTGAGATTGCCAGCCTCTTCGGCGCGATCCGCGGCGGTTCGGCCGTCATCATCCCGGGCAAAACGGTTCGCGTGATGCCGGAGCAAGACCAGGGAAGCCTCCGCATGCCCTTTTCCGGCGGCATACATCAGTGGCGTACGACTGTCACGGCTCCGGCAATTGACATAGGCTCCGCGGGCGATGAGGGCCTCGAGACAATGGGCGTGCCCCTGGGCCGCGGACAACATCAGCGCCCGATCGAGCGAACGCACATCGAGCGATGCCAAACGCCGGACACCGTCCACATGGCCCGCCATGGCCGCCACCATCAGGGCCGTCATCCCCGATCCATCCACGGCTTGGGCATCCGCATGATGCCGCAACAGGTAGTTCAACATTCGCAAATCGTTCGAGGTCCGCCCCGCCACTCTCATGAGCATGGTACGCCCGTCCGCCAACCGTTGATCGACCTTGGCGCCGGCCTCGATGAGCTGTTTCACCACCTCGTCCCGGTCGTTCGACGCCGCATGCTGAAAGGCCGTCATCCCGTCAGCGCCCTCCACGTCGACCGCCATGCCCGCCTCAAGAAAACGCGCCACCCCGTCACCGTCACCGCTCGCCGCCGCCCGGAGAAAATCGCTCACCGCGAACCCGTAACCACTCCGGTCCAACTGCTGCAACGCCGTTTCCTCACGATCACGGCAACCGCCGCTGACTAGAATGATCAACAGAACGAACGAGACGATCAGAATACGCATGGGGCGGCTTTTCTCTCTCTAACACGGGACCTCAGATCTGACACGGGAATTCTTGACAAGCGCGCGGCGAAGCCGTGGCATCGAATCACGAAATCAAGGTCGTCGAAGACGGAGGCCTCGTGAAAATGAATACTCACAGTTTCCCCCGCCACGGCCG
>JANQJH010000287.1 GCA_028281705.1 Verrucomicrobiales bacterium
GGGTAAGACGTATCACGTGGAGCACACGGCCGGGCTGGAGGCGTGGTCGACCATCACCGAGGCGCCGATCGACGCCGCCGGGGAGAGCACAAGTTATGAGGATACGGATTCGGCTCGGACGAGCGCTTCCGCGGGATATTATCGAGCCGTTGAGCAGCCCTAGAGAACACCCTATCGGATATTAAGGTTAGGGTTTTCAACCTTTAATTGATTTGCAGCGGTTTTGGGCCTCGGCAATGAGCCTGTGGAATTTTGGCAGTTTGAAATTGCGGTGAAAATCCCACTTGGGCTAGAAGGGGAATATCACCCAACCTAAAGTAGGTAAACTCCTTACCCTGATATCCCCTATGAAGCGTTCCTTCCTCCCCCTGTCGGTCGCTGGTCTCTCCAGTATTCTGTTTATTGTTTCATTGTCTTTGAGCGTTCAGGCGCAGACCGAAACAATCTTGGAGTCCTTTGAGGACGGCATCGAATCGGCGACCGTGGTTGGCGGCGGCAACCGGGGCGAAGAAGATATTGAACTGACACAGCACACGAAAACGGGGGACGATGATATTGCCGTGACCCACGGAGAGAAGGCTCTCAAGATTAAGATCTCGAATAACCTGGCGTGGAATGCGGACGCGGACATCACCTTATCGGAGGAGGCGAGCAACCTGGTGAAACAGGCCTGGGTTTCGCACGAAGAGGCACGGTATCTCCTGCGTTATGACGTTACCTTTCCGCCCGATGGATTTAACTGGGGCAATTTTCAGCTCCGGGTGAATGGATTCGATTACGCGCAATTGGAGTCGAGCGGGCAATCAAGTTCGATGTCGATTCCGCTGGACTTGGTCACGAGTGATCTGGTGGAGGCGGAGTTGGTGACGCTCCGCATCATCGATCAATATGGTGCTGCCGAGGGCACGACATCGCTCGAGATCTTTGTCGATAATATTCGCCTGGTGGATACTTACGCTCCCGGAGCCGTGCCGGAGATCACGCTTCTCAATGGTTTCGAGACTCAGGAAGACGTGGATAAGATCATTCCCGTTTCCGATCGTTATGAGCTTTCCTTGCATACCAAGGAAGGTGCCGATGATTTGGCGGTGACCCAGGGTGAGGCGTCATTGGAATACACGATCACCTCCGGTGGCGCCTGGGTGCGCGATTTCACGATTCCCTTCAAGGGAACCATTATGGAGGCCATCGCCCTGGTTCCTCAGGAGGATCGCCTGCGTTACACCCTTCGCATGGACGTGATTTTCGAAGAGCAGGGGGACAATTGGACGGGAACGTGGCAGAACTTCATTCCCCGGCAAGCGGGAGGTGCGGCGCAGCATTATGCCATGCATCGCGGAGGGAGTGAGCAACATGTGAGGACCTATTCGGCGAATCTCGATCAGTTTGTCTTGGAACCGGGCGATCCCAACGATCCCGATGATGTCAATCCCGGTTTCTCCCTAACCAACCAAGGCGCCTGGAATGACACCGGCATGACGATGCATTTGGACAACATTCGATTGATCGACACGGGCAAGGCGCCCTTGAAGGTTCAGGATATCGCGGTGAACGACGCGGGTGCGGTGGAACTCACCTGGGCTTCTTCGCCGTCGCAGGCCTATGGGGTCGAGACCTCGTCCAATCTCACGGAATGGACGGAATTGGTCACCGGTGTGGCGGGAGAGCCGGGGGCCAACGAAACGACCTATGTGGATTCGAGCACGACCTTGGAAGGGCAGACCCACTACCGCGTGTTTGTTTCCGGGCCGGCGCCGCCTTTGAATGAGAATTTTGAAAACGGGTTCAATGGGTGGACCGCCTTGACCAAGGAGAACAATGCTGGTTCGACTGAGTGGGAAGTGGGGGCCCCGACAAATGGACCCGGCAGTGCGCATGGTGGCGAAGGCGTTGCCGGGACGGATCTCGACGCGGATTACACCGATGGCACGTTTGTCGCTCTGCGTTCGTCCGAGGTCAATCTCAGTTCGTTCCTGGAGAATCCCACGCTCGAGTTTTCCTACTATCTCGACATCGACGAAGACGCGGCGGTGCGGATCAATGTCCTCGACACCGATGGCATCATTCTGGAGGAGGGGACGGAGGATAACGGACTCTTCTTCTTTGGGCCGCAGAAGACGGACGATTGGACGGATTTATCGGTCGAGTTGCCCGTGCGCGGTCAGAAGGTGCTCTTGGAATTTGAGATCGTCGATGCCGGCGGTGTGAGCACCAATGGGGCCGGTTTTTTCATTGATGATGTGTTCATCGCGGCGCCCGAGCAATAGTGGGGAGCCGGAGCTTCCCGTCCGCCTTGGGTGAGCTGTGGGAGTTTAAGTTTAAGTTGAAGTTTAAGTGTAAGTTTAAGTTTTTTTGAGGGACTTGGGAAAGACCGTGCGCAGGTAGTTGCAGTCGGCGCGGTTGCTTTCTTCGACACCGAGTGACATGACGGTGCCCTCCATCATGATCCAGCCGCGATAGTTGATCTCGTCCATCGCCTGGCGCGCCTTGGGGAAGTCGATACTGCCTTTGCCGTAGAGGCCATCGAGGTCTTTGGCGTGAAACTGGCAGATGTACTTGGTGCCAAGCTTGGTGATGGCGCTGTAGATGTCCTCGCCGACCTTGTGCATGTTGCCCAGATCGTAGTAGACGCGGATGTTTTTCGAGCCGACGGCATCGACGATCTCGATCAACTCGTCTGCCGTGAGGTAGGATTCGATGCCGTAGACGACCCCCGCGGCCTCGGCTTTGGGGGCGAGCTTCCTCAGGCGCTCGATGGTGCGGGCTTTGCCCTCGTCGTCGTTGCGCAGGTCGCCTTTGCCAAAGAAGGCCAGCAGTACCAGCTTCACCTTCATCGCGGTCGCGATGTCCACGGATTGGTAAACCCATTGCTCGGCAAGTTCGGAACTCTTCAAGGGTACGGAATTGAGCACGCCCATGGCGAGTGAGGGAATGGCGACGCCCTGCGTCTTGGATTCGCGTAGAATCGCATCCTGCAGTGTTTTATCCGCCAGAGGCAGTTTCTCGACACCTTCGGCCGGCCTCCCGAGATCGACCTCGACGCCGTCGAGACCGATGCGCTTGGCCAGGACCATGGATTCGGGGTTGGTGGCCTTGCGCAACGTCCAGTCGCAGGCACCGATGCTGAAGCCGGCAGACTTGGCCGCCACAATGCTGCGAGGAACAAGAAGGCTACCCGCGGCGCTCGCGGTCATGCCGAGGAAATGGCGTCGATTCTTGATGTGATTCATTGTTTTGGGTCGCGACATTGAGTTGAGCTCAGTTAGTTAGGCTTTCAGGCCGGTGAGATCAGGCTGAATGCGCTTGGTGTCCTTGATGATCTCGTCCCAGGTGACCGGCCGGCCCTCATAGGCGGCGGTGCGCCCGAGGATGGTCACGAGATTGCTGCGCACGCTTGGTGCCACGGTCGGGTTGTCATGGTGGCCTTCGACGATGCTGCGGTGAAAGGTGGCGATGTTGGTCACGACCCCGTCCTCGTAGATCCGGGGCGTCTTGCCCCCGCGATAGAAATGTTCCTTGCTGCGGACCATCACATTGCCACCGTAATTGGTCTCGAGGACGCCCTCCGTGCCGAACATGCGATTGAGGATGCCCGATGGGGTCGTCCCGTGGCCGGTGAATTGCCGCGAGCTGAAGGTGACGCCGACGCCGTCGCCATAGTCGTAGAGGAGCGAGAAATTGTCCCAGCAGTCACCCACATCGACCCGGACCTTGCGTCCTCCGGTTCCGGTGGCCTTGATCGGGGGCTTATTCATGACCCAGCTCATGACGTCGAGCGTGTGGATGTTCTGTTCGGTGATGATGTCACCCGAGAGCTCTTGGTCGAAGACCCAGTTGCGTAGGGTGGCCTCGGGCGAACGTTCACGGGTTTTGGCCGCCAGGCGCCCGGCGTGGTAAGTGGATTCCCCGAAGACGAAGTCGCCGATCGCCCCTGCGTGGACCCGCTTGATGGACTCGATGAAAAACTCGGTAGCGCGTGTCTGGAAATCGACGAGAAAACACTTTTCGCGACGGGTGGCCTCCGCTCCCGCCGCCTCAATGACGCGGCTGCCCGCGGTATCCACCGCGACGGGTTTGGCCAGCCACACATGGAGCCCGGCTTCCACGGCCGCCTTGGCCTGCTCGGGATGAAAATAGGGCGGGCTGACGATCGCCACCGCGTCGACCCCGCCGGCGGCGATGAGTTTCTTGTAGCAGTCGAGTCCCGAGTGACGGTTGGCTGCCGGCAGCTTGTGTTTGTCGCCCACCGCGTCGATACGGTCCTCGAAGTAGTCGGCCACCGCGGTGATGCGAAAGCCACCATGGGCCACGAAGAGGTCGGCGAGCCATTCACCGCGCCCGCCGACGCCGATGATGCCGAGATTGATCTTGGAATTCGCCGTCGCGCCGAGGGCGGTGGATGGATGGACAAGAGTGGCCGTCGCTGCCGCACCCGTGGCGGCGAGAAAACGACGTCGGTCGGTCGGTTTCATAGCAGATAAGGTTGTGGGATGAGCTTGGCGTATCTGGGATCGAGGTCAAGTTTCAGCGCTTGAGCTGGGTTGGGCGGTGGGCTAGAAACGAGGCATGCACCACATTGCCCGAATTACGTTTGCCCTGATGACTTGGCTCGCCATCGCCGCGATGGCGGAAGCGGCGGACGAGAAACGAAACGTCTTGTGGATCTATCTCGAGGACGTCAGCGGATGGTTTTCTTGTTATGGCGATCAGGTGATCAAGACGCCGCATCTGGACGCTCTGGCATTGAGCGGCATTCGATTTGATCGTTTTTATACCCCGGCCGGGGTGTGTTCGGCGACGCGGTCAGCGGTGATCACGGGGATGATGCAGACGAGCATTGGGGCGCATCATCATCGCAGTTGCCGTTCGAGCTTTCGGCGCCAATCCTTGGGGCCTGATTATGATCGGAACGTCTTGCCGGAGTCGGTGGTTCCACTGCCGGTTCTGTTTCGCCAGGCCGGTTATTACACTTTCAACGAGGGCGGCGGGAAAGACGATTTCAATTTCGAGTGGGATCCGGACGCGTTTTATGATCACCGCGATGGGGCCTGGAATTTCAAAGGGGCCGAGAACGGCAGCGAATGGTCGGGGCGCCGGGAGGGCCAGCCGTTTTTTGACCAGATCCAGGTGTCGGGAGGCAAATCGGGAAAGCGGGTGACCAAGGTCGTCGATCGCGATACCGTTCCCGTGCCTCCCTATTATCCTGACATTCCACTTGTTAGGGAGGAGATTGCGCACCACTACGATTGTCTGCTCTACACCGACGCCATGGTGGGGGAGATCGTGGCCGCGCTCAAGCGGGATGGACTCTACGAGAACACGGTGATCTTTCTCTTTTCCGACCATGGCTACAAACTGCACCGGCACAAACAGTATCTCTACGAGGGAGGGATTCGCATGCCCTGCATGGTGGCCGGGCCTGACATTCCTGCGCGTAAGGTGCGAAGCGATTTGGTGAGCGGGATCGATCTCGCACCGGCCTCGCTCGCCGTGGCCGGACTGCCCATCCCGGGAAACATGGAGGGCGTCGACTTCCTGAAAAAGGACCGGGAGCCTCGGGCCTACCTCGTGGCGGCGCGGGATCGCTGTGACTTCACTTATGAACGCATTCGGACGGTGGTGACCCCGCGCTTCAAGTATCTCAAGAATTACCTAACGGATCGGCCGTTCATGAATCCGAGTTACAAGGATCCATGGCCGGTTTCCCAGGAGATGCGGCGCATGATGGCGGCGGGTGAGATGAATGAAACTCAGTTGCTCTTTTTTGGAGACGAGAAACCGGCGGAGGAACTCTATGACCTGGCGAATGATCCCCACGAAATCCGCAATCTTGCCAGGGATCCCAAGTTCCAGAAGGTCTTGGCTCAGCATCGCGATCTTCTGAGCGGCTGGATTGAGGAAACGGAAGATCAGGGACAAGTGGTGGAGTCCGATGCGGGACTCTTGGCGGCGTTGAAGCGCTGGGGCGAGAAATGTGTCAATCCCGAGTACGACCGCGTGCGTCCGGCCTACGAGGCTTGGAAGGCGGCCCAGCCGGCGAAGGGTAGAGCGGAGCGGAACAAGAGGAAGAGATGAGTTGATCCGGCTGCTGGGAGGGTAAACCGCAGATTTCGCGGATTGGCGAGGATGTTTGGATTTGGAGGTGAGTTTTCGCGTTCCTCCCGTAGCGGGATGCGTGAGCATTCCAAATGGAGAAGCGTCACCGCTTCTGCTACGCGCATCGTTAGGCGGACAGGAGTGTTCGCATCACTTGGCTTGACGTGATGTGATCCTAGCCAGCCAGTTGAGCGAAAATATCGCGATAGAAGTCGGCGTGGCTCTCCCAGGTTTGAGCGGTGATGATCTTGCCATCGACGACGCTCTGCTGGTCGATCCACTCGCCGCCGCAGGTGCTCACTTCTAACCTGACATTACAGTAGGAAGTCACTCTTCGTCCCGTGACCAATCCGGCCGCCGCGAGGATCTGGATGCCGTGGCAGATGGAATAGAGCCACTTGTTTTCTTCGGCAAAGGTCTTGACCAGAGCGATCAGGGTATCGTCGTGGCGGAGAAATTCAGGTGCGCGCCCGCCGATGAGCATCATCCCCATGTACTCGCCAGGCTCTACCTCGTCGAAAGTGATGTCACTTTGAATGAGGTAACCGGGTTTCTCAATGTAAGTGCTCCATCCGGGATCGAAGTCGTGGATCACACCGTTGAGAAGTTTCTTCTTCGTCGCCGCAATGACAGGTTCATACCCCGCCTCGCGAAAACGGTGCTGGGCATAGAGTATTTCGAAGGACTCCCCGGAATCGTCGGTGACGATGAGGACTTTCTTGGGATCGCTCATCCGATTGTTGGCATTCCTGTCAGCCTAACCTAACCCTACCGCCTGCTTGGGAGGCTATCGGATGGCTCCATCCGCCGCGGCTCTCGCGGCCTCCTCCACGGCCCGTTGCTCTTGCAATTGCCGCTGGTGGAATTGGCGGGCATCAACCCTTGCTTTCGCGGCCATCGGAGCAATCACGGCACCGGAAATGGCTGCAGGAGCGATGACGGCGTAGGCCAGGGAAATCTTGTAGCTCATTGGAGCAAAGCTCTCGGAGTAGATACCATCGCTCTGGTTGGCCCACATGGTGACCATGGGCTGCGGTTCGCCGTAGACCAGGCTCATGATCTCCGTTTGGATCTGGGCGATAGCGGCGTTGCCCTGGGAAGCCGCGTTGGTGAAGATCTCCAGGAACTCGTAGAACTTCGGCGACACGTAGCCGTAACCGTTTCCCTCTTTGGGGAGCATGTCGCTCGTGCGCTTGAAGTCGGCATTCGTGGCCAAGCGGTCACCCTCGGTGAGGCCTTTCAAGGCCTCCGGTCTCGTGGCGATGACGAGCTGACCAGTCGCCTCCGTCATCTGAATGACGGGGGCGAAGAATCCCAGCGTGGCCTGGGGCGGGAGGTGGATCTGCAATTGTGTCACTCCATCCACCGTCTCTTCCGTGAAGGCATCGGGCGGCGCGTTCGAGGTGATGAAACTGCGAATGTGGCCGTAAACTTCCTTCCCATTGGCGTGGGACAACACGAGATCGATGCCAGGAATCTGTGGGGCGTTGGGATCGGGAATCTGCAGGATCTGTTCCTCATCGAGGACGATGTAGGCCATTAACCTGCCCTTGAGGGTATCGAGGAGCTGACTCACATTGAGTTCGGTCCCGGGGATGGGCTGGGCCAAAACCCCACTCAGGGGATCCATGCCGATTGACTTCTCCAACTGCCCGCCGATCCCGGTGACGAGATCCTTGAGCCCATCCAAATCGAGATCCCACTCGACGGCATACACGGCCTCGGCGGGGGCGAACTCGCCGATTGCAAACGGTGTCGGGTCGCCTCCCGAGAGCCGGAGCAGGCCTTTCCGCTCGCCGTCGATGGCGGCGAAGAAGCGATTGCGGTAGCCCTTGTCGAATTTGATGGAACTCAGCCCAATGGCCTCCAGGTTGTCCATGCCGAGCTGGCTGAGAAAACCGGCGATATCGAGGCCTGGCGGGATCTCGTCGCCGATCCCCTCCATCTGCCGCAGTTTTTCGTAGATCTCCTGGGCCTTGGCTCCCAGCTGGGTGAAGTCACCTTGGATGTTGAGGAAGGCATAGAACTGACCACCGAGATCGAGGTGCTTGTTGACTTGATCGAAGGTTGCCTTGGCAGTGGCGGCGTCTTGCCCGTGGACACCCAATGGCGTGATCGCGAGCACTGTGGAGGCTACGAATGGCAGTAGTAGGCGTCGTTGAAACAGGTTCATGGGGAGAGATTAAGCCTTCTCCCTGAGAAATCCAAATGGTTTAGGAAATCGGGTCCCAGTGGGCGGGGATTCACCCTCTGCGCTACTCGATGACCAGGCTGTCCGAATCGTCCACACGGGGCGTCTGACCACCGCGGAGCACGGAGTTTCCGTGAAAGAGATTGCGCTGGTCGATGGGGAGCGGCTGGGTCCAGTCCTCCTCCTTGATCTGGCCGCTCTGGCCGTAACAGGCCAGCGCGTTGTGGTAGCAGACCTGTTCGATGTCGGCCTTGGTGATGCCGCGCTCGTGCATCAGCCGAAAGGTCTTGGACACGGCGAGCGGATCCGAGACG
This sequence comes from Verrucomicrobiales bacterium, assembly GCA_028281705.1. Taxonomy (GTDB): domain Bacteria; phylum Verrucomicrobiota; class Verrucomicrobiia; order Verrucomicrobiales; family DEV007; genus JAACDM01. Next base: position 8,602 of record JANQJH010000287.1, read on the forward strand.
CCCCAGTCGGCGGCGGAATCGATGAAGATCCTCTCCGATCCGTATTCGCGCACGATCTCGACCATGCGTTCGTTGCCCATCTTGGTGTTGGGATAGAGGGTGAAGGCGGCCCAAAAACCACGATCCAGGACTTCCTGCACCGTCTCCTCGTTGTTGTGGTCAATGGCGACCTTGCCGGGATCGACCCCGTGTTCTTCGAGGACATCCATGGTGCGCGAGGTGCCGCGTTTCTTGTCCCGATGCGGGGTGTGGATCATGATGACCATGTCGAACTCCTTCGCCAGTTCGATCTGTTTCCTCAGGTAGCGGTCCTCGAGATCGGTCTGATCGTCGTAGCCGATTTCGCCGACGGCGACGACGCCCTCTTTCTGGAGGTAGAGGGGCAGCACCTCCATCACGGCCTCCGCCAGTTCCTCGTTGTTGGCCTCCTTGGAGTTGAGTCCGATAGTGCAATAGTGCCGGATGCCGAACTGAGCCGCGCGGAAGCGTTCGAAGCCCACCAGGCTCGAGAGATAGTCCTTGTAGGCGCCGATGGTAGTCCGTGGCTGGCCGAGCCAGAAAGCGGGTTCGATCAGGGCGACGACGCCCGAGGCAGCCATGCGTTCGTAGTCATCGGTCGTCCGCGCACTCATGTGGACGTGCGGGTCGATCAACCGGATCGGTTCGTCGGAGGAATCGCTGGGACTGTCTGCTGCCATGGCTCGAGGTGACGGTATCACGGGAAAACGAGACGCGCCTCGCCTAGCCTCATCTAGCCGACGGTGATCGTTTCGTGGACCAGACTCCACGAGACGGCTCCCGAGTCAATCCCTTTGGCGAGTTGGGGATCCGATGCCAGGAGCGTCTTGGCGGCCGGGAGGTCGCTGGCCGCAAGGGCCAGAGCGGCGGCTTCGCGGGCCATGGGCTCCGGTGAATTCCAGGCGCGTTCGAGATCGGCCAGGCACTCGTCGTCGAGGAAGGGGCCCACGCAGCGCCAGAGTTCCGGGCTCACGGGCCGGCCGGCGGCCCAGCGTTCATGGGCGTAATCGATCATGGTGTTGGCCAAGCTGGCGTTCGCCCGGTCGTCGATTCCCTGGATGGGATGGAGGCTGCTCCCGATGAAGAGCGCCTTGAGGACCATTTGGTTCCAGGCCGCTTCGTCGAAGTAGGTTCTGGGATAGGGATTGGCGTGGGCTACCGCCTCAAAAACGGGAATGATATTGGTCCGGAGGCCCTCGGCGGCGCGGGCCGTGAGTCCGGCGGGATCGGGATAAATGGGGAGGGCCTGGTAGAGAGCAACCTGTTCGCCAATATCGCCGGTGGCGCAAAGCTGAGTGAGACGTCTGCCAAAGCAGTCCGCGGGTCCGGCCAGCAGGAGAATGAGCCGGGCTGCCTGATCGGTCGTCCACCCCCGCGGCGTCCAGCCCGGGCAGGCTGCCAGCGCTTCCTCAAACTCGTCGTCGGTGAGCTGGAGATCCGCCTTACCCACCTTGCGCGGCGCCAGGGCAAAGGCGAGGTAGGCGTTGCGGTCTTCCAGTAGAGCGGTCGACTTTTTTTCCTCCAGCCAGCCCTTGGCGTCAGCGGTGAGACGGCGCTGCAACCATGACTCCAACACTGCGAGGGCAGTGGGTCGTTCGGCGGAATCAGATTCTTGGGGCATGACGGGAGTCCAGTCCGGGTGGGGCCTCGGTCAGGATGCTCGGAGCGGCGGCAGTCGACGCCTCTCCCCGACCGCTAGGGAGAGAGATCACGATAGCATGGCGATCCCGAGGGAGCATCCAGCGCTGGGTGGACGGCTTACTTGGCGTCCTTGGCCTCGAACAGCTTGAGGTAATCGCCGTAGCCTTCCTTTTTCAGATCCGCCTTGGGCACGAAGCGCAGGGCGGCGCCGTTGATGCAGTAGCGCAGTCCGGTGGGACGTGGTCCGTCTGGGAAAACGTGGCCCAGGTGAGAATCGGCCGTCTTGGAGCGCACTTCGATGCGGGTTTGGAAGAATTTCCGATCTTTCTTCTCCACGATCTCCTCCTTGTGGATCGGCGCCCAGAAACTCGGCCAGCCGGTTCCTGAATCGAACTTTTCCGTGGAAGAAAAGAGGGGTTCCCCCGAGATGATATCGACATAGATCCCCGGCTCCTTGCTGTTGTGCCGGGGGTAAGTGCCGGCGCGCTCGGTCCCCTCGCGCTGGGTCACGTCATACTGCAGGGGCGTCAGTTTCTCCTTCAGCTCCTTGTCGGATAGCGGCTTGTAGCCCCGATCCTTCTGCTTGATGTTGAGGGCGGTGGCGGAGTCCATGCGTTGATTCTGTGTTTGGGGCTGATCTTTCGAAGGCTTGGCGGCCTTTTTCTCGTCACGGCAGCTTCCGGTCGAGACGCTGATCACGGCGAGGAGGCCCATGATGAGGAGAGGTCGTCTGGAGAGATTCATGGCCGGATTATAGAAGGCCTTTCGATGGCTGCAAGCCAAGGTCGAGGCTGATGGAGAGCTTGGGCCGATCCAAGGTGGTACCTGCGGGCGCGGCGGGAGGCGGCGCGACGGCGGGCGCGTTTGCCTTCCGTGGGTCGAACCGCGGACGACAAAGTTGTGGAATCGTCGGGCCGATGTGGCATTGCCATCAGGTGTGTATGCTAGTTGTTGCGGTTCGTTCGTTGGTTGCGAAGATTGCTCTGTAGCGCGGTGTTCATGCGGTGCGCGGGGCCCGATGATCGTACTGCGGAAGAACTGAGAGGTGGAAGTCACTGGGAATCTCATGAGTCCGCGATCCTCGAGACTGTTGGGTTGCAGACTGACAAAGGGAGAGATGCCTTTAGTTTTGCTTTGGCTCTCACTAGATCTCCAATACCGCATCGATCGTGCCGTTGGGTTTTTGTGATGAACTTCCACCTTCAACGTTCTCCTCTGCCATGACACTCCTCTCAAAAATGCCGATCGCGGCATGCATTCTCACTTCTTTTGGAACGTTACTCTGCGGATCGTCATTCGCCGGCGCGGTTGTTAGCCAAATCTACAACGGTGATCTCACGTTGCGAACACAAGCGGAGGTGGACGCCTTCGGCTACCGTGAGGTAACTGGAAATCTATTCATTCAAGACGATGGGAATGGGCACGACGATATCGTGCAGTTGAACGGGCTCAGGCATCTCGTCTCGGTCGGAGGGACTCTGTCGGTTCGGAAAAACGCTGCACTGATGGACGTCGATGGGCTCAGCGCGCTGATTTCGGTCGGTGAAATCCATGTGGTCGACAACGGGGCGCTGACGGGGATCGATGGACTCCGCAGACTCACCTTGGCAGGCTGGGGACTGATCAGCGAAAACGGAGCGCTGAGGAATGTCGACGGACTCAGAGGTCTCGCCACGGTCAAGAATCTCTCAATCAGGGAGAATGGAGCGCTGAAGAACGTCGATGGACTCCGCGCTCTCAGCACGGTGGAGGATTTGTCGCTATGGGGGAATGATGCGTTGGAGAATCTCGACGGGCTGGCCTCACTCACTGCGGTGGAGAGCTTGTCGATTGTGGAGAATCGTGCGCTGACGAATCTCGACGGACTCCGCGGTCTCACGTCGGTTGGCGAGCGCTTGTTTGTCAGTGAAAACGGAGCGCCGGCAGATGTCGACGATCTCAAGCGACTGACACTCCTCGGAAATGTAACGCTTGGGCCGAGTGGGGTTTTGACGATCGAGGCGCCGCAGAAGCGAACGCTGGCCGGTGCCTCGGCCACGGGACGCACCGGGAAAGTTGTTTTGTCAGTCAAGCGCCGCGCCGCCCCTGGAATGCTTCGGGTCACGCGAGCGGGCGAGGAAACGAATATCATCGAATGGGAGTCGACGCCCGAAGTGGAATATGTTCTGGAATACTCGAGCACAATGGCGCCGGAGTCGTGGGAGTACCTGGCGGTGAGGGTGGGCGACGGCGGAAGGCAATCGGTGAAGCATCGACATGCCCCTGGGACATCGGGTTTTTATCGTCTGGTGATGCTTGGAGTTGGTGGTGATGGCTCCTGAATAACTGAGGGACTGAAGGCCTCCCCCACATTCCGGGAAAGTGGCAGGGACTTTAGTCCCCTTTTCCGTGTGCCCGCTAGAGACTCGGTTTCAGGCGATAGTAACCTTCAGCAGCGGCGTTGCGGCCGGCGTCGTTGTCCTCGAAGCTCTCGCCGGCCACGCCGGAGGCGATCGTCTCCCAGGTTGCCGTTTGCAGATCCGGGGAATACTCCACGTCGACGGCGGCCCCGTCGGCACCTTGCCAGGTCAATTCGACGGCATCGGGCGTCTTGGCCACGCCCGTGATCGCGAGTGAACTGGGAGGATTGGGATCGCCCCCGCCGCCGTCCGATCCGATGAAGAGGGTGTCGGCAAAGAACTGCAGCCCTTCGGTGTCGTTGATGGCGCCGGATTGGAAATCCTCCGCAGTGAGCACATTGTTC
>JANQJH010000293.1 GCA_028281705.1 Verrucomicrobiales bacterium
CCGGCCAACCACCCTCAGGTTGGAGACCTCGGGGTCGATCATCAATTCATCGCGAACGATCTCCCACTCGGCATGATCCTCACCGGTTGAACGAAGCCACCAGCGGAAGAAAAAGCGATCCTGCAAGACTTGGCTGCGCTCATCGCGGCCGTTGAGAATGAACTTCACCGTCACACGTGCCCTCTCCCCCGCCTCGATTTCCTCCGCAATATTGATCTTGCATACCACCCCAAGCCCGCGGTCTGCATGGTCAAACGAAAGCTTTTTGCCGTCCACCGACGCTCCGTCGATGCCCTCGATCTTCTCCAGATAACGAGCCCACTCGACGCGGAGTCGCTCACGATCAAAGTCCAACGTACTCCCATCCGGTTCCGCCGCAACTTCCAGCCGCAGATGCCTGAAACCATGGGAGTGCACCCCTTCACCCATGACCCAGCGCCCCCGCCCCGGCGAGGCGTAGTCCGCGGCGTAAGAGGCCATGAGACCTTCGACATCCCGTTTCTCAACGGCGGACTCCACCTCCCTGGCAAAGGCGCCGAGGAAAGTGTTAACACCGGCACCCGCCGCCCGGTAATCCTCGTACTTCCGGTCCTGGTTCTTGAGATAGAACCACCCGCAAACACCAGCGAATACCAGCAGGACACCCAAAGCACAGATGGTACGCAAGAGCCGTCGAATCCCTCGTCTCTTCATCATCGTCTCGATCACTTGCCTCCAAATTCCCCATCGGTGGCCGCCAGGGGTTTGTTGGTTTCGTACTGGTCGATCCTGAGAAACTGGTTGGCCCGAACATTCTCCAAAACGGTCTCGGTCTTGGCCGGACGCTTCCAGCGCACGACAAGCCGTTTGACCTCTTCGTGAGCGCCCAACCCGAAGTGGAGTTGCCGGCTACACTGCGAGGCATAACTGGATCCCGCCACGACGTGCCTCAACATCGTCGAGCCATCCTCCAAAGTAACCACGACTTCCGATCCGATGGCGTCGCGGTTGGCCAGGCGCGGATCCCGCCCAGCGCCCCCGATCAATTCCACTGAGAGCCAATTGCGATGCGGCATCTTCTCGCCCGCCGCGTTCACCGGCACGTCATTCCGCAAGAGGGCCGGGGCGATCCCCTCGCGGAATTGCTCCCGCACACCGGGATTGTGGTTCACCACGATGTCGAGGTCTCCATCCCGGTCGAAGTCCGATACGGCCACGCCGCGGGCATCGCGAATGTCATCGGCACCCAACGCCATCCCGACATCGACAAAGCGTCCGTCTCCCAGGTTCTTCAAGAGCACATTGTGTTCGTAGCCATTCCACGAACTGCCCTCCTGTTCGCGAAACTCGTCGGTAAAGAAGTAACCCGTCTTGTATTTTCTCACGTCCGCGACCGCGGCCTTGACGTAGGGCAGTCACAAATCATCGGGCCGCTTCCCGGAGATCCAGCCGTTCACCGCATAGATGTCCTGCCTCCCGTCATGATCGTAGTCGAACACAAGCGATCCCCAGTACCATCCGTGGGGATTGGTCCGGCTCGCCTCCGTGACGTCGGCAAACTCGCCGTTCCCGTCATTGCGGAAGAGAGAGTTTCCGCGAATCACACGATCGCCAAGGGCCCACTTGTCATCCGCCAGCCTGTTCAACTGATCATAGATCTCCGAGTCACCAAAGAACTCTCTCTGCCTCACGGTGGTGGCAATGTAGTTCTGCAAGGTTGCCTTGTTGCCGAACCAACGCTGCCCGGAATGGACGTTGGAGACGTAGAGATCGAGATCGGCATCGTTGTCAATATCGGCAAAGGTGGCACTCATGCCATAACTGATATCCAGCGTGCCGTTCTCCGCGCTGACCTCCTTGAACGGATTCCAGATCGCCTTTCCCTTCGAGTCCACGCGGCCGGAAGGCCCCTGATTCTCAAAGAACGCATTGCGGCCAAAATCATTCGCCACATAGAAATCCATGTCGCCATCACGATCATAGTCGGCCCAGGCGATCCCCAAGGTCAATCCACCCTCGCGCACCTTCATCTCCTCCGTCACGTCGGTGAACGTCAAGTCGCCGTTATTGCGCAAGAGCGAATTACCCTCGCCGTTTCGCGTGTAGAAAAGCGTCGTCGGCAGCGTTTCCCGCGGATCGAGATAACGCCCGAAATACAGATCGACGAATCCGTCGTTGTCAAAGTCGGCCGCCGAGGCCACTGAAACCCACTCGCCCTCCGTAGCCACGTCCTTTCGTCCCACGTTCGCGTCTTTCACTTCATAAAAAGTCCCGTCACCCTTGTTGCAGAACAACTTGTTCGGCGCTGTCGACCGCCCGACAAAGAGATCTTCATCACCGTCATTGTCCGCGTCGATAAAAAGGGCCACGCTCGACGCCGGCAGCGAGCCGTCGGGATCAAACTGGCCCGCAAAAGCGATGGCCGTCACATCCTCAAAAGTTCCGTCGCCCGCATTGCGATAGAGCCGCGGCCGCGTTCCGTCCGCAAAAAAGACATCGTCGTCCCCATCGCCGTCGTAGTCCGAAACGGCCACGCCCCCGTGGGCGTACTTCATGATGCCAAACTGCGTCGGCTCCCAGTGCGGGTCCCGCAGCATCTCGTTGTGGGTCGCCTTGAAGTCGATCCCGCTCGCCTTCGCCACATCGACAAATCCCTTCCCCGCGCCCCGAACCACCGTCCCCGTCAACAGGTCCTTCCTAACGATTTTCCAGTCACCACCCGATCTGGCCAGCCAGAACCGCAACTCGGCGCGAAGCTCCACCCGCTCGTGCTTCTTCTCCTTCGGCCCCATCCCGCGCATCCATCGGATGGCGCGCACCGTCACCCGGTCCCGACCGGGCTCTTCAATGCCTTCGACCTTGAACTTGGCAAACTCGATCTCGGAGATCTTTCGATCCAGTTCCTCGATCTGGGCACGGAGATCGCCCTTCGCGAACGCCCGCGGAGATTCCATCTTCAGCTCAAACACATCCGCCGACACCCCCTCGAGATACTGGTCGCCCGTCTCAACGCGAGACTCCGACCACGTTCCCTCGGACGGATTGGCATAATCATCGTGATAAAATTCCAGGATCGCATCGACATCGTGACCCTTGATCGCCGTGGCATAACCAGAAAAAAATTCGTTAACGCTCTTTCCCAGGGCGTAGATGCGATCAGCCCGCGCTTTGAGCAACCACGAGTACCCGCCAACCACCGCAACCGCGAGGACAGCACATCCCATCGCGCAGGCAAGCACTCGCTTCCAGAGGCCTCGGCGACGTGCGCCCCTCTCTTCGTCGCTAACACTCATGACACCCCCTCCCCCGGTTCGATTAACGTGATCCTATCGCTATTGAGATTCATAGAGCAAGTCCATCTTTTCGCATTTTTCTAGGTGAATGAGGAGGCCAAATCATAACTTGCATGAAAACCCAGAGGGCTCTCCACTGTGGTCGGAACATTCGCAATGGGGCCCGCCGCCAAATCGTAGGCCGCGAAGATCAAGATAGCCGTCGAACGCTCCTCCGCCTCCCACACGGGACAGATAAGCCAATCACGCTCCCCTGCTGCTCCTTCGGCGAGAGCCGCTTCACCGCCAAGGTAAGTCCCTGAGGGTGGGAAATACTCGTCCACCACCGCTCCCCGCGCCCAATCAAATCGCTGCAGACGGTCAAAGTACTTGGTGCGGCCACGGGGCTCGACCGGCAGTGCCAGCATCCAGATGTCCTGCGTCCCCGCAGCACGGGCACACGGTGAACTGACGGGAAAATCGAGGTGCAGCTCGGGGTAGGGATACGATTCGACCTGACGCACTTTCCCCTCCGCCGGATTGACCGTGAAACGCACGATGGATCCGGAGCGAACCGTGCTGAACAACTCCGGAAGAGGCTCGTATTGCACGTAGAGGGGCTCTGTCGTTTCAATGAGGTCGACCATCAAGTCTGGACCATCCTGGAAGGCTCCGAACAAATGAAGACAGAACCCCCTCGCTCCCAAATTGATACTAACGGCCTCGCTCGTCTCGTCCCTCGGCAGAAGGAGGAGAACGTTATCCTCGCCCTCGTGCCACGAGAGGCACTCCTGAATCGAACGCCCCTTTCGCAAAAACGAAAGGATCCCGAGATCGTAGGGACTCACGTAAAAGGCGGCGTAGTCTGCACTCAAGGCAAAATCGTGAATCGAGGAAGGCCGAGGACACTCGAACTTCCGGCTCAGCACCTGATTGAAATCCTGGTCAAACTCCCAATAGCGGAGCACCGTGCTCCGAAACAGGTAATCGAGTCCGAAATTGCATAACCGTCCCGCGTCCTCATCGATCTTGGGATGCGCCGAAAAAGGTGCGGTCTGGCCCAGGGCACCCTTGAAATCAAACTCGCCGATCGTCTCCAGGGATTCCGGGTGCAATTCCCACGGCAGGGCCTGTTCTCCAAAAGCCAGCAGCTTTCCGCCAAACGGAAAAACACTGACATTCGCCGGCGACTCTAGCAATCTCCCTTTCCGCAACCGGTCGTCAGCGAAGGAGGTGCCAAATGTGCGGTAGATCGGGGCATCGGCTTCCTTCTCCTCGTTGAACTTGGTCGTCCTCACAAAGCGCGAGACGAGCTCGGCGGCGCCATCGCGGAAATGCACCGCGCGCACGAAGCCGTCCCCATCGAGCCAGTGCCGGTAGCGAAAATCGCCGCGTTGGAGTCGCGCCGGCCCGTTGAGATAATAGGATCCCCGGAGCGCGGCGGGCACCTCTCCCTGCGCAGCAGTCAACGAGACCCGCCCTTCCCGAGGTGGATCAAATAGAACGCCCTCCAATGACAGCGGCTGGCTCATGGGGAAACACCGTTTTGCGAAATTTTGGCCAGGGCATGCGGATCCAACTGCCAGGCGTAGGCTTCGCCCGATACCGGGAGAGCGTTCCATCGGGCGGCGAGTTCTTCCGCGTTGAACTCGAGCTGCTCCAGATCGATGCTCTCCACGTGGTTCCGGCTGGTGACGAGCCCCGGGTCTCCGGCGACGCGAGCACACATGTGGGCCACGAGGTAGCGGGCCAGCTCCTCGAGGTTGTTCAGTTGGCGATCGAGGACGTCGATGGCCCCATCGACATCGACGTCCACCTCATAAAAGGTGGACTCGGCGCGTCGCAGCGGCTCGACGCTGGTGAACTCGAAGAAGCAGGGTTCCGCGGCCGCCGATTCATGATCCCGTCTCCACTCGTAAAACCGTGAGAGAAACACATGGAGATCGCGATTCAAGGCCCCCAGCGTGGCAAAGCGGCGCATGTAAGCCGCGAGGAAGAGCCGGTTGGTGAACATGTCATTGAGGAAGGGAAACACGAAAAAGCCGAAGTAGACCGAGAGTTCCCAGATGTACTTCATCGAGAAAGACTCCTGCTCCCCCAGGGCATTGTAGCTGAGGTGAAATGACGGAACAAAGGAAGTGTAGACGGCCTTCATCATCCTCTCGTATCCTGGCAGTTTCGCCTTCAAGGCCCGCTGCTCGTCAGTTAGGATCGCATCCGTGATCAGCGTGTTGTGGATCGCAATCATGTCTCCGCCCGGACTGTAGAGCGGATCCGTAAAACGCCCGGCAAAGCCCGACATTGCCCAATGCCTGGCGTCGATGGTGTGCTCACATTGATGCGCGTAGTTCCGCAGAACCTGAAAATCGATGATCTCCCGGTGCGCCAGCTCCCGCTCGAATAGGGGGAAGCGCTCGAAGAGCCACTGCAGGAGCCTCTCCTTCGTCGAGACCTCGCGGGCATCGACAAAGCGATTGTCGTAGACCAGCCCAAAGCTGGTCCGGCTGTGCAGCGGGATCACCCAGAACCAGAAGCCCTCTCCCATGAAGTGATTCGTCGCTAGCCAAAACGGAAGATGACCCAGATGACGACGCTCGGGGCGCTTGCGAATGCCGTGCCGTCCCACATCGGTCAGCTTCTCAATGTTCACCAGCCCCTCGGTCCAGAAGAAACTCGAGCTGTGCCGGATCTCGCTTTCCTGCTTCGTCCCGAGATTCGTCGCCAGCCACCGGTTGCGACCCGAAGTGTCCACCAGCCATCCGGCCGACGTCTCGTGCGTCTCGCCCCCGCGTTGGAAAACGATGCGATGGCCTCCCTCATCCCCAACCTCGGTATCCGTCACCTGGACCCCCTCGAGGAGCGTGTAGCGCTCCGCCGTCCGATTCCGCCGGATCAACTCCCCCTCGAATTTGTTCCGGTCGAGCTGGTAGCAGGCGATGTTGGAGAATTTCCTGATGTAGGAGTGGCTGAAGTCCTCAAAGTTCTCCCCCGAGCGGCCGGCGGCCTTCCACATGAACCGCAAATTGTACTTCATCACCTGCTGATGGAACAGGTGGTCCTCCATATCGAGCACCTTGGCGAAATAGTGGCCCGCGACCTGAACGTTGGACTCACCCACCTTCTGCCGGCCTATCGGCAGAGACTCTTCCCGGTCGAGGTGAAGGATGCTCAAATCCTTCTCCAAGAGCAGCTGCCTCGCCAAGCTCAGACCGGCGAGCCCGGCGCCGATGATGATGACATCATAAGAATCTTGAACAGGGGTCATGTCCGTTTGAGTATTCATGTTAGATTCGCAACGTCAGCTTCCCATTCGCCACCCGGTTTTCCCCGACCGACGCCTCGCATTTTATAAAAAAAATCCGCACGCCCGCCCCGCGCTCTCCAGGCACGACGTCGACCACTTCGTCAAGCATGAGGATGGGAGGGCGATGAGGAATGAGTTCGAGTAGTCTTCCGTTATCGATGCGCATGGTTCACTAACCAACTAACTAACTAGATTTCTGATAGCCCGGCGCCGAGGGTGATCCGATTTCTCGTGCAGAGGCGCAGAGAGGTAGAGTCATTCTTCTTGCCTTTTCTTGATGTCGGCAGGCTTGCGATTTGGAAGGCATTTCCTCCAACCGCAGGCAGCACTCATTTGAAACCTCTGCGCCTCCGCGTCTCTGCGCGAGCCTTCCAGTTTTACCATCTCTATTCATACAAACACGTTGGTTGCTAAAAATACTCCTCTCCCGTGACCTTGCCCGCCGCCTGCATGGCCGAGACGATGACCGGCGTGATCCCTCCTCCCGGCCGAGTCCAGTGCCCGCAGAAAAAGAGGCCGTCCAGCGGACCCTCCACCCCCGGCCGCCGGCTGCCCAGCTGGTCCGGCGCCATCTCCCAGCCCAGCATGGCCCCGTTGTGGTTCAGGGTGTATCGATGTGATGTCATGGCGGAGGCGCTGAGCCGCACGACGACGCGTTCGGAAAAACGGGGCACCAGTTTCTCCAGGTGACCGAGGACAAACGCGTCCATCGCCGCCTTGTGTTTCGGCCAGTCCTCGATCCTGTCAAAATCAATATCCATCACCTTTTGGATGATGATGATCTGCCCGCCACGGGGCGCAACCTCGCGGTCGTACATCGTCGGCACGAAGAACTTGAAGCGGAGACTGCTCTTCCCCAGCTCATCCGGATCCCAGCCCGCCCAGTGATACCCCTGCGGCTCCTCCAGCTCCTCCGGCTCGGTTTCCTTAAGACCAATGTGCATCAAGTAACAGGGGAAACTACGCCGGATACTCCGTAGCTCTTCAACGTAGTCGCGCCCCAGACAGTGCTCGCCCAGGAGACACTCCGAAGTTAGGAGAAGATCCGCATTGGAAACCACCACCGGGCTGTTGACGCGAACCGTGCGGCGCTTCGCCGGAGATCCCAGTTCGAGTTCCAGACCGGTCACCCGGTCCTTCTCCACCAGAATCCGCTTCGCCTGAGCCCGCAAGACGACGGTCCCCCCGGCCCGTTCGAAGGCGTAGGCCAGATCGTCCGCGAACCGCTGCGATCCGCCCTTGGGATAGTAGTTCCCCAAGAAGTAGGAGAGCCGCAGCATCGAATCGAAGACGTAGGAGATGCGCCGGGGCGGCGATCCCCAGTGCGGACAGTCCGCCGTGAGGAGCAACTTGAGTTTCTCATCCTTGAAATATTCATCCAGCGTATCCCCTAACGAACGCCCCTCGTGCTGGCGCAGGCGTTCAACCTCGACGCCGCGAAAGTAGGCTAGCAGGCCCATCAGGTTCATCGCCCGCACTTCCTGGAAGAAGCGGTGCAGCGATTCGCGTTCCTGAGGGAACATGCGATCGAGATCGGCGATATAACGGTCAAAATCGGCCGGCACCGAGTAGCGCGTGCCATCCGGAAAGTGGAAGTGATCCACGGGGTCCATCTTGGCCCATTCGGTCTCCACCCCCAATCGATCGAGAAGTTTGCCGGTGATGGTGGCGCGGTTTCCCAACAGGGGATAGAAATGGCTCGCGGCGTCGAACTTGAAATTCTTTCGCGTGAACGAGCTGCAGTAACCGCCCACGACATAGTGCTGCTCGACCAAGAGCGTCTTCATCCCCGCCGCGGCCAGGAGATTGGCGCACATCAAACCGCCGACGCCCGCCCCGATGACGACGGCATCGTAATGCGATTCGGGATCTTCCCGAATGGAGAGTCCGCGGAACGGCGCCTTCATTGCTCCCGCTCCTCCGGACGATTCCTCCCATACGATTCGTGGGCATCGGAGAGCTCGCCACTCGCGATCGCCGCGGCAAAGGAAAGCTCTCCGGACAAGACGATGGCCGCCGCAATCTCGGCGAACTTCAGGACCTTCCCCGTGCCGTGACAGCCTAACAACTCCAGGCACTCCCGGCTCGTGCCCAAATTGACTCCCCCTCCCACCGTGGCCACGGTCAGCGACGGAAGGGTGACCGACGCATGGAGATGTCCCTCCGGGGTCACCTCAAACTGCGTCATCCCCACGGCGGAGTTGGCCACGTTGGCCACATCCTGTCCGCAGGCGATGAAGAGCGCCGTGAGACCATTCGCATAGTGCCCGCAATAACCGATCGCATTGGCCATGACGTTCCCGACCACCGTCCGCTGCCAGAGATCGCGAATCTCTTCCGGAGTCGCGTGCAGGTAGAGGCGGCAAGCGCGACTGGGCACTTCGATCCCAGCCACGACGTGTTTCCCCTTGGTGCCATGAAGTGCCCGCGCACTGGGGCGCTTCTCCGAGCTGAGCCCACTGAAGATCAGGTAGCCCGTCGCCGCAGAGTGTTCCTTCAGCCAACGGCAGGCCACCTCGGCGGCCCGGGAGATCATGTTCATCCCGTGGGCATCCCCGGTCCGGAAACGAAGCGTCAGCTCCACATCGCGGCCCACGATCTTGGGATCGATGCCGAGGAGCTTTCCATGCCGGGTGGTGCTCTCCGCCGCACTTCGGATTCCCTCCCACAGTTCTCCCTCGGTCTCCACCGACCGACAAAAGTCGACCGCTTCTTCCACCGTGGCAAAAGAGAACACCGGACTGATTTGATTCTCATCGTGCAACACCCGCACCTGGGCCCCGCCGCTCCGCGTGATCAAGGTCGCGCCCCTCTCATAGGAGCGAACCAAAGCACCCTCGGTCGTCGCCAGGGGAACGTAGTAAATGCCGGTCGCGTGCTCCCCGCGCACATGCAGGGGCCCCGCCACGCCCACCGGCACGCGAACCTCCCCAATGGGATTCTCGATATTCCCGCGAAGCGAACCCGCGGGAATCGCCGACTTCCCCACAAGCTCGAGTTTCGAATCACACTGCGCCTCCACCCACTGACGCCGATCTGCCAGGGTCTCCTCGCTGAACTCGCTGCCACTGTATCGGGGAACCAGCGGCGCCTCGGAATGCTCGCTCATGGTCGTCTCGTCAGTCCGGGTCGAGGCTGAGCAAGAGGGCGCTCACGTTCCCGCCCATGCCACAGGCCAACACCAAAGCCAGATCGAAGGCACAAGGACGCTCCTCCGGCACGAGCCTCAAATCCGGCGCGCCCAGGTCGCCATTCCGTGCCCCGCGAAAGGGCGGCAACACCCTTCCCCGGCTCGTCTCAATGGCTTCCACGAGATTGAACACTCCGGAAGCCCCTAGCGTATTCCCCAAGGATTCCGCCGGGACCGCGATGGGGACCGATCCCACCCGTTCGCCTAGCACTTCACCTATGATCTTGGCTTCCAAGGCGTCCGTTTCCGTACGGCCATCCGCGGAACAGCTGACGTAGCCAATCTCTGAGGCTGAACGGTTCGCCATCTTCAGGGCCGCCTCCACCGCATACAACGTCGCCCGGCGTCGGCGGTCGGCACTGGCTTCCGCGGGAGCGTAACTCGCACCCCAACCCGCGATCTTGCCCACGACGTCAGCCCCGCGATTCCGCGCCGAATCGGCGGACTCCAGCACGAGAAAAGCGGCCCCCTCACCCGGCGCAAATCCCCGGCTCGATCGGCCGAAGGGTTGCGCGCTCCCCAGATCACTTCCATCACTCGCATGACCAGATTCTCGAAAGGACAGACTCGTCTCGAAACAATGTTCATCGATCCCCCCGGCAAGGAACAACTCCGACCACCCGAGCGAGATCCGGCGCGCCGCGTACTCCACCGCGCGCAATCCCGACACGTCCCCGGCGGCCAGCGTCATGGGATTGCCCCGGAGATTATGCCAGATCGCAGTTTGCCCGGCGGCCGCATTGAGAACGGTGTTGGCAAACTCCAGCGGCATCGCGTGGCGCGGTCCCGATACCTGTGCCTTGCGGTCGAACTGCGAAATCGTATGCGCCCCGCAAAACATCGTTCCTAACGCAATATCCACTTCGACTTTCTCACAGTCCTCGGCACGCAATCCGGCCGACTTCAAGGCTAACTTCGAGGAGGACACGGCCAGTCTGCCCGCGCGATCAAGGGGGCGAAGATTGTCGTCCGGAAGGTAGACTTCGGCATCGAAGGACGAGATCGCGGCGCCCAGCATCCGCTCTTCCCGTTCGGGAAACTCATGCAGCCGGATGGCCGAGTCTCCCTTGCAACGGGCCCGGTAAACGGCTCCCGGCTCATCGCCCAGTGCGGAGATGACGCCCATTCCCGTGATGACGACTTCGCTTTCCATTGGAGATCGGATCATATCATGAGCGCCATTTTTTCAAGATGAGAGAGGCATTGGCGCCGCCAAATGCGTAGGCGTTGCTCATGGCGATCTCGACCTCACACTCACGCGCTTCGTTGGGGACATAGTCGAGGTCGCAGTCGGGATCCGGACTCTCGAGATTCATCGTTGGAGGCACCGCGCCCCGGTCGATCGCCAGGCAGCAAACGCCGGCTTCAATCGCCGAAGCCGCACCCATGGTATGCCCGAACATCGATTTCACGGAACTCATCGGAACCTTCTTCGCAGAATCCTCGAAGACCTGCTTCACCGCCTTCGTTTCGCGCAAATCGCTCGTCTTTGTTCCCGTCCCGTGGGCACTGATGTAGTCAATCTCGTCAGGTGAAACACGACTGCGGGAGAGCGCCTTTTCCATCGCCCGAACGGCGCCTCGACCGTCGCGATCACCGCCGGTCATGTGGATCGCGTCGCAGGAAAGACCATAACCCGCCACTTCAGCATAGACTCTCGCACCGCGCTCCCGGGCGTGGCCGGCTCGCTCCAGAACCAGGAAGGCCGCACCCTCTCCCGGCATCATTCCTTTCCGATGGAGATCAAAGGGCTGACAGCGCTCCGGGGCGATGGCCATGAGACCGGCAAACCCCGTGTAAGTGATGCGAGAGAACGAATCCGCCCCGCCGGCCAGCATGACATCCGCCTCTCCCAGCTGGAGCATGTCCACCGCATGGGTGATGGCGCAACTCCCGGCAGCACACGCCACCGGCAGCATGATGGGTCCGCCACCGCCGAAAGCTCCGATGCTGGAAGCCACGTGGCCGGGGATCTGGTTGCACGGGTATCTCAGCGTGAACTGTTCGCCAAGCTCATTGAGCTTCCCCGAGAGGTCGAGGTCATTGAATCGTTCGATCTCCCTCGGCTCTCCCGAAGTCGTGCCCATGACCACCCCGGTGCGGTCCGCGTCCACTCGTGAAAGTCCGGCATCCTCGAGCGCGTCACGCGCGGCAAACAGCGCCAACTGAGTCGTCCGGCCCAACTGTTCCATCTCGGGCTCGCTCAAATGGCGATGCAAGGCCCTGGCAGACTCTTTGATTTCCGCCCCCCGCTTGACCCGGTATCGGGACGTATCAAAACCAGAGACTTCCGAGATTCCACTCTCACCCCGAAGCACGGCAGCCCAAAAGTCGTCCACGACATGCCCCAGCGGGCAAATCACTCCGAAGCCCGTGACAACAACCGCTTCCATCTGGTTAGTTTTTCAAGTCTTGAGAGCAAGGCGGTTGACCACGAGCTCTGCCGCAGCATCCACACTTGACATCCCGAGCAATTCCTCCTCCGAAAAATCAGTACTGTACTCCTGATCAACCCGAAGGGCAATCTCAATGAGCGACAAGGAATCAATGCCAAGCTCCTCGTGCAAATTCACGTGATCCGCCACTTGATCCTCTTGGAGTTTTCCATACTCACAGACGATCGCCTTTATCTTTTTCTTTATATTCTCCAATTCCATAATGAATTAGGCTCAGCACGTGTCCCTCCCATAACATCATAGCAGATAATGCACAGCGTATGGGGTCAAGCTTGAAATCCTCGGCGGCGCGCGTGGATTCCCGTCCAGCTACCCGAGTCCGTCCAGCTCCTCTCGTTCGACCTCTTCCGTTCGTCACCATTTCCGTCTTGCCATCCCTAATTCGTGCGAATCTTCAACCAAACCGTGCGTAGCCGGCGGCAACGGCGCGAGCCAACATAGGTCGCACACACTCAACGGGAAAGACCATGACAACTCCAAGCGATTCCGCTCTCACCTGGGTCCGTTCCTTCGATGGTCTCACCAATGCCGATGTCTCGATCGTCGGCGGCAAGAACGCTTCCCTCGGCGAGATGATTGGCAGCTTGAAGAGTCAGGGTATCGCCGTCCCTGACGGATTCGCTATCACTGCCCAGGCCTATCGGGACTACCTGGAACACAATCACATTCGCCAGGCGATCACGGAGGAGATGGAGGCCCTGAAAGAGCGCAAGCAGTCGCTCGATGTCACCGGACGCAAAGTACGGAAACTGATTCAAGATGGCAAGGTTCCCCCGAAGCTTCGCCAGGCGATCGAGGCCGCCTATGAGACCCTGAGTTCCCGCTACGGCGAGGAGCATGCCGATGTCGCCGTTCGCAGCAGCGCCACCGCCGAAGATCTTCCCCATGCCAGCTTCGCCGGACAACAAGAATCCTATCTCAACGTCGCCGGGGTGAACGAGCTGCTCCACACCTGCCAGCGTTGCTTCGCTTCGCTCTTCACCGACCGAGCCATCAGCTATCGAGAGCACCATGGTTTTGATCACATGTCAGTCGCACTCTCCATCGGCGTGCAGAAGATGGTGCGTTCCGACAAAGGATGTTCCGGAGTGATCTTCACGCTCGACACTGAAACCGGTTTTCGCGATCTCATCGTCATTGATGCGGCCTATGGCCTGGGGGAGACCGTCGTCCGAGGGATGGTGACCCCGGACGAGTACCGGGTCTTCAAGCCCCTACTCGATCGGCCGGACAAGCGCCCCATCGTGGAAAAGGTCCTGGGCAGCAAGATGATCAAGATGATCTACGGCGATGGCTGGATCCGGCGCACCCAGACCGTGAACACCAGCTTCAAGGAGCGCCAAGCCTTTGTTCTGCACGATGACCAGATTCTCAAACTCGCGCGCTGGGCTCAGATCATCGAGAGACACTACGGTCGGCCGATGGACATCGAATGGGCCATCGACGGGAACTCGCATCAGCTCTTCATCGTCCAGGCCCGGCCCGAGACAGTAAAGTCACGGGAGAAGGTCAGCTCCATCAAGACGGCCAAACTGAGCGTGAAGGAGAAACCGAAGATCCTCGTCGAAGGCCTCGCCGTGGGGCACACCATCCGTCACGGCAAAGTCGCCGTCCTCAAGAGCATGCAGGACGCCCAGCGTTTCGAGGACGGCCAGGTCTTGGTCACTTCAAGTACCGACCCAGATTGGGTTCCCTTGATGAAGAAGGCTTCGGCCATCGTCACCGACCACGGCGGGCGAACGAGTCACGCGGCGATCGTGAGCCGTGAACTCGGCATTCCCGCCGTCATTGGCACGGGCGATGCCACGCTTCGCCTCTATCCGGGAAAAGAAGTGACGGTGGATTGCGCCCAGGGAGAGCGCGGACTCATCTACGGCGGCCTGCTACCCTATGAGGAGCATGCGCTGGATCTGCGCGATCTCCCAACGACGAAAACCAAGCTTCTCATGAACATCGCTAGTCCCGAGGCCGCATTCCGCTGGTGGCAAATTCCCTGCCAGGGCATCGGGCTCGCTCGCATGGAGTTTATCATCAACAACATGATCAAAATCCACCCCATGGCAGTGGCCCGGCACGACCAGCTGAACGACGGGACCCTGGCACTGAAGATCACCAAGATGACCCGGCACTACCCCACGCCCCGGGATTACTTCGTCGACAACCTCGCCATGGGCATTGCCCAAATTGCCTCCTCACAGTACCCCAATCCCGTCATCGTGCGCTTGAGCGATTTCAAAACGAACGAGTACGCCAAGCTGATCGGCGGCACCGTTTTCGAGAATGAAGAAGAGAATCCCATGCTCGGCTTTCGCGGAGCGTCACGCTACTACAGTGACGCCTACGAGCCCGGCTTCGCTCTCGAGTGCGCCGCCGTGATGAAGGCGCGCGACCAGATCGGACTGGACAATCTCATCGTCATGATCCCCTTCTGCCGCACCTTGGAGGAGGCGGACAAGGTCCTCGAAGTCATGGCGGGGTACGGACTGCGGCGAGGCGAGAACGGCCTCAAGGTCTACGTCATGGCCGAGATCCCGAGCAACATCATCCTGGCCAAGCAATTCGCCGAACGCTTTGACGGCTTCTCCATCGGCTCCAATGATCTAACCCAGCTCACCCTTGGCGTGGACCGCGATTCGGAGCAGCTGGCCCACCTTTTTGATGAGCGCAATCAAGCCGTGACCGAGTCTATCGCTAGGCTCATCCAGGATGCCCATGAGATGAATCGCCCCGTCGGCCTTTGCGGCCAAGGTCCAAGCGATCATCCGGATTTCGCCGAGTTTCTCGTGCGCGCCGGTATCGATTCCATCTCGCTCAATCCTGACAGTGTGATCAGCGTGACCGAGCGCATCGCCAAGTTAGAAAAAGCTCTCGAACGGGGTGGTGCTTCCGGTCCAACCGATGCGTGATGGCAAACAAGACACGCGTGGATCGCGACACCCGCGACTCGAAGTTAGAATATGAAAGACAAGTGGAAATTCTACAAAGATCGGAAAAAGGAATGGCGCTGGAATCGTATCGCCCCGAATGGGCGCATCGTGGGCGCTTCATCCGAGGGTTACAAGAATCATCTCGACTGCGTGAAGAACGCCAGACGCAACGGTTTTGCCCAGCCGGACTTGGTGAATTCCTGAAGGGCCTCCGCCCAACGTGAAACCGGCATCTCGCCGGCCTCCTGATCTCACATTATCCTAGTACTGAAATTTTCCCTGGCACCTCGACGACGCTGTTCAGAGTCCCATGCTTGTTGACCGTCCAGCGCGAGCATGAACCATCGGCAACCCATTCCCCATTAACGACAAACTTGTACTCATGCCGTCCCGGCAAGAGCGCGACTTTCACCGAGAAGTCCCCTGTTTCCTCCGGGTCCGCCATTGGAAGACTCGCGGCATCCCAATCATTGAAGGATCCCGCGAGATAGACACGACTGCCCGGGGCTGCCTTGGTGGCGAAACGAACGCTCTTCCGAATGATTCTGCAGCGGTGGCGCCGCCTCTTTCCCATTGAACTTCCCTTGATGCGATTGGATTTTGTCGGTATGGCACTCATGCCCGGTGGTGTATTGAGCAACATGGCGTTTACGAGGGAAATTCGGCGATGGACAGTGAGCGTAGCAAGGCGGTGGCCGGCGTGACTATTCGTAATGCCCCTCATTAGCCCGTACGGGATTCCGCAATACGATTAAGAGAAATGCGTACGCCTCATCCATCTAGGACTCACCCCCAGGACGATTCGAGGCCAACACGCGGAGAAACCGGCGTGCCTCCCGGGCCTTCTCCAGGACCACCGCAGGCGGCTGCTCCGCATCGCCGGCGAGTTCCAGAATCAGCGTTCCACTAAATTGATAGTGCTCAAGCTCGGAGAATAGCTGATCCCAGGCAATGCTGCCGTGCCCAGGCGGGAGATGCGCATCGCAATCCCCCAGATTGTCATTGACATGGATCATCTTCAAGTGACCCGAGAGCTTGTGGACGACCCTGGAGAGATCCCCGGCAAGAAAGGCATGTCCGGTGTCGAGACAGGCGCCCACGTTGGTTTCGTCGATCTCACCCAGGAGATACATCATGTCCGCCGTGTTTCCAAAGAGCAGGTGTGGCAGCATGTTCTCCAGGAGGAGATCAATGCCCAATTGACGGCAATGGCGCGCGACACGATTGATGGCTCCGCTAGCGTGGTGCAACCGCTGAGCATGCTCCTTCTCAGGGGGACGTCCTTCACGTTCAGGCCCTGGATGCAACACCAGATACCTCACCTGCAAGGCGGCAGCTGCCCGGCAAGCCTGCAAAAGATCCGCCACCGAATCCTCACGCTTGCGCTCATCGAACGAGGTAATATCGATGTGATCGGCAAAGGGGGCGTGGAGCGACCGGGCTTCCAAACCCAATCCTTGAATCATCTCGGAGGCCTGTCCCACGGCATCGTCGTCATGATAATCCAGGTGTTTGGGGAACGAGCAGATTTCCAGAAGAGAGAAACCGCCGTTGCGAATGTCTTCCAGCACCTCGACGATCCGGCTCTGGTAGAAGCAGCCGGTGGAGAGTCCAATCGGTAGATCATTCATACCTTGCGTTTCATTTTTAGAGTTTCACGAAAGCGCGCCAGCGAGCAGCCATCTGGGTCAAAGCAGAAACCCTTTTCCTGCGTCGACTTGCAATTGAAGTCGACCAGTGCATCCGCGCCTGTGGCGATCAAACCGGAGAAGAGTCGGACATAGAACTCGCTCCGCATCACCGGATCATAGAAATCCCAATGCTGACCCCATCGGTGCCCCTGATCACAAAAGGTATCGCCAATCACGCGGGCGATCTGAGGCGGAGGCCACCCCAAGGCCAATAATGTCCGGGTCACCTGCTGCATGCCCGCGGGTTTGAGCAGGCAATCGTTCGGTTCCTCGAACAGATGACGAACACACTGCGGGAATTCCTCCCACGGGAGCCTCTGTGCCTCGCTCTCCGCCTTCCTCTTTCCCCTCAGGTAGTCCTCATGAAATCCCCTGAGGTCCGATTTCAGATAGTGTTGCAGGAGATTTCTCATGCCGGCTTCCTGCAGAGGAATGCGCATGCTGGTGCACCGGGCCAAGCCAATGATATCCGAAACGTCCTGGCGAACTTTGAGTGCCTGATGCCAATCCATTTCATGCAGAGGAATGACAAACATCGCCGGGATCGCCCCAAGCCCATCCGGAGCGTGGGCAAAGCCTAACTGAATCGCCTTGCGATACCGGCTAAAGGGAACGCGAATCACCCGGGTGGCCATGGGATCTCCGTACTCCGAGATATCAATGGAAACGATCTCCCGGCTCGAGGTGGTGGACGGCCCCACATGAAGCGCGGTGATCTCCACGGGAATATAGGAGCGCGGGGAGGCCTGTTTCCGGATCTCATGCGCAACGTGCTCCATCACCAGCGCCAAACCAGCGAACGCTGCCTCTGAAGACTCCTCTTCCATGGCCTCGTCAGCTCCCGCACGGCCAAGCGCGGCCAAATGCACGGCCACTGGTGATTCCTTTCCCACGCGCCAGACAAAATGATGGCCCCGGCCCGTGATCAAATGAATCGGCCGAATCTCCCAGGCCGTGAGCCATTCTTCCACCACGCGGATGACCGGCTCCTGCATCTCAAAGGCGTTCCAGGGATCGACGTAAACCGCTTCCGGTGAATCGAAGTTCACATACTCGATATCGAGATGAATCAACAACGACTCGCGGTCGAGCAGCGAACGGGCGATGTCCAACTCGTTCTCAAAGAACCATTCAAGGGCCCCGGGCGACACTTTTTCCAGGGTACCGTCTCCGCAGCCGTCGGTGTAGGTTAGGTAGGCACACGTCGCCGGAGACGTGGCGCTTCCGCCAAGGTACTCGCCGATGCGCCGCCGGACATGCGGGTCAGAGTAGACACCTGATGCATTCATGAGTGCGCCGTGTTTTGAGAAATCCTCCACCACGCTGCCGCCACCGATCGGCACTTCCAATCTACAGGCTACGTCACCCGACCGGCGTGGCTGCGCCCGGATTGAATGAGACCGGTCGGATCTTGAGCTCTAACTAAGGTCGAGAGGCGCCAATCATGCCTGGCAAGAAGGGGAACGGCTCCTCCCTTCCTCCAATCGGGAACCAACCATCGCCACCCGCAGCGCAATCGATGCGGAGGCAAGTGAGACCAGGCAGAGATGGTGTGGGATGAACACCCCCGTTCAGGTGGCCTATTTTTCCATGGAAATGGCGCTTTTTCCCTCCATGCCCACCTATGCAGGCGGCCTCGGTATCCTCGCCGGGGATACCATGCGCTCGGCTGCCGACATGGCACTACCACTCTGTGGGGTCACTCTCATTCACCGAAAAGGGTACTTTCGCCAGGAACTCGACGACCGCGGCAACCAAACCGAGAAACCCGAAACCTGGCCCGTGGCAGACCATCTCACCGAATGCGCCCCGCACGTCACGATCCGCATCGAAGGGAGAGCCGTCACCGTGAGAGCATGGGAGTATCGCGTTCTCGGCTGCTCCTGCGGGGATGAAGTCTCCGTCTACTTGCTCGATACCGATCTGCCCGAGAACGCCGAGGAGGACCGGCACCTGACCGATTCACTCTACGCCGGCGATGAACGCCAGCGCCTGAGCCAGGAAATGATCCTGGGACTTGCCGGCGTCCGCATGCTCCGCGCCATGGACCACCGGCAGATCCGGCGATTTCACATGAACGAAGGCCACGCCGCCCTGCTCGTCCTGGAACTTCTCAGTGAAGAAGCGAGGCGGGCCGGCCGCTCGTCGATCAACGACGAGGACGTCGAATCCGTGCGGCGCTCTTGCATCTTCACCACCCACACCCCCGTACCCGCCGGTCATGACAAGTTCTCCTTGAGTCTCGTCCAACGCCTTCTCGGAGTCCAGGGCGAAAGCTTTCTCAAGAGGCGAGAGCTCTTCATGCCTGAACCATCGGACCTCGCGCTTGAAGGAGAGCGGCGCCATTTTGGTGAGGCCTCCCTCTTCGACGAAGTCCCCCGCTTGAACATGACCTATCTCGCGCTGAACCTCAGTCACTTCGTCAACGGCGTGGCCAAGAAGCACGCCGAGGTATCCGAGCTGATGTTCGGCGGCTATCGAATCAATGCCATCACCAATGGGGTCCATGGGCCCACCTGGGTCTCGCCCCCCTTTGCCAAATTGTTCGATACCTACCTGCCCGCGTGGCGCCAGGACAGCTTCTCCATTCGCAATGCCCTCGGTCTCCCGGGCGATGCTCTTTGGAAGGCTCACACCGAGGCCAAGCAACGGCTGTTCCGGTGGATCGCCGAGGAGACGGGTGTCGATTTGGCCCCGGACAGGATCACGTTAGGCTTCGCACGCAGGGCCACCGGCTACAAGCGAGGTGACCTCCTGCTCCAAGACCCGGACCGCCTCAATCAGCTGGCTCGCCGCTACGGCGGCCTTCAGATGATCTATAGCGGCAAGGCCCACCCACGGGATGAAAGCGGCAAACAGATCATCCGGGACATCCATGCAGCGAGGGATCATCTGGGCGAGTCCGTCACCTTGGTCTACCTTCCCAATTACGACATGAACCTCGCGCAGCGCCTCGTCAGTGGTGTCGATGTGTGGCTGAACACGCCCTTGCCGCCGCTGGAAGCCTCGGGCACGAGCGGGATGAAGGCGGCCTTCAATGGCGTTCCCAGCCTCAGCGTGCGTGATGGCTGGTGGCTCGAAGGTTGCATCGAAGGCATCACCGGCTGGGCCATCGATGGCGACCAGGAGTCCGCCAACGACGCGACGGAACTCTATGATGCCTTGGAGAACACCGTCCTGCCACTCTATCATCGCAATCGCACGGGGTTCATCGATGTCATGCGCCATGCCATCGCGCTCAACGGGTCCTTCTTCAATACGCAACGCATGTTGCAACAGTACGTCGCCATGGCCTACTTTGACTAACGAGACGACTGCTCTGTTTTCCTTCCATGTCGACCACGCCCCCATCTCCAAAGGTCGCCGCCTGGCACACTCTGGAGCCGGAGACCCTTCTTCAGAACCTGCAGACATCGCTCCAGGGTCTCACGACGGCGGAGGCCGCTCATCGTTTGCGCGTTCATGGCCCCAATGCCTTGCAAGAAGCGAAGCCGGTCAGCCCCTGGGCCATCTTTCTCGGGCAGTTCAAGAACCTCATCATTTGGATTCTCATCGTGGCCGGCATGATCAGTGGTGTGCTGGGCGAAGTCGTGGATGCCATCGCCATTGGCGGGCAGGGTGGTCTTTTCATCGTGACGGGGCTGTGTCGCATCCATGTCAGTAACCACACAAAAATTACGGCTTTGTCGTTTGGGACACCC
>JANQJH010000334.1 GCA_028281705.1 Verrucomicrobiales bacterium
GGCTGACTCTCACTGGCAAAGTAGTCCTCCAACATGGAAGCCACGCTGTCCCCACGCTTTTTCAAGCGCGTCACCGCCTCCGCTCGCACGTTCACCGCCGGATTCTTCAAGGCCTCGAGCAATCCCTCGCTCGTATCCCAATCGATCACCGGGCCCGCCGATTTCTCACCATCCTTGTCGCGCGGCCGGATCCGGTAAATGGTTCCCGACACCTGATTGGTGCGGCGGCTCGTGTCGTTGTAGAAATCACTCAAATAAAGCGCCCCATCCGTCCCCAAG
The DNA here is from genome assembly GCA_028281705.1 of Verrucomicrobiales bacterium. Classification (GTDB taxonomy): domain Bacteria; phylum Verrucomicrobiota; class Verrucomicrobiia; order Verrucomicrobiales; family DEV007; genus JAACDM01. Next base: position 280 of record JANQJH010000334.1, read on the forward strand.
ACGACGTCGGTCGGCAAGAAATGCTCTCCCTCCGAACCGGTCCTCAACTTGAGGAAGGGCCGATGCTTTCCCATTGTCACCTCTGCCTCTCCGGACCGGATGGATGGCCGGCAAGCCATGACTTCTTTGCGTACCATGTCGCACACGAGATAAAGGCCACGGTGCTCTTCACCCCATTCGTTCCCTTCGATGAAGACGTTTCCCGTGGGCGAACCCGCTCCGTAAACCGAGCCGGGAGGCACCGCTCCCGGATAGTTCTCCCGCCAGTGTGATTTCGAAAAACGCAGATCCCGATTCCACCCCTGTGGCTCATCCCAGCTCTTGCTCACCTCTTCCCAAGACCGGCTCCCGTCCCTCAGATCGGCGTAGCCCATGTTGCCATATTCCATGAGCCAACTCGATCGCGCGTGGGCTGGGTCGTCGTTGTCACTATGCAAGACATCACCCATGGAGGTGACAAACATGTCATGCGTGTTGCGCAAGTTATGCCCCACCGGCGTCAGCCCCGTACCGTCGGGATTGATTCGCATGGCCACGCCACCCACATAGACATGGCCGTCCGAACTCGGCTTGCCGATGGCCTCCGAATGGCCGTAGTAACAGGCGGAAAGAAAATGGCGGCCGTCCACCGTCTCGATGTCCGCGCCGCAGTTCCCATAGCTAAAGTACCACTGCCCGCTGGGACTCCCCACCACAGCATGCAAACTGTGATCGTGCCGCTTGTTCTGAAAGCCGGTGAGAAAAACCTCGCGCTTGTCGATCTCCGGATCGAACACGGCGTTCCGATCCACGTCGGTATAAACCGTCATCGACGGCGTCGCCGAAAGCACGATCTTGTTGTCGAAGACCGCGATCCCCAAGGGCGCATGCCGCGCATCCTTCTCCGTGACAAAGACCTGGGAATGGTCCGCCGTCCCGTCGCCATCCGTATCGCTCAGAACGACGATGGACTGACCGCTCTCGACCCGCTTGGGAACACTGTAGTCAATGCCCTCCGTCACCCAAAGCCGCCCCAACGGGTCGACGTCCATGGCAACGGGAGAAAAAATCAGGGGCGACTGGGCCCACACTTCCAATTCAAGATCATCGGCAAATTCCTCGCCGAACTCAAAGGCAGATAGGGGCACCTGCTCCAACTCCCGCGGATGCGCCGCGAAACTCTCGCGATCAGGAAAGGACTCTTGAGCCCCCACCCGCAAACTCAGCGTCAGGTGACACAGGGTGAAAAGTAAGATGCCTCGCTTGGGCAATGAAAACTGATTCCACATAAGCGGCTCACCCTGGAACGCACGGCCAGGGGCGTCCACCAGGAATTCGCGGCGGCGCCACCAGGATCAATACTGACCCGTGGCCAGCATGACGAGGGTGCACGCCTCCTCCACCTCGATCCCGCGCTTCTTCAAGGCCTCCATCAAGGCATCGGATTCCGTGCCGGGATTGAAGATCACCCGGCGTGGCCTCAGGGCGATCAGGTCCGCCTCCAGGGGAGCCGAGATCGCCGGGTTCACATAGAGCGTCACCGTGTCCACGGGGACGTCGATGGACGCAAGATCCGGCAGCACGGGGGATCCTTCGATCTCCTGGAGCCGAGGGTGCACCGGAACGACCCGGTGCCCCTGAGCCCGCAGTTCCCTCAAGGCTCGATAGGAATAACGCTCCGGTCGGTCACTGGCCCCCAACACGACGACGGTTTCAGTCTCACTCATCGTCCGAATTCTGAGCGAAGGCATCGGACGAGGCCCGCTCGAAATCGCGAAACGAATTCGAGCTAGACATAATAATAATATGTTCTAGAATTTCTGTACTCCGAAATGCCTCAAACCAGGGCACGACGGTACCTCCATTCCAGATTAGATTCTTCCCTTCGCCATCCTTCTCCACTCACTGCCCGATTGATGAACATACTCGGTATCTCAGCCTTCTACCACGACTCGGCTGCCGCGCTCCTGGTCGACGGAAAGATCGCCGCCGCCGCCCAGGAAGAGCGATTCACCCGGAAAAAGCACGATCCGGCCTTCCCCGCGAACGCCGTGGATTACTGCTTGGAAGAAGCCGGTCTCACGCCCGAGGACATCGACTTTGTCGCCTTTTACGAGAAGCCCCTTCTCAAGTTTGATCGCCTCCTCGAAACCTATCTCTCCTACGCCCCCGTCGGCCTCAAGAGTTTCCGCATGGCCCTGCCTCTCTGGTTGAAGAAGAAGCTCTATCTCAAGAAGGAGATGAACCAGGGCCTCCAAGGGCGCTACCGGGGACGCTACGTCTTCACCGAACACCATGAATCTCACGCCGCTAGCGCCTTCTTTCCCAGCCCCTTCGAGGAAGCCGCCATCCTCACGGTCGACGGCGTCGGCGAGTGGGCCACCACCACCTTTGGCCTCGGCCGCGGAAACAAGATCGAACTCCATCAGGAAATCCGGTTTCCCCATTCCCTCGGGCTGCTCTACTCGGCCTTCACATATTACTGCGGGTTCCGGGTCAACAGCGGTGAGTACAAGCTCATGGGCCTCGCGCCCTATGGCGAACCCAAGTACGTCGATCGCATCGAGGGCAAGGTGATCGAAGTGTGTGAGGACGGTTCCTTCCGCCTCGACATGAAGTATTTCAATTACTGTCAGGGTCTCACCATGACGAACAAGGCCTTCGAGGAATTGATGGGCCAGCCGCGACGCCAGTCCGAAAGTGATCTCAGCCAGTTCTACATGGATGTCGCCGCCAGCATTCAGGCGGTGACGGAAGACGTGATTCTCAAACTCGGCAGGCACATCCACCGGGAGACCGGGATGAAGAAACTGTGTCTCGCCGGCGGCGTGGCCCTGAACTGCGTGGCCAACGGCCGCCTCCTACGCGAAGGGCCGTTTGAAGATATCTGGATCCAACCTGCAGCCGGCGACGCCGGCGGGGCCTTGGGCGCCGCGGAGTTTGTCTGGCACCAATTGTTAGACAATCCGCGCAACCAGGACTCGGAACAGGGTGCAAGCTATCTCGGCCCGGCCTACTCCCAGGAATCCATCAACGCCATCCTCGACGCCAAGGGCGCCGTCTACGAAGTGGCGGAAAGCGAGGATGCCCTTTGTGACGAGGTCGCCGATCTCATCGCCAAGGAAAATGTCATCGGCTGGTTCCAGGGAAGAATGGAGTTCGGTCCCAGGGCACTCGGGGCGCGAAGCATCCTCGGCGATGCGCGCTCGGAGAAGATGCAGAAGACGATGAATCTCAAGATCAAATTCCGCGAGTCCTTCCGCCCCTTCGCTCCTGTCATCCTCCGTGAACGCGTCCAGGATTACTTCGGCATGCGCCCTCAGGAGGACAGCCCTTACATGCTGCTCGTGGCACCCGTGAATGAGGAGAAACGGCTCAAGCTCAACGGCCACGCCCGCGGCGTCGAGGGACTGAACAAACTCAATCTCACACGCTCGGTCGTTCCCGCCATCACCCACGTCGACTACTCCGCCCGCGTGCAAACGACGGATGAAGAACGCCACGGCGTCTACCACAAATTGCTGCGTTCCTTCGAGGCCAAGACGGGATCGCCCGTCATGATCAATACCAGTTTCAACGTCCGGGGCGAACCCATCGTGTGCAATCCGGAGGATGCCTATCATTGCTTCATGGGCACCAACATGGACGTCCTCGTTCTCGGCCGGGCCATCCTCAAGAAGGAGAAACAGCCCAGTGCCAACACGACCGAGCGCGAAGACTACCTCGCCCAATTCGCCCTCGATTAACCGTCCCGAATCTCCCTTGCGCCATGATCGATATCGATTGGAAACCCAGTAACTCCAAACTCCGGCAGTTCGCCCTGGCCTCACTCGTGGGTTTCCCCCTCATCGGCCTTCTCCTCGGTAAAGTGCTTCCCTGGCTTCCGCTTTTCGCGATCTCTTCTTGGGCGGCCTCGACAAATCTCGTCCTCCTCGGAGCGATCGCCGGCGCCGTCATCTGTCTCCTCGGCCTCGCGATCCCCCGGACCATCATCCCCGTCTACGTCGCCCTCGTGGCCCTGGCCTTGCCCATTGGTCTCGCCCTGAGTTTCCTCCTCATACCCCTCATCTACTACGGCGTCTTCACGCCCATCGGCCTCGGGCTCCGCCTTTTAGGTAAAGATCCCATGGACCGCGCCATGGGCCAGAGCGATTCGTATTGGATCAAACGCAAACCGACACCCGCCGCCGCGCAGTACTACAAGCAATACTAACGACTGACTCATTTCCATGTCTGAAGAGAACCCACAAAAGGAAGCCTTCCTCCAGGCCGGCCAGGAGAAGGACGGCAACCTGATTTCCGAACTGATCGGTTTCATGAGCGAGAACAAGAAATGGTGGCTCTCCCCCATCATCGCCGTTCTCCTCCTCCTCGGTCTCTTGATCATTCTCGGCGGCACGGGACTGGCGCCGTTCATCTACACGCTCTTCTAGCACAATGTCAGACACACCTGCCTCGCGTCAGGTGCGGCGGACTTGGGCCAAGGCCGCCCTCCTCATCCTTCCCGTGACCATCGTCCTCCTGGGACTCGAGGGAGCCGCGCGCCTCTACGTCTGGAAGGTCTACGGGAGCCAGAATCACGGCATGAACTGGAAGTTCATGTATGAGCCCTACACCCTGACACGCACCGACGACCGGCTGCATGAAACGGTCCCGCCCAAGAGCGATGCCTTCCGCGTCCTCGTCATCGGCGGCTCCACAGCCAACCTCATCCCGACGGAGCCACTGGAAGAAGCGCTGGCAAGCGTGGTCGGCCGCGAGGTCGAGGTCATCAACTACGGGCAGGGCGCCTACATCCTCAACCAGGAACGCATCACCTTCCTCCTCCACGGCTTCAAACTCGAGCCCGATCTCCTCATCACCTTGAACGGCGCCAATGACCTCGTCACCGCCTCCAAGACCCTTCAACCCGGACTGGCCTACGCCAATGACTTCATCAAACTCGGGGTGGAACGGCCCGTCCTCAACGGCTTGTTAGGCTTGATCCGCAATTCACAGTTCATCAACTGCGTCAACAAGCTGCGCGAACGGAGCGTGGAAGGAAAAGCCCACGGTGACGAGACCCTCCTCGAGAGGACGGTCGATCATTGTGAGGAAGCCCTCCGCAGCATGGCCATCATGGCCAAGGGACTCGAGATCCCCCACTACATGTTCCTCCAGCCTTACATTCATCTGCGCGCGAACCTCAGCGAGGACGAAAAAGCCCTCGCCGCCGCCTACGCCTACCGCGGCGATTACACTGCCAAGGGCTTCCGCGCCCTGCGAGACCGCCTGCAATCCAGTGACTTCCCGGAGAACGTTCGCTTCGTCGACGCCACCCGGGCCTTCGATGACCTCGAAGCCGCCTGTTTCATCGATGAAGTCCATCTCACCGAGGAAGGCAACCAAGCCCTCATCGCCTTCATGACCCGTGCCATCGCCAAGCACGGCACAGCGCCCCTCCGCCTCGGCCCCCTGACGAGCAGCACTGCCTCCGAATAATAGGTTCGAAAACCACGTAGGCGAAGCGGTGATGCTTCGATAGGAAACGTCATGAGGTCTCCCCAAATGCTCACGCATTCGGCTACACTGCTAATGCGTCAACGCGTAAAAAATAATGTTGATCCCTAGCGGATATGCGGATTTCTCCGAGAACTCCTTGAAGTACCATTCATTCTCTCCCTCGCGTTCCCAGCCGTCGCCCAGATCGGTGTTGTGGCAGACGATGCACATCATGCGGCCATTATCATCGTAGAGCGCTTGGTAGTGGACCTCCTGGGCATCCTCGCGCTCCCACGTGATGCCTTGGCGACGCCCCCACATGGCATGATTGATGGACGGAATCTGGGGACGCTCCGCAAGCTCGAAGACGGCATGGAAGATGGGGTGCTCCAGGGGAATCTCCTGCAACTGGCGATCGGGAAACACCCGATCAAGTTCGTAGACAAAGCGGTCATACTCGTCTTCGCCCCAGAAATCATCCACCATGAGAAAGCCGCCGCGCAGAAGATATTCCCGTAGAGCCACGACTTCTTCCTCCTCGAACTCGAGATCGCCCACCTCCAGCATGTAGAGAAATGGATACTGGAACAGTTCTTCATCCGTGAGAGAGACAATGACAGGATCCGGCGCCACCTCGAGGGAGGTCAATTCCTGGAGGCGATAGGAGATGTTGTAGTCGCTCTCCGGGTAGTCCGTGGCCCACTTTTCCCGCCAGCCCCAAGGCGAAGAATAGCGCACCCGGGCGAAGGTGAAGACATCCTTGGGCAGATCCTCATCGGCCCGCCACTCGGGCACGCCCCCGCGTCCGTCAGGCCATCCCCCCCGGCGGCCTCGTTGTCCCAGAAGAACCAGCGGCACCAGGAGCGTGGCGATCGCAGCGAAAGCAAGAACACGGGGCGACATAGGACACGAGAGGATATAGCACGAATCGCGCCCCGCCGACGAACTCTTTCGCAAAACTAAATATTGCCGTGGATCAAAAGTTTTTATTTCCGCCTCGAATCACGGCTCCAGAAGATCTCTCGAGGACCGGCGCCTCGCGTCCCCTCGTCTCGTTCAGCCGCCCTCGATGAGGATCGCCTCCATGCCCGCGGCGGCCGCCGCCTGCATCCCAAGCTGGCCGTCTTCGATGACCAGGCAGTTCCGCGGATCCACCTCCATGCGGCGGGCCGCTTCGAGAAAGAGATCCGGGGCCGGCTTGCTCCGCTCCACCTGATCCTGGGTCACGATGGCCTGAAAGAGTTCCCGCAAGCCAATGGCATCTAGCGTTTTCGTCACCGTCTCCCACACCCCGCCCGACGCCACCGAGACCGGATGCGTCTGCGCCACCCGCTTGGCAAAGTCCACCACCGGTTGGTTAGGCGGCACGCGGTGCAGATTGTCACGGTAATAGGCTTCCTGATCCGCCACCACCTTCTCCGGATCGAGCGCCTCATCGAAATCCGCGTTCACCCGGCGCACCGTTTCTAACATGCACACGCCGGCCAGCGACTGCGCATAGTCCCGCGTCAGCGTGAAACGGGCGCCGTTGTTCTTGTAGGCAAACAGCCACGCCTCGAAGTGCAGCTTCATCGACAGCGCCAGGGTACCGTCATTATCGAAGATATACCCATCGAACTGCCGATTTGGAACGGTGAGCCCTTCGGGCGTGCGGATCGTCATGCTCCATGCATAGCCAAGACGAGCCCAGGAACAACGAAGGATTGCCAAGAAATGCGTGGATTTCCCCCGTAAAGACACCATCCTGGCGCCACCGGTGTTACCTGTAATTCCATGATGATCCGCCCATCCCTCTCTTGCGCCCTCGTCCTGCCTTGGCTCGCCCTCACCCCGGCCTTCGGAGCCGAAAATGCCGCTCCCGAAGATGCGCCGGGAGTCATTCCCGGCCATTCCTACCACGGCGAGACCTTCAACGAGGGCCCCCGCCAGAAGGCCTATCTCATGGAGAATACGGGCAAAATTTCCTTTCCCATCACGACGAACCGGGAGGAGGTCCAGGCCTTCTTCAATCAGGGCGTCGGCCAACTGCACGGCTTCTGGTACTTCGAGGCCGAGCGCACCTTTCGCCATGTCCTCTATCTCGATCCGACCTGCACCATGGCCTATTGGGGCCTGGCCATGGCCAATGTGAACAACGGGGGGCGCGCCAAGGAGTTCATCGCCGAGGTCAAGGAATCTCTCGAGAGCGAGAAGCTCACCGAGCGCGAGCGCCTCTACCTCAAATCGATGCACCGCTTCTACCACGGGGGGGAAAAGGACGACAAGAAACGCCATCGCCAGTTGGTTCGAGACTACGAGAACATTGCCCTCAAGTTTCCCGAAGACATCGAAGCGCTGGCGCTCGCCTCCCAGCAGATCTGGTACAACAGCCGGCGAGGCAACCCCATCTCGAGCCATCTCTCGGTGGACGCCATGATCCAACAGATCTTCGACGTCAACCCGCTCCACCCGGCCCACCACTACAAAATTCATCTGTGGGATTACGAGCGGCCCGAGCGCGCCCTCCCCTCCGCCTCGCGCTGCGGCCAATCGGCCCCGGACATCGCCCACATGTGGCACATGCCCGGGCACATCTACTCCCGCGTGCATCGCTACCACGATGCGGTCTTTCAACAGTCCGCCTCCGCTCGCGTGGATCACGCCCACATGATGCGGGACCGGGTCATGCCCGACCAGATTCACAACTACGCCCACAACAACGGCTGGTGCGCCGAGAACTTGGGGTTTCTCGGCCAAATCGATGAGGCCCTCAGCTTGGCGATCAACCTCATCGAGCTGCCGCGCCGCGCCAAGTTCAAGAAGTTAGGCGATGTCGAGTACTATGACGCCGGCGGTTCCAGCTTCCGCGAGGGACGTCGCCGTCTCTGGGTCCTGCTCAACGATTTCGCCCTCTGGGACGAAATCCTGCGCCTAACTGATACCATGATCCTCATGCCGACGGACGATCCTCTGATGCAGATCGAGCGGCATCGCTATCGCGGCATGGCTCATTTCTACAAGGGTGATCTCGAGGCCGGCAAGAGGGAGATCGACGCCATTGCCCAGATCCGCCAAACCTACGACGACAAGCGCAAGGCCGCCGGTGATGCGGCGAGAACCAAGGCCGAGGAAGAAGAGAAGGAGAAAGCAAAAGAAGGCGACGAAGAGAAAGACGAGGAAGAGGAAAAGAAACGCGAGGAGAAGATCAAGAAGCGGGAGAAAAATGCCCGCCGGCCCTATGATCGGATTGTCAGTGCCTGCGAATCGCAGACCACCCACCTCGAAGCCCACCTCGCCGTCCTTACTGAACGCCCAGTCGAGGCCCGCGAAAAACTGGACGAAGCCAAAGGGTTGCGTCCCATCGACAAGGCCCGTCTCTACATGGAATTGGCCAACTGGGAAAAAGCGGAAGAGATCCTCAAAGCCCAGGTGGAGAGCAAGCGCAATCCAGTCGTCTTCAAGTCGAACTACGTCCGCGTATTGAAAAAGCTGGGACGCAAGGACGCCGTGAAATCGGAGATGGAAAGCCTGCGCCGGCTCGCCGCCACCGCCGATCTCGACAGCCCGCCCATGGTGGCCTTGAAAGACATTGCCAAGGAACTCAAGTATCCGGAGGACTGGCGTCTGCCTCGCGAAGAAGCCGATGATCTCATCGAGCGCCCCGCGCTCGACGAACTGGGCCCGTTCCGCTGGGGCCCCTCTCCCTCACCGGACTGGGAGTTTCCCCAGGCCGATGGCCAGCTCTTGGCCTCCTCACAATTTTCCGGCAAGCCCGTCCTCCTCATCTACTATCTGGGCAAGGGATGCTCGCATTGCATGGATCAACTGAACCACTTCACGCCCTTGCACGCTGAGTACGCTGACGCCGGGATCGAAGTCATGGCCGTGAGCACGGACACCGTGGAGGGCCTCAAGACCACCTTTCAAAATGGAGACGGCGAGAATCCCTTTCCCTTTCCCCTGGTCTCCGATCACGGACAAGAGGGATTCAAGGCCTTCCGCGCCTACGACGAATTCGAAGAATTGCCCCTTCACGGAACCTTCCTCATCGATGGCGATGGTCAGATCCGCTGGCAAGACGTGAGCTACGAACCCTTCATGCACGGGGAGTGGCTCCTCAAGGAGTGCCAACGCCTTCTCCAGATGGATGAGGTCACCCTCCCGCTGGCAGCCTCCGAGTGAAGGTGGGAGCATGCATTGCCATTCGTTATTCTGCGCGCCAGCACTCTTTTCCATCTCGGGCATTGCCGCAGCGCTCTTGGTGTCGTCCCGAAGGGACGAGAGATGGTAGCCGGCAGTGGAGCGAAGCGGAACTGCCGGAATTGCGTAACCATGCATGATACCGCCCTGGCAGGGCGGGAGAAATGTCTGCCTTGAGGGACACCCGTCGCCGCACAGTCGTCACCACAAGAATGGCCCAATCAGTGATCACCCCTCCTCGAATGGTGGATCTCTGGCACCCCTTCAGGGTGCTGTTGCGTCCGACCAGATACCCGGTGGTTCCGCGTTGCTGCGCCACCGGCTAACATTTTTCGTCCCTCCGGGACTGGGAGCTGGACAGCACGCTCATTCTAGTGCGAACACAGGCAACCTCACATACTGCGAAATCGACTAGAAATGATGATGGCGCTGAATATCGATCAGAAAGCGGCAGGAACTTCAGTCCCTGGGTTCGCTTATCTGTCATCGGGACTAAAGTCCCCCTCACTTTCCTGGCGAACACACCATCAAATCCATTTGGTTGCCTTCGTCGCCACGAAACCCTTGATGTAACGTGAGAGCACGTCGTCCGAGTCCGGCCCCCAGTCATCTTCGTAGAAGCCCGTGACCGCGAAGCCCGCCGCTGTCTGTCCCCCGATCTGATCCTCCAGGGTATGGCCAAAACTCAAGGGCTCCCGCTTCTCCCGGTAGTGCTCCAGTTCCTCTTTCGACAAACTCGTTAGATCCGAGTAGGGAATCCGGTGACGCACTTGGAGTTCCCCTTCGGCGCGAAGCCTGTCGTCGAAGATATAAAGGGTGAAAGTCTGAATTTCGACTGATTTAGGCCGCCTTGTTCCAACATTGGCTCCGATACTCACTCCACGTTTCTTCCCATTGTCCAGACTTGCAGA
>JANQJH010000366.1 GCA_028281705.1 Verrucomicrobiales bacterium
AGGTCGGGGGCATTGTCGGCGGGGTTGCCATTTTGCTAGCCAAGATGGGCGGGCCGGAGGCGGCTTGGGTTGCTTTGCTAGTGGTTCTGGTCGCGCTGCTCGTTTACCGCGGTTATTACAAGCCGATTGAGAAATGGTCGCTCCTCATGATCGGGCTTTTCACGCTGTTTACCATCGTCTCCTTGATCTCCCTGCAATGGACACCCATGGCCATCAGCCTCCAAGAGATCGGATCCGGTCTCAGTTTTCGTATTCCTGATCAGGCAACGCTCTTTGTCGCCCTGGCGGTGTTTGGCATCACGGGTGTGGGCGGCGACGAGATCATGGCCTACAACTACTGGCTCATTGAAAAAGGTTATGCGGCCAACACAGGCCCGAGAGAAGACACCGAAGCCTGGAACAAACGGGCGCGGAGTTGGATCAATGTGATGTACATGGATGCCTTGCTCGCCCTGGCGGCCTACACCTTGGTCACGGCGGTGTTCTACCTCTTGGGGGCTGCCGTGCTGCACTCACAGAGTCTTCTGCCGGAGAAGAAAGATCTCATCGATGTCCTAGCCCGGATCTACACGGATTCCCTTGGCGGTTGGGCCAAGAATTTCTTTCTCGTGGGTGCCTTCGTCGTCCTCTTTTCCACTCTGCTGGCGGCCTTGGCGGCCTGGACCCGCCTGTTCACCGACGCCTTCGGCCAGATCGGTTTGTTGGATTTTCACGATCTGAAACAACGCCGCCGGTGGATCGCGGCCTGCGCCTGGATCATCCCCACGATCTGGGGAACCTGCTACCTCTTCATGCAGGCGCCCACGGCGATGGTTCTCATCGGGGGCGCGGCCACCACCGCGATTCTCCTGATTGTCGTCTTCGCCGCACTCATCATGCGCCGGCGGTGGCTGCCCGACGAGCTGAAACCGGGGCGCATTTATGACGGGATCCTCACGCTGAGCATGATCGCCATCGCTTCCGTGGGTATCTGGGGCTTGATCGACACCATCAAGAAGAACATGCCCAAGGAAGACGAGACGACCGCTGTTCAGCAGGAGGAGAACCGTTGACATCCTTGGCTTCCGCTTTAGTGAGCAAGCACTTCAATCTCGAAATCAGCGCTGGGGCGGACAGGAGTGTCCGCATCACTCGGGGCTTCCTTATTTGCAGCGAACGAACCAAGGCTCCTCATGATTCTGTCTGACCAAGCGATCCGTCAAGCCATGGCTTCCGGCGATATTGTCGTGGAACCCTTCAAAGACACGGCGCTGGGGACCAACAGCTACGATGTCCATCTCTCGAAGTCCCTGGCCACCTATCGCGATGAGATCCTGGACGCCAGGGTGCACAATCAGATCGATCACATCGAGATCCCTCCCGAGGGCTACGTGCTCCTTCCGGGAAAAACCTACCTGGGGGTGACGCAGGAATACACGGAGTCCCACAAGCACGTGCCTTTTTTGGAAGGCAAATCGAGTGTGGGCCGCTTGGGCATCGATATCCATGCCACGGCGGGGAAGGGGGACGTGGGCTTTTGCAATCACTGGACTTTGGAGATCTCCGTGAGCCAACCCGTTCGCGTCTACGAGGGGATGCCCATTGCCCAGCTGATCTACTTTGAGGTGAAGGGAGACGTGAAGACCCTTTACAGCGCCAAAGGCTCGGCCAAGTACAATGAGCGCTCCGCCAAACCGGTGGAATCCATGATGTGGAAAAACACGTTCTGAGCGGGGTTGCCGAGAACCAGTCTCGAGAATTGGAATAAAGCCAAGGCCACGTCGCTCAGTCATTCGGACACAACATGATCTCTTCTTCTGAGAAACTTCTCGCCCAGCCGGTGCCCTCGTTTGCCCGCACCTTGGACCGGCACGGTCTCGGCCTGAGTCGGGGGGTGACGAAGACTCTCCAACTCAATCTGGGCAAGCTCTGCAACATCACCTGCACGCATTGCCATGTGAATGCCGGTCCAGGCCGGAAGGAGATCATGACGCGGGAGACGATTGATCGGGTGCTGGACTGGATCGAAACGCATCGACCTGGGACGGTGGATCTCACGGGCGGTGCTCCCGAGATGGTGCCGGACTTCCGCTACTTGGTGGAGAGTATCCGCAGGCGGGCGCCGGGCACCCATCTCATGGACCGGTGCAATCTCGTGATTCTCAATGAGCCCGGCTATGCTTGGGTGGGGCCTTTTCTGCGGGAGCACGAGATAGAGGTCGTGGCTTCGATGCCCTGCTATTCGGCGGAGAACGTCAATGCCCAGCGTGGCGAAGGCGTTTTTGATCGTAGCATCGAGGCCCTGCGGGAACTCAATGCCCTGGGCTATGGGCGAGGGGACAGCCGCTACCCACTGCAACTGGTTTACAACCCCGGCGGCGATTGGTTGCCGCCGGATCAGGCGGGCTTGGAGGACGACTACAAGCGCGAGCTGAAGAAACACTTCGGGATCACCTTCGACCGGCTCTACGCCATCACCAATCTTCCCGTATCGCGCTTTGCCTCCTGGTTGCGGCGCAATGGATCCTACGATCGCTACATGGAGTTATTGGTCGAGGCCTTCAATCCCCAGACGGTCGACGCCCTCATGTGCCGAGACACGATCAGTGTCAGTTGGCGGGGAGAGGTTTATGATTGCGACTTCAATCAGATGCTCGGGTTGCAGTGGACAGACGATGGGGGAACGGGTTTGTTTCTTTGGGACGTCGATCCCTCGTCGACGCCGGGTCGTCCCATCGCCACGGGGAGCCATTGTTATGGTTGCACGGCGGGTTCGGGGTCAAGCTGTGGCGGGGCGGTGCTTGCGAATGATGACGCTTGAATGATGAATGTTAAAAGTTGATTGATTGAATGACATTGCGCTGACTCTTCGAATTTGCCCGTTTTCGGTGCGTTTCTGTTCCTTCCTTCCTCCCTGTTTTCACCATGTCTACCACGCTGAACTACCACGATAATTCCCAGTCTTACTACGGCCGCGTGCTCAGCGGCAGCGCTGATTTGAAGACGTCTGCCTGTTGCAGCGCTGAGGCGCCGCCCGAATGGTTGCGCGGGGCCATGGCGAGGCTTCCACAGGAAATCCTGACAAAATTCTATGGGTGTGGATCGCCGCTTCCCTTGGTTCTCGAGGGTTGTTGTGTGCTCGATCTTGGCTGCGGGACCGGCCGGGACGTCTACACCGCCGCCCAGTTTGTCGGTCCCAATGGAAAGGTGATTGGAGTGGATCTCACGGATGCTCAATTGCAAATCGCGGAGAGGTATCGCGAGGTCTTGTCGGAGTCGTTTGAGCTTCCGCAGGATGCCATTCGTTTTGCCCGGGGGCCTTTGGAAGATCTGGCGGCTCTGGGGATCGAGGATGGTTCAGTTGACGTCGTGATTTCAAACTGCGTGCTCAATCTCTGTCCTGACAAGCGCCGCGTGCTAGAGGAAATCGTCCGCGTGCTCAAGCCGGGGGGTGAACTCTATTTTTCGGATGTCTTTGTCTCACGCCGTCTGCCGGAGTCGCTGCGCAACGACCCCGTTTTCCATGGGGAATGCCTCGGCGGCGCCTGGTACTGGGAGGACTTCCGCCGGATCCTGGCGGATCTTCAAGTGCCCGATTACCGGATCATGAGCCGGACGACGATGGCTCTGGAAGATCCCGCCATGGCCGCGATGGCCGCTGGGATCCAGTTTGAATCGGCGACGATCCGCGCCTTCAAGATCGCCGGTCTGGAGGACCGCTGCGAAGATTACGGCCA
>JANQJH010000518.1 GCA_028281705.1 Verrucomicrobiales bacterium
CCCGATGGTGTGCGTCGAGTGATTGAAGAGGACGGCCTGAAGCGCCTTGCTTTCGCCCTGGCGAAAGGCGAGTACGGGAAGCTCAGGATCGAAGGGACCCGTGGGCCGGACAAACTGATCGCGTGGCCCAATCCAGTAGACGCTGCCATCGGGTAACAACTGGCGGCTGTTCTGACCCACCGTCTCTTCGCGGCCGAGGTGGAAATGAAAGTCACATTCCTCTTTGGTTAGGTTCTCGTTCGCCTGGGCGACCGCCTTGACGATGCCTTTCTGCACACGGAGGGTGAATCCCAGGTCAGCGGCATAGCCGTGGACCTGCATGGTACTGGGGGCATGATGCGTGTGGGTACAGTTAATGAGAATGTGTGATTCGGGAATCCCGGTGGCCTCTTCGATTTCCTCGATCGCAGGCGCGAGATCCGCTCGCGTGATCATGAGAATATCCAGGGTGACGAGGGCAAGTTTCACCGAATCCTTCTGCAGAACGACGGCCATGGCACGCAATTCGCCCTCCTGCCCATGGGCCGTTCCCGGGTGAATGCCCCCGGCGATCACCATGGTGTCCATCGCTTTGAGGTTGATGGCCGCGGCGCCCACCCGTACACCGTCACCCGCGTGAAGCGGTTGCCATGGAAATTGAAGAAGGCAGACGAATACAAGCGCGGCAAGAGCGAGCGTATAGGAATGACGGTCTTGCGTATTTTGAAAGGCCCTCATGAACTGACGTTGGCGTGAAACCAGGCTACGCCTCATCGCCTTCGCCGAGCAAACCCTTTTCGATCATGGCCCGTCTTCGTGAAACGCTTCACCCCGGGCAAGCCGGGAGAGCACCCGCCGATGCAAACGGGGATAGCCCGCCGAAGTGTGAACGAGATCCTCCTCCATGAGTTGATGCAACTGCGGCAGGGCATGCCACGGAACGGCCGGGTAGGCATGATGCTCCGCGTGATAGGGCATGTTCCACATCATGAATCTGACGAAGGCATTCGTGTGCGTCGTGCGCGTGCGCTCCAGGATACTGCCTTCGTGAGGCAATCCCCCATGTTCGGCCACAAGATAAACGCAGAGAAGACCGTGTCCCGCCAACAACCCGACCAGGAGGGAGAAGATCCCCGGCCACCACAGGCAGCCGGCAACGCCCAGAGCCGCGTAACACAAGGCAAAGACGCGCGCTTGGTATTGAACCTTGGGAAAGGAAGCCGGTTTGATGTAGGGAAAGAGCTTCTCCTTCGCTGCCAAAGGCAAGGGCAACACCAGGAGGCCGATAAAGGCTGTCTTCATGGCAAACAGGGGAACTCCCGAAACAAAGGCAAGATACACAGGCAAACCCGACGTCACCGACGCACCCGGCCGCCCGAGCCGTGCCAATTCGGGATCAAGCTTGGGATCACGGGTGTGGCGATGATGCGCAAAGTGAAACTGACGATTGAACTCTGGCATGTAGACAAAGCCGAGACCGGCCAACCAGCACACCACGTCATTGATTCTCCGGCTCTTGAATGCCGTTCGATGAACCGTCTCGTGGGCCGCGGCGAACATCGAAGGAACCAACAATGCCACGCCGCACAGAGCAAGAGCACACCACCACCAGTTCTGCCGCTCAAACTGCCAAACAGCGATCACCGCCGAGAGGATGAAGACACCGAATTGCAAACCGAAGCGGATCAGCCCGGGAAGATCTTTCCTTTCGGTCAAGGCATGAAGCCGCTCACCCTCCAATGTCACCGAGTGATGAAAAACTTCGTCCATGGACTATCGATCAGGGATTTCCGCCTAGAGAGAGAATATAGTCAAGCAGATCAGCGGCCTCTTGCGCGGTCAGATCGCTGAGAAGTCCGGCGGGCATGGGTGAATGCGAGCTCTTCTCCATTTCCCGAATCTCCGTGGCGGGAATCCTCAACTCTTCCAACTCGGCCGTTTTGACAACGACCGTATCGTTCAGTTTCTCCGCGATCACGCCATTGATGGTTGTCCCGTTAGTCAATTCGAGTTTGTAGCTGGCAAACGGTTCATCGATCCGGAGCGAGGGTTCCAGGATATGGCGCAAGAGTTCCGAAGGTTGCCGGTACTTTTCGCTGATCGCCACCAGGGTCGTTCCGATGGAAAGCTCCTTGTCACGAGGATGGTGGCAGGCTTTGCAGAGAGCGCCGTCGCCAAAGAAAATGGTCTTTCCTCGATTGGCACTCCCCTCGAGGCTCAGAATTTGCTCGGGATTGATGTTCGTCCCCAGGCGGTTCCGCCGTTTCGACTCCGGAATGAACGTCTCAAAGAGGCCTCGAATATTCGTCTCCGAGACTTCGTTGCCCATCTTGACCGCGGCAGTCGCGTCCGGTTCCGGCAGCGAACCGGCATGAAGCAGCGAAACCAAGGCCAAGGATCCTTCCGTGGATTGCGTCAACACGCGGATTGCCTCGTCCCGTTCCTCGCGTCCTCCCTCAGTTTCCCGGCCCAGGAGGGCCAACGCCTTCGCCTCGACCGAATCCTTCACCAGCGGCGGGGAAGAGACTTCATCGCTGGAGGCGTCCGCGTCTTCCAGCGAGCGAATCCACTCGGCAATCAGAGCCACGCCCGCACTGTCCACCACTTGAGTGCCAATGTAAGGCATGCGCGAATAGCCGAGCTTCGACATCCGATACATCAACACTGAGCGAAACGGGTCACCATTGGCGATGACTTTGGCGTCGCCGATGCCAAAGGTGCCGATTCCCGTTTCCTTGTTCGTTCGCAGCTGGTCGAAAGGGAGTTCGCGCAGGAGATCGATGGAAGCGATCGCGCTTCCTCCCGGACGATGACACATCGCGCAATTGGCATGAAGATAGGAGCGCGCCCGATCATTGAGATTGTGAGAGGCATCATTTGGGTCCACCAAACGCTGCTCGCCCGGCACCTGAGGAAGGGCGTCGAATAGGCGCATGGCCGTCAGGGTCGACAGCTGATCCTCCAATTGATTCGGGGCAAACCCTAGCACAAAACCCGCGTCGGCATTGTGGCACAACCGGCATTCGTTCTGGGCACTGACATGCCATCGACGCGACAACGTAGCCCCGGACGCATGGGTCGTTTCAATGGTGCGATCGAGGCCAATTGAATCCACGAGGGTCGCCTCGGAACCGGATTCATCCCAAACATAACTATACGGCCGCCAAGTAGAATCTTCGTAGTGGAGCATTTGGGTCTCAAGCCGGATCGCCGCCTTGCCATCACGCTGCGGCAAATCCAACTGCTTCACCAAGACGGTGCCCTCGGGAAATCCGATTGATCCGTCTTCCGGCGCGAACTCGGCCACACCATCGCCGGGAATGGCAATCCAACGCTTTCCGCTGGCGCCGTCCATCCACCGGGGTACTCGAACCTCATAGGGCGCCACCCCCGGCATGGGCTCTAGCGTTGTCAGAGAGCGAAACAATCCCGTCTCACTGAGCTGCCTGGGAAACGGTTGGTCATTCCGTTCCTCCTCAGCCTCGGAGGGAACAAGTTCATAGAGCTGCTCCGTGGAATCGTAATCGAGCACATACAGTTCGCCGCCACTTCCTTCCGTGAACGCAACGACGCGTAAATCCGTGTCCACCAGCGTCCGAAAGGAGGCGTTCTTGGCCTCGTCGCCATTCGCCTTGACGGCCCAGATTGTTCCCGTGATGTAATCGCCGTAAACGAACCAGCCGTTCAGATCAGGATACCGTTGACCGCGGTAAACCGGTCCGCCAATCACCGAGTTCGCTTCTGTGTGAGGATGATCTTTGAACGGAGGAATCACCGGGGTGGGTCCGATCGGGACTTCACTGCGAAGCAAGTCCCGACCCTCCATCACCGGCCAACCGCAGTTGCCACCTTTGACGATCCGATGAACCAACTCCCACGTCTCCCATCCGTTGTCCGCGGCAAACACCTCGCCGGTCTCCTGATCCACGCCGATCTTCCAGGGATTTCGCAGGCCATAAGCCCAGATCTCCGGCCGGGCGCCTTCGAGATCGCGGAAGGGATTGTCCTGAGGAATTTCGTAAGCGCGACCGCCCTCTGAGTGGTCGACATCGACATCGATCCGAAGGACCGCCCCCAAGAGGTCGGAGACATCCTGCCCGGTGGTCAATCCGTCAGGGGGATTCGGACCCGATCCATCACCCGTTGAGATATAGAGATACCCGTCCTTGCCAAACTCCAAACACCCGCCGTTATGCCCGCCGTCTGGCCAGGTGATGATCACCTGTTCCGTGCCCGGAAGGATCTCGGGCGGTGTCGCCGGCGACAGTTCAAAACGTGACACACGGGTGTGACCCTCCTCGCCTGGATGGACGTAACAAAGGAACACCTGACGATTGTTGAGAAAGTCTGGATGAAACTCCGCATCAAAAACGGAGACACCTCCCCCAGCGTGGACAGCGAGATCAATGACGAGATTCGCATGGCCGCCTCGCGATCCCTTCTCAACGCTGTGAATCTTCCCGCCGATCTCGGTCACCAGGAGTCGATTGGCGTTGGGGATCTCCTCGATAGAGGTGGGTCGCTGAAAGCGGAGATGGGGAAAGACTGGACGGATTTGATAGGGCGCCCTGGGATAGGGATCACCACTAATCCGCGATGTGGACCAGGGTTCTCGCGGGGCCGCGTAGACGTCCGAAGTCGTTTGCCAACTCGTAACCGACGCGACAAACGCCAACATTGCTAACCGATTCATCGTCAATAATGGGTCTGATTGTTCAGGTGAAACAACCCAGAGCCTAGCGGGATGATCATGAACGGGCAATCACTTGGTGCCGTTAAGCCGCACTGGTCACACTGAGAATTCTAGAAATTCTCTGATACAGGATGACGGGACCAAATGGTTACTGCAAAAAACTGGGAGCACCGGTCACGACCGCGTAGTCGACACGGAGCCGCTCGAGCTCGCTCAATTGATCGCGCGTCTGCACGATGAAGGCGAAGGACTTGAGATCGTTCTTGGCCAAGGCCTTCATGAACCGCTTCGTCGGTAGGGAAGTGTTCATGGGAAATCCCAATCCGTCGTAGCCTCGATGCCGAATGGCGCGCAAGGCATCGACCGTCCACTCGCTCGGCAAGCGATAGGATTTGTAGAGGATCTCCGAAGAGGGAAACACGCGGCGATACGCTTGATATTGAGGGTGGGAGAACACGCAAAACGTCAGGATTTCCTCATCCAGCCCAGCCTTGCGAATCGGGGGCTCGATCACTTCAACCTCCGCCGTCCGAACGTCAAGGAAGACTCTTTCCACGTCCGCATTCAGCGCCGTGAGGATCTCATCCAGGTGATCGACACGCTTCCCGTTCTTCCGCGTGATGGCGTCGAAGTCCGCCCAGGTCTTCGAACGAACATTACCGCTGGCATTGGTTTCCCTTTCCAAGGTCGGATCGTGCAACCCGATCGGCACGCCGTCTTGCGTTACCTGGAC
>JANQJH010000398.1 GCA_028281705.1 Verrucomicrobiales bacterium
CCAGGAGGTTTGAACGTTCTCGTCAGTCGTGTCCTGCAGCCAGGGAATATCCCTCCCGTCCGTGATGACGCTGTTGGAGGTGGTGTTGCTCAGGTTCCAATTGACGCCGAGAATCTCGATCTTGTAGTCGGGATTCGCTTCAGCGGCCAATTCGTCGTAGATCTGCTGCAGAAAGCCAAACTGGCTTTGACAGTAAGGTCATGTCGCTGCTCCGAAGTAGTAGGCAGAAACCTGATGGCGATAGTTACGCGGAGAGACGGAGTCTCCGTAACGTGGCGAGGTGGAGTTGACATCTTCGAGAGCGAAGTCGGGAACGGGCACGGCATGGACCGAGGAGAAGGTGATCAGAAGGCCGAGGGCTGCTTGGAGTGCCTTGGATGGTTGTCTTGGAATCATTTGGTCTTGGGTCGGTTGCGCCGGTTGAGCTTGATTATGGAGCGGATATAGGGGCTCGTCGAAGCAATTCATGGTTTCTTTTTGGCAGGATATCCGTGCGCCACTCGCCCGAGATCATGATTCCTTTGACCTCGATTAACGAATCAGTCGGTTTCTTCTCACTTATAAACTGAAACGGGGCACCGCCGGATTGGTGCTCGAAGCTCAGGTGGAGGAGTCGTCCGGGTGCGGATCAGTCTTCCTTCCCGTTCTTCTCCAGGCGCTTCAAGAGGTCCGCGTGGAGTTCTTCTTCCCACATCAGGGAGGGGTGAATGGCGGACCAGAAGCGCACGTTGTCGGCGCGTTCCCACTTGGGGCTGTCGGTGGGGAGCATCACGACATCGAGAGGGCTGCGGTAGGAGGTGATCGGGATCTTCTCGAAGACCGCTTCGGTTTTGCGGAGGGCATTGAGGAAGTCGCTGTCCGGCCGCATCTGTTTGGTGGCGCGGCCAGGATAGAGATAGGCGGTGTAGGTCCCGTTGTGGGGAGTGGCGATGGTGTAGAGTCCCTCACAGCGTTCCGCTCCCCCGAGATTCTGGAGATAGTGCCGCGAGACCAGGCCTCCCATGCTGAACGCCACGACGGAAAACCGGGATCCCTTCTTCCATTCGCCATCGATGACGTCTCGAAGTTGGCGGGCCAGCGGTTCCAGGCCGTTGCGGCCGTCGATCGGTTTGAGCGAGGGCACGAGAACTTCGTAGCCGCCCTCCACCAGGGCCTTGCGGAGCGGGCGCATGGTGATGCGGGTGTCGAAGATGCCGTGAACGAGCACGACCTTGCCCTTGGGCTTGGCGACGGCCTTGGCCGCGACATGGTGGTGATCGGAACGAGAGGTGCAGGAAGTCATAACAAAAACAAGAAGGACGGTTGCCGCGACCGGCCATCGACGACGGGCAGGATCGCCGGCCGAAGCGGAGGAACGGTGCGAGGAAGGTTGGTTGGAGAAGATCATGCTATGCGTCGCCTTTCCTTGACGCGTTGACGGAGGTGGCGGCGGAAGTTGCGGTTGCGTTGTTCCACGAACTCGGGACGGTAGAGGCGCCGGGTGAGGTTCCAGAATCCCTCGCGCAGTTCCTCGATCGACATGGAGTCCGGTTGAAAGTTGATGTCGAACAGGGTGCAGCGCTCGGTGGCCTCCGCGCTGAGAAGGCGGCCCTCCTCAGAGAGACGGGACCAGAGAGGCGTGCCGGGAAACGGAGTGAGGTAGGTGATCTGGACGTCATAGAGGCCGGACTTTTCGACGAAATCGAACACGTTATTGAAGCACTCCGGGCCGTCTCCGTCGAGGCCCATCACGAAGCAGCCGTTGACGGTGATGCCATGGCGCTGAATGGTTTCGATGGCACGCAGATAGCGATCGGTGCGGCGCGCCTTCCAATTGGATTTTTGTTCGACCCGGTTGAGTGAATCGAAACGGGGACTCTCTAGGCCGATCAGGATTTGGTAGCAGCCGGCATCGCGCATCATGGAGAGAAGCTCCTCGTCATCCGCGACCGAGACGTCGGTTTCGGTGAACCAGCGCACGCCCTCCCGCGCCAGGCCTCGCATGAGAGCCCTGCCGTGTTTCTTGTCGGCAAAGGTGTTGTCGTCCGCGAACTCGATGAACGGCCGACGGTAGAGGCTTTTGATGCGGCGGATCTCGCGCAGGACCTTCTCGACCGGTTTGGTGCGAAAGGTGGGCGAGAGGCGCATGGAGGCCGCGCAGAACTCGCAGGCGAAGGGGCAGCCCCGCTGCGTTTGCACGGTGAAGCGCGGGTAGCGGTCGGGGTCGAGGAGATCGAAACGGGGGAGAGGCGCTTCCCGGAAATCGAACGGTCCGCGGGTCCGGGCATCGTAGACCGGTTGCAGCTTCCCTTTCCTGAGGTCGCGCACGACCTCCGGCCAGACCGGTTCGCCCTCGCCGATGATGAGGCAGTCGACGTGTTTCCGGCACTCGTCCGGAGCGAGAGTGGCGTGCAGGCCGCCCAGGATGGTCGGGGTGCCCAACTCGCGGAAGCGGGCGGCCAGCCGGAAGGCCTCCTTGGCGGTTCCGCTCAAGGTCGAAAGAGCCACCGCATCGAAGTGCAGCGGCAGGTTCTCGTGATCGACATCCCTCACCTCGAGATACTCGACCTCCACGTCCTTCGGAGTCATGCCCGCGATGGTGAGAAGGCCGAGGGAGGGAAGGGCTTCGATTTCCTTGGCCCGGCGAGCGACACTGGGGAAGGTCATCCCGAGTTCGAGGAGTCCGGGATCGGCCATGCGCAGTCCGCTGATGGCGATGAATCCGATTCTCATGGCGCAGTCGTTCCGGTTCGGGTTCGTTGGATGGCGGCTGTTAGAAGCTGTTCGCGATAATGAGGACGATGCCGGTGGCGGTGCTGAGGACGGGAATGGGGAAGAGGTGGCGCATCGGAGTGCGCCACGCCGTCAGGAAACAGCAGGCCGGCATTGAAATGAGGGCGGTCAGGAAGGCCAGCGATCCACAGCGGGCGGCGGTTTCCGGAACTTCGAGGGGAGTGAGGGAGAGGGCGTAGAAGAGGTTGAGGAGCCCGATTCCAAAGAACGAGATGTGTCCCAGCCGCACGAGCCGCCGGGGCTGGCTTCCGTAGCCACCCATCCAGTCCGGTTTCAGGAAGAAGAGACCCATGAGGGCTCCGCTCAAGACGCCGCCCAGCATGCCGAGCCAGCCTGCGCGGAGGCTGAAAGTGACGGGGTCGAAATCCATGATGGCGATCATACCCGGAAGATGGGATTCGAGTGTATTGATAGTGACAATTGGAACATTGCTCAGATCGATAGACATGGCCGTGAGGAGCCGGCTTTAACGGGCTGGGAAGCAAACAGATCGCCGCAGTGGCGACGCTCTTTCCTCGAACCGATCCCAAACAACCAATGATGAAATCGACCCTGACACCGATCCTCGCTGTGATTGCCTCGCTGACACCGCTTTACGGGCAAGACACGGAACTTCGGAGAACCGAACAACACCGAGTGAAACTCGCGAGTCCTCCGGACTTGAGCCGTCTGGCCGCGGGCTCCCGCCGGGGAGCAGTGGATACCCGCACCCAACACGACCGCGAACATGCCCGGATTGAAGAACTCAGGCGTGAGATCGGAGCGTTGCGGATGAAGTCCGCCAACTTGAAACAAGTCCTTGCCCGCGAGGTGTCCCACCGAAAGGAGATGGAAGCGCGGATCTCCAGGATGGTGAAGGCCCATGACGAGAACCATGAGAAGCAGAGAGCGGCCGGGCACTCTCCGAGTGCGGAAGAGCAGCGGCGGCACGACCTGGAGCACGCGCGGATCGCCGAGATGAGGCGGGAAATGAGGAAGATAGTTTCGAAGTCCGCCGATCTAGAGAGGGAACTCGCCCGTGTGAACGCGCGCCGGAGTGAATTGCAGAAACAAGTCGACAGACTGGTAAAGGCTCATGACGAGAACCACGAACGGGACGAGCACGCGGACCGGCGAAAGGCCTCGGCGGTCAATGAGGTCGAGATGCGCGAGTTGAGATCTGCCGCGGCGCAGCGTCAGCATGACCGGGAGCACAGGGAGATTGACCGGGCGAGGAGCGAGATGCGGGCTTCCAGTGCCAAGATCGCCGCGCTTCGGAAAGCGCTGGCCGGGGAGGTGGAGCGTCACCGGGAACTTGAAGAATTTGTTGAGGAGCTTTCCAAGCGCCACGATGCGAATCACGAACAGGAAAAAGCGGAGAAGCTGCGCGGAGAGACTGGGCGGAGAGGAGAAGCGGCGCGCGAGGTTGAAGAGTTGGAGGCTCGCGCAAAGGAGCTTGAGAAGGCCGTCGAGGACTTGTTGAGGGAGGCCGAGCGGCTCCGCCGCAACTAAATCTGTCTCTAATTGTGTGTTAAAGCCGAAGAGAGCGCGCCTGCGGGTGCGCTTTTTTCGTGGCGGGGCTCCGGGAGGGGGCGCCTCTCCATAAATGAGGAGACAAGTTTACAGTATTTCGCTCGACGCGAAACAGAGAGCTGGGCCAGCATCGCTCTTTGAACCAACCGATTCACCCATGAAAACGATTCTGACAATGACTCTGGGGATGGTCTTGATGGCCTCCCCTTCGCAGGCCCAGCAGCAGTCCAAGCCCAAGGCGGAGGTCAAGGCCAAGCCAGCCGCCGCTCCGGAGCTTGAAAAGAAGCTGGAGGCGGCCCGCCGCACTCAGGCTGCTCTCGCCAAAACGATCGCCCGGGAGCACGAGCAGTGGGAACAAGCCGAGGAGGGGATCGGGAAGTCCAAGGCAAAGGTGGAGGAACTCAAGAAGGCCCTCGAACGCGAGCTTCAACAGCAGAGTAAATGGGAGAAGCTTCTCGCCGAGATTGCCGAGAAGCACGACCGGAATCACGACCAGGAGGAGGCCGCTCAACAGGAGATTGCCCGCCTTGAAAAGGAACTCGAGCGGCGCAAGGGGAAGATGGACGAGATCTCCAAGCTGGAGAAGCAGGCCGAAGAACTCCGCAAGAAGGCGGAGGAACTGCGCAAGCGGGCCGAGGAGCTGCGCAAGAACTGACCCCTGCCTTTCGCGGCAACGCGCGGAGGACGAAAGAGGACGTTTGAGACTAGAAAATAGGGCAAAAGCAAATAAGTGTTCAAAAGAACACTTATTTGCTTGCGGGGCAGTTTTTGGTCCGGTAGGCTCGCGACAATCCAAAACGAATTGTCATGAGTACTGTTGCTGCTAAACCTAAGCCAATGGCCGATTCCAAAGCTGCCTCCTCCGCCTCCGCTGTCTCCAAACCAGCCTCCGCCAAGCCCGCCGCCACCACTGCCCAAGACAAGGCGGCCGCCAAGCTCGCCGAGGCGCGTAAGAAAAATCTCGATCTCGCCATCTCTTCGATCCAGAAGGAATTCGGAGAGACCGCCATCATGCGGATGGGCGATGAACACCGCGTCGATGTCGACGTCATTCCCACGGGAAACCTTCTCATCGACCGGGCTCTCGGAGTGGGTGGGATGCCCCGGGGCAGGATCATCGAGATTTACGGACCGGAGTCTTCCGGTAAGACCACGCTGACCCTCACTGCCATCGCGCAGGCACAGAAGCGCGGCGGACTGGCCGCCTTTATCGACGTCGAGCACGCTCTGGATCCCCAGTATGCCAAACGTCTCGGAGTCAATCTCGACGATCTGCTGGTCTCGCAACCGTCTTCGGGTGAGGAAGCGCTCCAGATTTGCGAAGCCCTGGTGCGCTCCAACGCGATTGATGTGGTCGTTCTCGATTCGGTGGCGGCTCTCGTCACGAAACAGGAATTGGAGGGGGAGATCGGCGACTCGACGGTGGGGACACAGGCCCGCCTCATGAGTGCCGCCATGCGGAAGCTGACTTCCCTCATTTCGAAGGCGCGCACGGTTTGCATCTTCACCAACCAGATTCGTGAGAAGATCGGGGTGATGTTTGGTAATCCGGAGACCACGCCGGGTGGACGTGCCCTGAAGTTCTTTTCCTCCGTGCGGATCGATATCCGCCGGATCGGTCAGATCAAGGCAACCGATGGAACGGTTCAGGGGAGCCGCACCCGTATCAAGGTCGTGAAGAACAAGGTGGCTCCTCCGTTTCAAGAGGCCGAATTCGACATCATGTATAATGAAGGGATCTCGTCGGTGGGATCGCTTCTCGATTTGGCCCTCGAGTATGGCTTCATCCAAAAGCGTGGAAGCTGGTTTAGCTATGAAGGCGATCAGCTGGCCCAGGGGCGTGACGCCGCGAAGGAGGCCCTCAAGGCCGATGAGAAACTCTATGGTGAGGTCGAGGCCAAGGTGAAGGAAAGGCTCTCAGGCAGTACGGACTAGGCAGGGTCTTGTGCGCTCATAACCAGGCGGACGTCGACTTCTGTTGGCGTCCGCCAGGTGGATGGCGCGGTCCCCGCGCCGTTGAGGGGGGCTTGTTAGGATCGTATGGCCCCATTCACGTCGATGGGACATCGACGTCCACCAACGTGCTTGTCGAGATCTGATGGCGCGATTGGCACGGATAGGGATCCGCCTTCACTACGGCTTCGGTGTGGCACGATAGATCGCCGATGGGGACATCGGCATCCACCAGGTGCTTGTTGAGGAGGAGTGGCACCATTGGGGCAAATAAGAATGTTGGATCCGAAGTGTAGGCCGAAGTGAGATATGAGTTCTTCTCGTCCGTCTTATCCCGCGAGATTGGGTCACGAGGTTTCTTTCTGGGTGCATCCGGAGGATCGTGAGTTTCACATTCGCATTCGTCAGGACCGGAGCGATTCTGTCCCATTGACTGACACTCCACGGGCGAGAGCCCTACTGAGTTCGGCACGGTTTTACCATGAGAACGGTCAATGGGGGCTTTCGTTATTTTTGGTGATGCCCGATCACATTCATGCGTTGCTTCATCTTCCTTCCCATATTGCCATCGGGAGGGTGATCGGGAGTTGGAAGCAGTATCACAGTCGATCGAGTGGTGTTGTCTGGCAGAGCAATTTCTTTGATCACCGATTGCGCAACGAGAGGTCCAAGGAAGAAAAGTGGACGTACATTCGGCGCAATCCAGTCGCTTCCGGCTTGTGTGCGGCTCCTGACGATTGGCCTTGGTGGATGGAATGTGGCGTGGACGGAACGATCAAGTCTGGCTACGAGTGAACTTTGGTGGATGGCGCGGTCCCCGCGCCGTTGGGGGGGTGTTGGGATCGTATGTCTCCATTCACGCCGATGGGACATCGGCATCCACCAAGAGGTGCTTGTTTGAGGAGGAGTGGCCGGATTCATATCGATGGGGACTCGCCTTCTCCCACCGTGGCGGGATTCGGCGTGGCAGGCATCGAATTCATCAGGTGGACTCATCCTGAGGAAGTGTGGCACGACTCACGTCGATGGGGACATCGACGTCCACCAAGGTGCTTGTTGAGAGCGGATGACACGATTGACGTGGATAGGGACCCGCCTTCGCCATGGC
>JANQJH010000537.1 GCA_028281705.1 Verrucomicrobiales bacterium
GGCCGCACCTTCAGCAGACTCCAGGGTCTCTCCTACACTTGGTATTGATGACTCTCTCACGGCGTTACCCATACTCTAAAACGAACCTGCCGCAAAAGCGCGAACTTTTTTAGCGCTTCTTTTTCCAACGCCCAACGTGATTTCGGCGTCCCGCCGATCCCTTTTCCGATCCTGTGGTCGCCGGGCTTCGCCGGCCGGAGCCACCCGGTGCAATCAAAACTCCGACCCAGCCTTACCAATTTCAGCGATGGGCATCCCGGCCATTTGGGATATGCTTCGTCAATACGCCTACCTGCCGCATCACCCCAAGTCAGCTCGATGACCCTACAAAACGACAAGCAGAATCCAGGGAGCCCGTCCCTCCCCGTCGAGATTCTGACGCATCAGAACTGGGAGGCCGACATGCGGCCTACCCAGGCCATCTGCGAGTTGTTTGATTTCCTCGAGGATGTGCAGTTCTGGATCAAGGACTCCGGCGGTTTCTATCATTGGGTCAACTTGGGCAACCTGATCAATCTCGGGCTGGAAAAGAGAGAGGATGTGATCGGCAAGACGGACTTCGACCTCTCCCCGGAATACATCGCGGCCCAGTTCCGCACGGACGACGAGTTGGTGCTCACCGGAGAGAAGATTCTCAACCGGATTGAGCTCGTCGGCCGATTTGCCCACTTCGCGCGCTGGTGCGTGACCTTCAAGGTACCGCTCCGCAATGAGAACGGGAAGATCCTTGGCACGGCGGGGATCGCCCGGCCATTGAAAACGGATGGCGAGGACTGGTCGGGATTGCCCTTGGGAAAAGTCGTGGCGTTCATTGCGCGAAACATGTCGAATGCGATCGAGAACGGCACCTTAGCAAAGATGGCAGGGCTTTCAGAGCGCGCCTTGGAACGCCAGTTTCGCCGGCACTACGGTACGACGCCGCAGCAGTATATCCGCATCTTGCGCGTTCGATCCGCCTGTCGTGCCCTGATCTACACGCCCCAATCCATTTGCCAGATCGCCTCCGATCACGGTTTTTCTGATCAGAGCCATTTTACCCGGGCCTTTCAAAAGATCATTCCGGAAACACCTGCGGCCTATCGCAAGCGCTTTCAAGAGCACTGTCTCTGAGTTTGGAGGAGCTCGGTGTCGCTCTCGGGCCAAAGATTGTCGCTCACGCTCTATCCCCCAACGGGCCGCTTGAGCTAATAATCTAGTTTCTCACTCACCTGGGATCATTCCCCTGCAAGAAAGCACACTGAAATGAACACTTCATTCTTCAACCGGCTCCTTCCCTGGCTCTTTGCCGGGACTATTCTCTGCCAGGCGCAAGCAGCGCAAATCATCTGGGTGGTCCAGGAAGACGGACCGGCCGGTGTCGAGTTTCCCGAGATGCTCCGCACCGACGGACACGACGTCGAACTCATGGTCGTCGCCGATGAACCGCCGACCACCGATCAACAAAACACGATGAACGCCGCGGACCTCGTCGTCGTCAGCCGCAAGGTCAATAGCGGCAATGGCGCCTACAACACCTTTGTCTGGAATGACACCATCACCACACCCCTCATTTCACACACCCCTTACATACTCCGCACGAACGACACCGAGCGCTGGCAATGGATGGACGGCACCGGGCTGGCCGATGCCACCCCTTCGCCCGTCGAGGCCAACCTACCCGACCACAAGGTCTTCGAAGGTCTGACACTCACCGACGGTCTTTCGTCGGAATGGCATTTCGCCATCGATCGCAACACCTCCGTCTCCACCGACGCCGTGGCCAAAGGCGGCAAGGCCATCGCCACCAAGACCGACGGCCCTCCCGGCGCGATCATCGTCGCCGAATGGGAAACCGGTCAAGTCGCCGTGGGCCCACGCATGATGTTCATGATGGGCGCGCGTGAGCCTGCGGAAAACGAGGGTATTGGGGCGGATTACGGCCGATTCAATCTTACTGAGGCCGGACAGATCGCCTTTCTCAACTCCATCAGTTACTACGCCGGGCCCTGGGGAGCCTCTCACCTGTGGGCCACGTTCGGAAAGGATCTCGGTGAAGTCGATTCCGCACCCGGCGGGCAGGGCGTGACCATCTTGGTGAAGAACCTCGGATTGGATGCCCCTGTCAATCTGACCAATCTTTCCTTCTCCGGTCCGGGGGCGGAATTCTATTCCATCAAGTCGGCCCCGGATTCCCTCGCCCCCACCGAGGTCGCCGAAATCGCCGTCACCCTCGACACCAACGGCAACACCGGGTCCTTTGATGCCGAATTGATCATCGAGAACGACTCCACCTTGGAATCGATCCGCAACCGCACTGTGGCCTTCGCCGCCCGCGCCTTGAACTTTGCCGGCCCCGCGGCGCACTACACCCTCGACGAAACGGAGGGCGAAGAGATCCGTGACGTCACCGGCAACGAGCGTCACGCCGTGGCTAGCGGAGACATCGATCTCACTGCAGCGACCCTCGTGGGCGGCGACGGCAGCGCGGCGTCCTTCAACGGCGGTCAGGTCACGGCGGACTTCGCCAGCCTGGGAGAATTCACCGATTTCTCCATCGCCTTCTGGATGAATGCCAATGACGGGGGCGATGAACTGCAAACCATCGTGGCCAAAGACGACGGCGGCACGCCGAGCTTTGGCATTCTGCGAGGAGGGAGCAACTTGCAGTGGTTCGTCGGCGATAGCGCCCAGTTCGAAACCACGGACGATCCCGTGGTCCCGGGGACGCCTCTCTACGTCGCAGCCGTTTACAGCCAGACGGACAATGAAACCCTGACACTCTATCTGGATGGCGAGGAAGTGGCTCAAGCGTCCGATCTGGAACCCTTTGACGACTTTGGAGAGTCCCCCTTTGTCATTGGCTCCTTCAACGGCATCTTCAGCTTTAACGGCGCTATTGATGACGTCCAGGTCTACAATCGGCTGCTCGAGGCGGACGAGGTCAAATCCATGTTCGATAATCCTGGCAGTTTCCCCACGGGAGGCCCTCCGATCATCGAGCCCCCCGAGGGCGGCGAGGCCACTGCGGTCTGGGTGAGTGGCGTGGAATCGGATGCCGGAAAGGAGTTCCAGGATCTGCTGCGAGACAACGGATTCGAAGTCACCGAGATGCTCACCTCCGATCCCACGGCGGAGGAGCAGGCCATTCTCAATGACGCGGGAGTCGTCATTGTCAGCCGCAAGGTCAGCAGCGGCGACTACAACAACAGCACCTGGGACGACCAGATCACCGCTCCCCTCATACTCATGAGTGCCTATCTCAGCCGAGCCAATCGCTGGGCCTGGTTAGACGGCAGCGGCCTCGTTGACATCACTCCCGAAACCATCACGGCGGATCTACCGGATCATCCCATCTTTGAAGGCATCGATATCACCGATGGCAGTACGGCAGCCTGGCACACCGCCATTGACCGGGGCACGTCCGCACCCACGGATCCAATCGCCAACGGTGGAACCGTCATCGCCTCCAGTGATGGCAGCATGATCGCAGCCGAGTGGGAGGCGGGTGCCGTCGCCGCCGGCAAACGACTCCTCTTCCTTGCCGGCAGCCGGGAAGCCGACGGCAATGGCATCGGCACCGCCGGTCAGTACGATCTCACCGAAATCGGTGAGGCCGCCTTTCTCAATGCGGTGCGCCACCTGGCCGGAGTGGACGGCGGCGGCAGCGGCGAACCCATCGAGGGCTTGTTAGGCTACTGGCGCCTGGACGGCGATGCCACGGACGCCAGCGGTGGTGGATCCGACGGCAGTGTCGTCAATCCGGATGACGTGTGGAAGAACGATGCCGATCGAGGCGGTGTCTATCAGTCGGGGAACGGATCCTATATTGAGCTGGGAACGCTTCCTACCATTGGAGTCGATACCGACTTCACCTGGTCGTTTTGGGTCAACGCGGATGAGACCGATAACAACAATATCGTATTCGGAAACCGTTGGGGACCGGATGGTACGGACTTCGCCCCGCGCGAGTTTATCAAGTTCACCCCACGGGCATTCGAATGGCATTTCGATGGTGGCGGGGAGAATGTGCCTGGAGACAACACCATGTTGGTCGTCGGTGAGTGGGCGCACAACCTGGTGGTCAAGAGCGGTGACACCTTGACCTATTATCGAAATGGCGCCGAAGTCGCTTCAAGTACTATTACTGGATCACCGGTCAATGCCCAGCCGCTCTATCTTGGAGGTCAGAATGGCAATGAGATCTTCAGTGGTCTCTTCGATGAGGTGGCAGTCTTCGATCGCGCGCTCTCCGCCGCGGAGGTCACGGACGTTTACAATCGAGGTCTGGCCGGCGAACCGCTCGGAGGTGGTGAATCCCCTGGTGGCGGTGATCGCCCATTCACCCTGGAAAACGTGGGACTCAGTGCCAGCGGTGCCTTCACCATGACCATCCCGGCCGGAGAGACGGCCGACATCGAGTACTCGACGAATCTGATCGACTGGGAAGTGATCGCCACCAGCGTGACCGACACGGTGGAAGAGACCGATGCCGGTCGACTGGCAGCGCCGGAAGGTTACTACCGCGCAAAGTAGAATGATCGCATGTCGTAGGTGGCACGTAACGAGAGGCGCCTGGGAAACCGGGCGCCTCTTTCTTTCATAGGCCTCCCAGCCATTGCAACGGGACTGAAGTCCCTGCCACATTCCTGAGAAGTCTACCTTGCCCTTGGGAGCGGGCGGAGCGCTCCGGGCCGAACACATCATCCCCTAACCGGTGTCAGCCCTTTCAGAAAATCCGAGAACCTGAACCCACCATCCGATTCTCGATCCATCTCCTCGGCATTGGAGCTCAAGACATCCAAAGGGACCCTTGTCATGCGATTCGCGGCCACAGCCACGAGATTCCTCGAATGCTCGACTTCAAAGAGGTAGACCGAACCAAACGCGGCCCTTATGGAAGCGAGATCCGAGTCCGTGTCCTCGCTCATGACAAGGTTAATGGCAATGACCCCGTCCGGAGCCAGCATTTCCTTGAGCCGATTGAGAAACCAAATCTCCTTCAACTTTCTTGGGATGCCCTCAGGCCCGGTGTCCGGTCCAGGCTTCAAGAAGGCATCCATATAGATTGCATCGAACGGCGGACGCTCGTGCTCGATAAAATCAAAAGCATCTTCATTGTAGACTATCATATTCTCAGAGTTCGGCAGATGAAACCAATCTCTCGCGATAGCGACGACTTCCGGATCAATTTCCACGGCCTCAATCCGCATTTCTGGATCGTGGTGATGGAGAAAGTGGATCATGGCCCCGCCTCCCATCCCCAGAATCAGGGCTCGGTGTTGCTTCTTCTTGAGCAAGAATGAAGCAAACATGTAACGGGTATAAGGCACTCGGAGTACTTCGGGTCTCGAAAGATCAACGCTTGTTTGACGCACCTCCCCTCCATTCGATTCCACGAAGACCATGGTCCTCACCTCGCCTTGATCTCGGATCCGGATATGCGAATACTCGGACACGACCTCATACTTGATCTTACCAGGGTAGCTGAATGTCTCGTCGATCCTCGAGGGCACTTGAACGCAACCGAGGAACGACCAGCAACAGGCAAGCGCGAGCAGTCTCATGGGTGACATTCTAGAAGGATTAGCAGTGAATCCAAGCCCGGCCCAAGGAGGAGATGGTTCGCTTGTCACAGAAAAGTCTGCCCGCCCAAGTTGACTCGAGCCGCTTGCTTCGTTCATTGAAGCCCGGCCAGCGAATTCGTCATTATCTTCCTGCGAAATTGGTCAGTATTCAGGGATTTATGAATAAGAAGGACTGTCAACCGCCGCACATTCCCGAGCGCTCTTATGAAACCATCCGTTCTCTTCCTCCTGATCGCCCTCGCTCTTGCCTTCTCCACGCCATCCAGTCCGGGCCAGATCCACGGTCCAATCTGCTCCTGGCACCTCGATCCCACGTCGACCATGACCATCCAATGGATCGAGCAGGTCAACGTGGACGTGCCGCCCAATCAGTGGCTCGAAGGCCGAGCCGGATTCGGCTACGCCGACGGCGATGACACCACGAGTCTCGCGATGCAGAATAAATTCCGCAGCCTCTATATTCGGAAGGAATTCGAATTGCGCGCGCTGCCCACGGAACGAAACATCCGGCTGTCGGGAGACTGGAATGTGACGGAAATATCAGGGGAGAACGAATTCCTCTCGACCATCGAGTTCGGATTCGACTTCGGAAGGCGGCGCTACACGGGAAAAGTCATCAGCGAGGAAGAGGACGACGAAACATCTCACGACCTGACAAAAATCGATATCGCGGGCAAATCGGTCATCATGGAGTGGAAGACGGACGTGAACAACGAAACGATCACCCACCGCATCGATGCCGTGCAGACTGAGCCTGGCATTCTGTCAGGTACCGTTGAGGCCATCTCACCAACAGGAAAACAATCCGTCCGATCGGAGTGGAAAGCCGAGTACATTCAAGGCACCGGATTTGGCCGGCGCCGGGGAGGCCGCCAGCAGCCAATTCCTCCGGAGGACGTGGAGATCACGCTGAAGATCCGTTATGATGATGCCTTTGTGGCCTACCTCAACGGCACGGAAATCGTCCGCGCCGGCGTCAAGTCCGGACAAGGCAAGTCGGCCGAGGGATTCGAGGCCCATGAAGCGCAGTCAGAGGATGAATTCGAGTTGAAACTCGAACACCTCGATCTCCTCAAGCGCGGCAAGAACGTCCTGGCCGTTGAGGGACACAACGAAGAGATCGATAGTTCGGACTTCAGTCTCCACCCGCGCCTGGTCTACCGCGTGGACGGCGGAAGCGAGCGCACTTTGGTCGATCGAGGTGAGACCTGGCAGTTTTACCTCGGAGACGAACCGGAGAACAGTTGGCAGACCAAGATGGCCGAACGAAAATCGCTGGCCAGCTTGCCGGCGATCAACTCACGCTACGAATTGCGCTACGGCTTGCGCGGGACCAAGCCTGGAACCGTGGCCCAGGCCGAAGTCTTCCCCTTCGCTGACACGGGTCACGTCATTCATCGAGTGCTCTTAGAGGGCCTTGAGGCGGGGAAAGGCTATGCCTTCACCATTCATGAAAACGGGAGTCCCTATCCGCTGAAGAACCAAAAATGGTTCTTCAAGACCGCCCCGGCGACAAGTTCGGAACCCGTGCGGTTCGTCACCGGCGGCGACATGTACGACAAACGTCCCGAGCTGGATGCCATGAACCGTCAGGCCGGCTACGAAGAACCTCTTTTCGCTCTGCTAGGGGGCGATCTCGCCTATGCCAATGGCAAGGACGCCAACCGTTGGTACGATTGGGTGGATTCCTGGAGCGATCACGCCGTGACCCAGAGCGATTATCTCGTTCCCATGATCGCCGTGATCGGCAATCACGAGTGTGCGGAGAATCTGAACGACATCATTGATGATCAGGCGAAGTTGGACAGCTGGGATCCCCGGCAAACCGCCAAGTTTTATTTCAGCCTCTTTCCTCTACCCCACGAGACGACCAACTTCGTCATCGACTTTGCCGACTACATGAGCATCGTCTGCCTCGATTCCTATCACACGCAGAAGCCCGAGGACCAGACGGCGTGGCTGGAGAAGATCCTGCAGTCGCGTTCCCAGATCCCCAATCTCTTCGCCTGCTATCACCGGCCAGGATTCGGTACGCAAGTGAAGGATGATATCAAGGCCGTTCGTCAACAGTGGGCGCCACTCTTCGAGCGCTATGGTGTCGACGCCGCTTTTGAGAATGATCACCACGTTTACAAACGCACGCTACCCCTGCGCGGCGGTGAACTCCATCGCGACGGCGTGACCTATCTCGGTGACGGCGCCTGGGGTATCAAGGTGCGTGAGATTCCGTGGAAGCGAGTCCACAAGCTCGGCTACGTCGTGAGAGCGGAGTCCCTCAACCACCTCATCCGGGTGGAACTCCATGAAGACCGGCAGCAATTCGACGCCATCGATGCCAAGGGCAAGCCGATCGACAGCTACATTCGCTTTCGATCCCTTACTCCGTTGACGAGTTCAAGGTGAGACTGGCGGGACACCGGTTCACGTTGGCAGCGAAGACGCGGAATCCACGGACTTTCACTGGACCGCCCTCCCCGCGCCACCCATCTTAGCGCGGTGAACGGCTATCTGGATTACAACGCGACGACGCCTCTGTGTCAGGCTGCCGCCGAGGCTTGGCAAGCCGCTTCCGCCGACCATTGGCACAATGCGTCCAGCCTCTATCGCGAGGGAGCAGCCGTGAACCGGCTCCTGGAAGAAGCGCAGATGGAGCTGGCCGATTTCCTGGGGGCCGAGGAACCGGATCGCGTCATTTTCAACTCGGGCGCCACGGAGGCGAACAATGCCGTGCTGACGCACTTCGCGAGAACGCATTCGGGGAAGGTGGCCATCAGCGCCGTGGAACATCCTTCTGTGGCCGAGAGCGCTCGCGGTCTCCTGGGCGATCGCGTCGACGAACTTCCGGTCAGTCGCGAGGGCGTGCTCGATCTGGATCGGCTGCGCAACTACCTAGAGAGGGAACAGGACGTCGCCTTGGTTTCCCTCATGGCGGCCAACAATGAATGCGGGGTCATTCAGCTCTGGCGGGAAGCGCTGGCTCTCTGTCAGGAATTCGAGGTGCCCTTTCATTGCGACGCCGCTCAGTGGATCGGCAAATTGCCCAGTGAAGGCCTGGGCGACTGCGACTATGTCACGGGAAGCGCCCACAAGTTCGGCGGCCCCAAAGGGACGGGGTTTCTCCTGATCCCCGAAGACCTGGATCGCTTCCGCTCCTTGTTAGGCGGCCCCCAACAAGAACGGCGCCGCGCAGGCACGGAGAACTACCCCGCCGTCGCCGGCATGATGGCCGCCTGGCGCTCCCTGGAGCCCCGCTTGTCCGAGTGCCGGCGTCTCGGCGAAGAACACCGTTCCTGGGCGGAATCGACCTTGGAACAGCGGCTACCCGGCATTCAATTCGTCGGCGCCGGGGCCGAGCGTCTGTGGAACACCACGATGTTCATCGTCCCGGCCCACGACAATCGCCGCTGGCTCACGCGCTTGAATCGCCGGGGCATCGCGGTTTCGACTGGGTCCGCCTGCAGCTCGGGCAGGGAGAATCCCTCCAGGGTGCTCCAGGCGACCGGTTACGATTTTAGTTCCATGGGGCGCACCATCCGCGTTAGCGCCGGCTGGGATACCACGATGGAGGACTGGCAGGCCCTGGTCGAGGCTCTCGTCGATGTCCATGCCGAACTCGAGGAACGTCATTGATCTTTTTTTGATCCGCGCGCCGAAGCGGCTATGCTGCCGCCGTGGAACGAGACGACGCCATCAACAAAATCCAGGAAGCCTGCAAGCAAATCGCTCTGCAGTTCATGAAGATTCATCCCGCCCTGCCCGGTTTGGATCACGCCGAAACCCAGGGCGACTGCCTCAAGAGCCTCCACGCCATGACGACGGAGCTGGAGACGATCAAGAAGAAGCTGATTCGCCTACAAGACCGGGACGATTCGGCGGAGCTGTGAGGTGAGGAGCTCGCCCGTCACCGAGCGGGATGCCAATCTCTCTCACCTTCTTTCCGAAACCTTTTCGTGATTTTCGTGTCTTCCGTTGACACCTACAGAGCCTTCACGTTATCCGCTACGACCGCGCTGATTCGCCTATAAAATCGGGGCGATTCTGTGGTGCGGTGACCTCGCCCAAGGCATGTTGGGCGTTCTCCAGGGCTTCCACGGTCCACACCAACGGGTAGAGCTTCTCGTAGTACCACAGTTTGGCGAAATAGAAGCCGATGGGCGAGGGCAGAAACGCGCGGCCCTGCTGCGTTTCCTTTTCCAGATAGGCGACAGCGCGCTCCATCGCCGGCCGCACAGCGGGATCGTCCTTGGCTAACAAGGAAATGGCATTCAATGCCAGGGAAGTTTCCTCGATCGACGTGGGCGTCTCTCGATCCCCTCCCCAACCACCGGATGATTGCTGAATCTCTAACAACCACCGCAGACCGCCCTGCCACATGGCGTCAGCAAAGTTCGCGTACTCTCCCAACGCTGACAAGGCCACCAGCACTTGCGCCGTGCCGTAAGTGCGATTGGTCTCGTCCACCACATGTTGATTCCCGAACCAAAGTGGCGTCCACGCACCGTCGGAATCCTGGCATTGTCTCAGATAGCGAAGACCGCGAGCAATGCCCTGACGGACCGGCGGGGCCTCCTTGACCGTGAGGGAAGGCAACCAGACATGCCAGGCGCGCAGAGTGTGCGCTGTAAGATCGGGACTGGAACGATCAAAGGGCAAGGTGCCGAATCCCCGGCAGAAGGTGGGGATGCCCCCATCGCGATTCTGCAAGCCCGCGAGCCAGCGCGCGCCCTGGGCGGCCGCCTCGCGGCAGGCGGCCCTGGAGTCGGCATCCTCCAATCGATGCAAGGCGAGCAGGGCTCCCGGAGTATCGTCGGCATCCGGAACGCCGCCCGGCAGATCCGTCCAGGCCCAGCCGCCAGGAGGCGAGTCGGTGTAAGGATGCGTTTCCCGATACTGCTGCCCGAGGAGCCACTCACGGATGGCGTCGCGATCCATCGCCGGCAGGTCTTCGGGCGTCATCGAGGAGGCCAGGAGAGCCTTCGTGGCCAGGGTCGTACCCCAGGTGGCGAGATTCGTATCGATCGGCCAACTGCCGTCTTGACGAACGGATCCCTCAAGGAAAGCCACGGCGCGCGGCACCACCGGGTGCGCCACCTCGCCGGAACTGGCCAGCGCCATGGTGACAAAGCTGGTCAACGGGGTGGCCTCGAGAAATCCCCCCGTGCTCGGCTGGATCTCCGCTAGTAAGCCCGTCACCCGTTTCCACGCCATTCTCCGAATCACGCTGAAAGGAAACATCGGCTGGACGTGTTTGAACCGCGCATAACCAATGGCGATGAGCGCGGGCAAAGCATAGCTCACCACCGGCATGCGCAAACGGCCAAACCATCGGCGCGGAAAGGCCGCGATCTCAAAGGGAAGTGGTAGAACGCGTTTCCACGCCTTCCGCTCGGGGCCGAGGCGACCGCCCAGGGCACAGAGCATGAGGATGGGCACGGAAAAAGTCCGGTCCTTCCCGTAACGCGCCGCCACGGCCTGGGCGATGGCACTGGGCTCGAGGCTCCCCACATAGCCCGCGATCCATGCCTCCGCCTTCGCCACCGCGCCCTCGCTGTCATCACGCTTTGCCAATCCGAATGCAGACCAGCACAGCAGCGTGGTGGAAATGTTACTAAAACTGATCGGCGTGTCTCCCCAGCCACCATCTTCGTTCTGGTTCCGGGTCAACCAATCGAGACCACCCTCGATGAGCTTGGCGTGTCG
Source organism: Verrucomicrobiales bacterium (assembly GCA_028281705.1). Taxonomy (GTDB): domain Bacteria; phylum Verrucomicrobiota; class Verrucomicrobiia; order Verrucomicrobiales; family DEV007; genus JAACDM01. The sequence continues at coordinate 11,265 of JANQJH010000537.1, forward strand.
TTCCCGATCGACCAGCATGAGCGCCGAGACCGCCGTCGCCGTCGAGAGCGCACTCGTCGAGAGTTCACCCTCCCAGTGCCCTCGGGCGTTGCGCTCGGCTAACAAGGCGCGCCGGGCATTGCTGAGCGTCGTCGTCATCGTCACAAGCTGAGATGGCCCAGGGCCAAGAGACCATAGTAGGTGTATTCCAGATCGAGCAATTCGTCATCCCAGGTGCCGAAGAATCCACCCTCCGCCGTCCACAGGGTATCAATGAAATCGAGACAGATCTCACGAATCCCTTGAAGCGGAATCTGAAGGCCGTCGAGGGCGTGAAGAGCGACGCCGGTGGAAAGGAGGTCGGGCATGGGCGCCCCGGGAAATGGCGTGAAGCCACCCTGTTCATGAAGACAGCCGAGGATCCATTCAGCCGTGTTTCCGGGAACGGGAAGACGCAAGTTTCGATACAGGGTGACCGCCGCCGCCGTCGCCGGCACGTTGGACACCGGGATCTCCCGGTCATTGGCCCAGGCGCCTTCTTCATCATCGAGGAGAGCCGACAGACTCCCGCTCAGCCGCTCCGTCTCCGGCGGCGTCAGCAAGTGATCCGAGTAGGCCCCGTATGCGAGAAAGGCTCCGTAGGCCGACCCCGTCTCGGCATCAGGCGATTGATTGTAACCGCCGTCAGACGCGGTGCGAAACTTCTCGATATTCGCCAGAGTGCCAGGCACCGAGGCATGATTCCTCTCGATGGCCGACCAACACCGCGCCAAACAACACAGATGGACGAAGTCGAATCCCTCCCCTGTACCCTGAGTCTCGAGATAGCCGCGCAAAGCCTCCGTGGGAAGCTCCACCTGCAAGGCAGTGAGGGCATCAATGGCAAAGGACGTGTAATAGAGATCGCTATGGCCATCGCGATCGCTAAAGCCCCCGTCTGCATTCTGCTTCGAACGGACGAAGGATTCGACGAGCGCGGCCGACTCGCCCAGCACCTTGGTGGCAAGCCGGGCGACCTGCAACATCTCCAAACGGATGCTCATCAATTCACGTCATTGGTGATGCGGACACTCCTGTCCACCCGCATCTCATGCCGGGAAAGAATATTTCCCAGGAAGCAGGCTACGCATGAACCGTCTTGCCCCAACCTAACTACCCCACGGGAACGGCTTCCTTCTCGGGATCCGGTGCCGTCTCCTTTGCGGGAGCTTCCGCTTCCTCTTCACGCACGCCGTTCTTCACTTCGTACTCGCGGCACCACCCCTTGATCTCGAGGTCGTTGAAAATCTTGCCGATCACACGACGCAAAAGCCCTTTGAGATTCGCGTTGCCGAGTTCCTGAAGTGAACGAATGGCCGTCTCTTTGTAGGTCTCTAACAAGAGCATGCAACGATCGTCCGCCTTGACCTCGTGCGCCAGTTCCCGCACGCGGTCGAGGGAAGCGCCAATCTCGCCGCCCGCCCAGAGCCGCCGCATGAACTCCTTGTCC
>JANQJH010000593.1 GCA_028281705.1 Verrucomicrobiales bacterium
GCTGTTCCGCATGGAGTCCTTCGAGGATCATCCTGCCTAACAAGCGCAACCTCATTCTTCCTTCTCTCTCTTTTTCAATCAATCTCAGTCCAATGAACCACGATCGAGGCGTCATTTCCCGTTACCGTGAGTATCTTCCCGTGAGCGAGGCCACGCCGGTGGTATCGCTCAACGAGGGATCAACGCCCCTGGTGCACGCGCCGCGCCTCTCAGAGAAGGTAGGGCGTGGCTGTCAGGTCTTTGTAAAGTATGAGGGGCTGAACCCGACGTGTTCTTTCAAGGATCGCGGCATGACCATGGCGATCTCCAAGGCGGCGGAGAATGGCGTCAAAGCCGTCATCTGTGCCTCCACGGGAAATACCTCGGCGTCGGCGGCGGCCTATGCTTCGCGAGCGGGGATGGATTGTGTCGTCATCCTGCCGGCGGGCAAGATCGCCATGGGCAAGCTGGCCCAGGCCTTGGTCTATGGGGCCAAGGTGGTTGAGATCGATGGCAACTTCGACGATGCGCTTCGATTGGTGCGCGAGATCGGCGAGATGGAGAGTTTTGAAGTGGTCAATTCCATCAATCCCTACCGCATTGAGGGACAGAAGACGGCGGCCTTTGAGATCATCGATGTCCTGGGTGAGGCGCCGGATTTCCACCTCTTGCCGGTGGGCAACGCGGGCAATATCACGGCTTACTGGAAGGGTTATGGCGAGTATCACGCGAAGGGGAAAAGCAAACGGCTGCCCAAGATGCTGGGATTTCAGGCGGCGGGTTCGGCGCCTCTCTATCACGGAGCCCCAGTGGCCAATCCCGAGACGGTGGCGACGGCGATTCGCATTGGGAACCCGGCGAGCTGGGACGGCGCCATGACGGCGATCCAGGATTCGGGAGGACATCTGGACATCGTCACGGATGAGGAGATCCTCGCGGGACAGCGCTGGCTGGCCTCCAATGAAGGGCTGTTTATCGAGCCCGCCAGCGCGGCCTCCATCGCCGGACTCTGCAAATGCCTGGAAATGGAAGACGGACCCCTGGCCGGCGTGGAGCCGGGAAGCACTCTTGTCTGTACCGTGACGGGGCACGGACTCAAGGATAGCGATATCATCCTGCAAGCGGAGTTCCCCATGTTCAAAGCGAAGACGGACAAGGCAGACGTCTTGAATCAGTTAGGTCTATCATAGCCGGTCGGTCGTCATGTCCTTGATTGTTCAGAAATACGGAGGCACTTCGGTCGGATCGACGGAACGCATTCTCAATGTGGCTCGCCGGGTGCTGGCCACCCAGGAGGAGGGACATGAGGTCATCGCCGTGGTCTCGGCCATGGCGGGGGTGACGGATAATCTTCTCGGGCTGGCGCGCGGCGTCTCGTCCACGCCGACGAAGCGTGAGATGGATGTCTTGTTAGCCACGGGCGAGCAGACGACGATCGCTCTCCTGGCCATGGCGATTAACGGCCTGGGAGGGAAAGCGATTTCCTTGACGGGGGCGCAGGCCGGCATCGCCACGGATGGCGATCACACCAGGGCGCGCATCACGACGATCACGCCCGATGAAGTCCATCGCTTGTTGGACGATGGGCACATCGTCATCGTCGCCGGATTTCAGGGACAGACGCCCGATGGCCGGATCACGACCTTGGGCCGCGGGGGGACGGATTTATCGGCCATCGCCATGGCCTCGGCCGTGGGGGCGGACCGTTGCCAGATCCTCACGGATGTGGACGGCGTCTACACCTGTGATCCCCGGGTGGTTCCCAACGCGCGGAAGATCGATGAGATCAGCTACGATGAGATGCTGGAGATGGCGAGTTCGGGGTCGAAGGTGATGCAATCGCGCTCGGTGGAGTTTGCCAAGAAATTTGGAGTGATCTTTGACGTTTGCTCTAGCTTAAATACCAATCCTGGAACTGTAGTCATGGAAGAGAAATCCCACATGGAAGCCGTCGTCATTCGCGGCGTGAGTCTGGAGCGCAATCAAGCCAAGGTCACGGTGGGGAACGTGCCGGACCAGCCCGGATTTGCCGCTCGGGTCTTCCGCGCCATCGCTGAAGCGGGGATTATCATCGACATGATCGTGCAGAACACCTCCGAGGAGGGCGTGACTGACATTTCCTTCACCCTGAACAAGGACGAATTGGCCCGGGCCAAGGAAGTGTTGGTCCAATCGGTGGGCGCCTTTTCCAGTGATAGCCGGGTGACGTCCGAGGAGGGCGTGGCCAAGGTCAGTGCCGTGGGGATCGGAATGCGCTCACATTCCGGTGTGGCCGCGGACATGTTTTCCGCCCTCGCAGCCGCGGGGATCAATATCAAGATGATCTCGACTTCGGAGATCAAGACGGCGGTGATCGTCGATGAAAAGGATGTGGAGGCGGCGGCCCGCACGGTGCACGACGGCTTTGGTTTGGGGGACAAGGATTTTCTCGCGTAGTAGAGAGCATGTTGAGCGGCACGCCTGAATCGCTCCCATGAACGCAGAAGGAATGGCGCGGCCTCAGAGAGGCGCATCTTTCATCTTCCTGTTCCTTGGTGGCTGAGAGGAAGGCCTGACGCTCCGCTCTTCAGCGTCCACGGAGGACCCGTTTTGAGGAATTGCGCGCGTTTCAACGATTGGCCTTGACCCTCCAGTAGCTGGAAGGCCGAGAAGTCGTTCCATGAAAAAAAGAACCAGGCGCATTGCTACCACTTTGTTGGCTTTACTCGCAGTCGGCACCATCGCCATCGTGGCATTCATATGGTGGACAGGGCAACCGTGGTACCGGCCGGGAATGGTGAGAGCCGGCGAGAATCTGCGTGGCTCACTAGAGCCTCCGGATCAATCTGGAGACCCAGCCTACTGGGACGTCGAAGGGGACATTCGACTCTTCCACTTCGCGAAGGGGAGCGGCAGCGGATTCCCATTGCTGTTTCTCCACGGAGGGCCCGGGTACCCCATTGAGGAGCCTCTTCCGGCACTGGCCCTTCTGGAGGGCTCGATCTCCGTCAACTATTACCATCAGCGTGGTTGTGGGAAATCTTCACGGCCGTTCGACAGGTTTTCTTCGAAAAACCGGTATGAGAACATGAAAACGCTTGAGGAAACCCTCGGAATCGGGGCGCAGGTTGCGGATGTCGAGCGTATTCGGAGGATCTTGGGCAAGGATCAAGTCGTCCTGCTGGGACACTCATTCGGAGCTTTTCTAGCGACCCTCTATGCAGCTGAGTTTCCCGAGCACGTGGCGGCTCTTGTATTGGTGGCTCCGAGTGGGGTGCTCGTGATGCCGTCCGAAGAGGATGGATTCTTTGAAATCGTACGTAGAGAGTTGCCCTCGGCGAAGAGGGATGACTTCGATGCACTCCTTACAAGCTATCTCGATTTCGGGTCTCTCTTTGAAAAGTCGGAGCAGGAGCTCTCAGCAATGAACCGAGAGATGGGAGACTACTTCCTTCTGGCGTCTGGAGTTTCGCAGCAGGCCAGAGTTCCAGCGTCGAGTTGCGGAGGATGGATGGTGCAGGCCATGTATTTGAGCATGGGTAGGCGTCACGACTACCGATCAGCTCTCAAGCACATCGCTTGCCCGACGCTTGTGGTTCACGGAGCTGACGACATTCTTCCAGATCGGTTTAGCAGACAATATGCGGATTTGATTCCCAATGCCAAAATGAGTGTCTTGAAGTCAGCCAAAACGCGGGGGATCGGAAGCGGCCACTTTGCCCTCTCCAGTCGCTCTGAAGAACTCACGAAGTTGATTTCACAGTTCCTCGAACCCATCGTAGGAGAATCCGCGAGTGGTGAAACTCCTTAACCTTCCAGCTACTGGAATGCCCAGGATTGCGAAATGGCCACCAGATCAGCATCAACTCCGCTTTCACTTTTTCATTCATCGCCTTCAAATCGCTAGAATGGAATCGAACTGTTTTACGATGCGGCTATTACTCCTTGGTTTCGGCTCCCTGCTGACACGCAGATCATCTCGCCCACTCTGAAAGCGGCTGATAAGGCAGAGGTCGGTCGAGAGGTCGAGAGTCAGATCCTTAATTTCCAGAAAACGCGGGTAGGATGCTCGCGCATTCCCCGACGGGTCGGGCTATGGCGCCGTTGCTTGAATGGTCGAAACATCCATGATGTAGACACTTCGGCCGTGCGTGCCGATGACGAGTTCGTTTTCCCGGGGATGCACCACCAGGTCGTGGACGGAAACGGTGGGAAGGTTATTGCAGAGGGATTGCCAGCGGCTGCCCCCGTCGACGCTCACATAGACACCGAGCGTGGTTCCCAGGTAGAGCACGCTCGCCGCGCGGGGATCTTCATGAATGACATTGACCGGTTCCAAGGGAAGCTCTTCGGAAATGGAGGTCCACGATTTTCCCCAATCATCCGATCGGAACACGTAGGGCGAAAAGTCGTCCCGAGCCATTCCCGTGAGCGTGACATACACGGTTCCCGCGTCATGCCGCGAGGCGACGACGCGCGAATAGCAAAGACGCGGCAGTCCCTCGCTGATGGAGTCCCAGCTTTTTCCGTCATTGCGAGTGAGAAAGAGATGGCCGTTCTCCGTTCCGGCATAGAGAAGCCCGGCCTCGAGCGTGGATTCCGCTAGGGTCATGATGGCGCGGTAGCGGAGATTGGGCATGGCCGGGCCGGCTGTGAGATCCGGGCTGATGACTTCCCAGTCGTCGCCCCGGTTCGGTGACCGGAACACATGATTGGCTCCGCAATAAATCGTCTTGGGATCATGCGCGGAAGGAAAGAAAGGCGTCATCCAGGCAAACCGCAGGGTCTTGTCGGTGTCCTTGTCAGGAAGTCTGGGCCGGATGCCCTTCACCTCTCCGGTGGCCATGTTCTTCCTCCGCAGGCCACCGTTCTGGCTCTCATAGTAGATCGTATCCGGGTCGGTGGGATCCCGATAGGTGAAGTAGGAATCGCCTCCGCCCCACCGATCCAAGTAGACATGCTCCCAGGGATCCGGCCCACCGTCCTCCACCACGGCGTCGCTGGGCCCATAGAGGGCGGCGTTGTCCTGGGTGCCGATATAGATGTTGTACGGGTCTTCCATGTCCACCGTCACCGCATAGCATTCGGCGATGGGAAGCGTGTTCAAGTGGAGCCAGTCCTCGCCGCGGCTATAGGAGAGATAGAGGCCACCATCATTGCCGAAGAGAATGCGGTCGGTGTTGTGGGGATCGATCCACATGGCATGGGTGTCCAGGTGGAGCACGCGCGAGTCGTGTGGTAGGAGATGGACGATGGTTCCGCCGATCTGGGTAAATGTCTTGCCGCCGTCCCGGGTGACGAAAGAGTTCTGTCCAATGTTGTAGACTTCGTTTTCGTTGTCGGGCGAGACGCGGATCTCGCACCAATCCCAACTGGCGCGAACGGGATCTTGATTCACCTTGTTCCAAGATTCGCCTCCGTCGCTGGAACGATAGAGGCCGTCCCCCGTCGTTTGATCGACAAGGGCATAGATGACCCTGGGATCCGTCGTCGCTGTGTCGATGGCAATGCGCCCGACCGAGTCTCCCTTGGGCAGGCCTCCACCCAGCCGGCGCCAGGTCTCGCCACCGTCGATTGACTTGTGCACCGCACTGTTCGAGCCGTAGTTGTGTTGTCCTTCGAGGGCTCGCTGCCAAGTCGCGGCGTAAAGTGTTTCACTGTCGCCCGGATCGAAACAGACGTCGATGACCGCCGTGCGTTCGTCGATGAAGAGGGAGGGTCGCCAGGTTTCGCCACCATCCACGGTCTTGAACAAACCGCGCTCTTTGTTAGGGCTGGAGAGGTGTCCGATCGCGGCCACATAGACAGTCGCCGGATTGTGAGGATCGATCAAGACACGGGCAATGTGATGCGTGTCATGGAGTCCCATGTTTTGCCATGTTTCTCCCGCATCGGTCGACTTGAATACGCCCAGACCGGGCAGCGCGGAGTTCCTCGTCATGAGCACTTCTCCCGTCCCGACCCACACGACATCGGGATCGGACTGAGAGACGTCGATGGCGCCGATGGCGCCGGCGGATTCGTGGTCGAAGATCGGCTTCCACGTCGTTCCATTGTTGGTTGTCTTCCAAACGTTGCCCGAACCCACGCCGACATATATGATTGACGTCGGCCCCGGCGGGCACGCGATGGCCTCGATTCGACCCCCCTGTTTTCGTGGCCCCACGGCGCGCCACCGGAGGTCTCGGTAGGTCGACGATTCTTCAAGGCGGACATGTTGTTCCCAGGACGCCAGACGGTCAGCCGCCGTGGTTGCCTGAGACCAGGAAGGCTCCATGGGGGCGTGGACCGCCAGGATCAAGACGCCGAGGCATCGCCGGCTCAGTTCGTGTAGTCGTTGATTCATGATGCTCGCTCGATGGTCTCTCTGGATTTCTGTCATTGTCAAGACGTTGGAAATGAGAGGCGATACGGTTATGTTTGCGGCATCCCATGATGATTTCGAATTCGAAACCCAGACAACGGATCATTCTGCTTCTGCCGTTCGCCCTACTTCTGTCGACCAACCTCCACGCGGTTGATCTTGGCGTCGCCACCGGTCATTTGTATCACCCCTACCTCGAGTGGAAACTCGAGAATCCCAGTTGGGATGGCAACCCGTTTGATCTGGCCGCCGACGTCGAGTTCACCCACGTGGAGACGAGAGAGAAACGCGAGACCGGGATGTTCTATCTCGGGCATGATCGGTGGGGTTTTCGTTTCGCGGCCACGAAGCCTGGTGAATGGACATTCCGAACGAATTCCACCGACGAGGATCTGGATGGTCATCACGGGCGGGTGCTCATTGATCGAGATGCCGCCGGCTCAGCAGCGCGGGGATTCCTGACAAACCTCAACGGCAAGTGGGGCTGGGGAGGTAAGCGAACGGCGTTCGTGCCGCAGTTGGTCATGTGGGAGTACGTGGCCGGCGACCACAGCCCGGCGATCTTCGCCGGGAATTCCGAAGTCATTGACGCCAACATTCAAGAGTTCATCGCGGGTCACGGATTCAACGGCTTCCACTTGCCGGTGGTTGCCGCGCGCTGGTTTGATCTCGATGCGCCTGGTGATCGTGTTAGCCAGGACATGATCAATCCCGATCCACGGACCTTCGAGGCCTTGGAGATGCTGATCTCGAAGACGTACCGGGCCGGTGGCATGGTCCACATCTGGCCATGGGGCGATCACCAACGCCGGCAAACGGCGAGAAGTCTCGAGGGCGGCATCAATGGCGCGATTGACCAGCGCCTGCAGCGTTATATTGCAGCGCGCCTCGGTCCCATTCCCGGCTGGAGCATGGGTTACGGCTTTGATCTGGATGAGTGGGTCGAAGCCGGCCAACTCCGCGTGTGGCGCGACTTCATGCACGTCCGCATGGGTTGGCATCACTTTCTCGGCGGACGGCCGGTCGGGCCTAACCATGGCGCGGATCACAAAGCAGATGCCGCGTGGAATCGTGGACTCGACTACAGCAGCTACGAACATCATCGCCCCACGTTCGAAGTCTACGTGGCCGCCATCAATGCCCTGCCCGGCATACCGGTGATGTCGGAAGACCGGTTTCGGATTCGCCAGGGCAAATATCCCGAGAAGGATTATGACGAGGAACGCACGCGTCGTGGACTCTATCATTCCACGATGGCGGGTGGCGTGGGCAATATCTGGGGGATTCATCCGGAGCTCAGCAGCGATGGCGTTTTCCCTAACAAAGAGCACCTCAAGACTTACTCGATCTTTTTCCACGGGAAGGAGCGTTTTCTGGAAGACATGGTTCCTTCAAGCCGCTTCGGCCAGGGCGATGCAGTCCGCGTTCTTTGGAGTCAGGCAGCCGAGAGCCTCGTCGTCTATGGTGAAATGGTGGACGAACTTTCACTCGATCTGGGCGTCCTGCAGAGCTCAGTGCCTGCCGTTGCGGTCGATACCATCGGTGGCTACGCGGAGATCGATCTCGGTCAGCTAAGACCCGAGCGGCAAACGGTGAAGCTGCCGAAGAAATCTGACTGGGTGATCGCCCTGGGCGATTTTTCGGCTCGGCCGGCGAGCAAGAGAGAAGCCCGGCCAAAATAATCAGATGGCGTACCGCTCGTTGAGCAAGCTCATCGTCAGTGACTGCCCTCCGGATCCGGGACGCCATTTGCTGGTGCGATCTTCTTCTCAAGAAAGTAGGCGCGAGCGCCTTCCTGATCTTTGGAAAACCAATCGGAGTAGATCGATCTCAAGACGTGATCGCGCTGCGGTTGATCGGCGATTTGCAGGGCCCAATCGACGGCGGATGGAGGTTCTTTGCCGGCGATCATCGTGGCGAATCGACTGATGGCACGATCCCGAACGGGTGAGGGCTCAAGATGGCGTAGCCACGCTGCGGTGGCGTTGTAGTCCTTTCTCGTCCAGTTTGAGACGAGCTGTCCCACTCGAATGAGGTCGGGATTCTCCTCGCCCTCGACGAACCATTCGAAACGTTTCGCGAAACTGGCGCCGGTGGAATCGGCAGCGATGACGTATCGGAGTTCAGTTAGGCTGGCGTCGCTTTCGCGATCGATTTCGATGGCGTCGGCCAGGTTTGCGGCATCGTTGAACGGGAGTTTATGAACCCATTGATTTGCCAGGGCGTTCAGCGCTTCCTCGCGATTCCGGCCTGGTGGAAGCTGCGCCAACCGTTGCGCGAGTGCTTTGCTTTGGGCCGGGCTCTCCGATGTGTGGACCGCGGTTTCCATGACTGTGGCGAGCCAGCCGGCGTTGAGTGATTCGATCGCCGCCTGTTGGGATCCAGCGCCGCGGTGACCCCCAACAGCTGCATATGAGCGCGCTCCGCAGGTTCTTCCAGGTCTTTTTCCACGAAGGCCCCGGTCTTCCATTGTCGTTCAAACCAATCCCACGTGGCCGTGCGGTCGGCTACCGCCCATTTCGCCACGATCATGGGAGGGCATCGCGCCGGACATAGTCCCCGAACTTTTCAGCGTGTTCCATCAGAAGGGCGGCGCCCATCCCCGGATCCTCATCGGCGATGTGAAGGAGGACCAACATGGCAAGACCCTCTCTCATCTCGGGGCGAACATCCGATTCCACGATGATCGAGATGACGGATCCCATGGCACTCACGGGCACGGCCGAGAGGTCTTCCAGGGCTTTACCGGCGATCGCGGATTCGTCTTCGCCGCTGCGCTCCATTTCGGAAAGATGGGCCAACCATTCTTGGGGAACGAAAGAAGAACCGTCGTCTTCCCCAATCTTGCTTGAGTCTGAAGGCACGGTATCAGCGACAGGGCGTTCTTCCGCGCGTTGCATGAGGATTGAACGTTCCTCCTCGAGGCCGGCGACCATTTCCGAGAGGGCGGAGAGCTGGCGCCATTGCCAGAGTGCAAGCACCGCGAAGGACGCGATAACTGTTGGTAAGGCCCATTTCATGACACTTTGGTTTATTGGTTGGATTCCAACTGCAGCTCGGCCGGATCGATGCCGGCTTCAGCAAAGGTGCGACCGGCGGTCTCCCGGTCATACTTCGACCATTTGGTGTAGAGACGGCTCAGCGTCTCTCGCCTCAGGACTTCGGTGCCAATGTCATTGGCGAGCTGGAGGAGCTTGGCCATTCCGGATCGACTGTCGGAAGCGAGGTCGATGTAGTGGGCGAGAAAGTTGTCGTCCGTTTGGTTCGCCTGATGCAGCTCATCCATGAGGGCAAAGGCAATCTCCCGATCGCGTAGTCTTGCGAGTTCTCCCAGGATTCTACCCTTGGAGATTCCTGAATGACTCGGGTCAAGATGCTGATCAACGGCGGCGAGGCTGCGTTCGATCTCCTGGCGACTTAACGATTCACCATCTGTCTCCGGCAGCAAGGCTCGTCCGATCAATTGGGCTTCGCGTTCCGGGGACGCCTCGAGAGCCGTGATAAACTTCGCGGCCCTTCTTCGTGTCTGAGTGAGGAAATGATCCCATAGAAGGCCTGATCGTAACTCTGGTCGTCGAGGTCGAGGGCCAGTCGAGCCAGGGCTTGCCGGCCTTCATCGGTCTTGACGTAGAAGCCCGCTCTCGAGATCACCGTAGAGGCAAGGGGCGGTTTCGCGGACTCCAGCAGATCAATGGCTGCGGATCGGTCCGAGGTGAAGAGTCCGGAAAAGAGTCCTTTAATGGCGTTTGATCGGACGGTGTCGTCCGGGCCGTTGGGGAGCGAGCGGCTGTCAAAGAGCCTGCGTTCTTCAGCCTGGCGAAACCAGGCCAAGGCTTCAGCCGGCGAGCTTCGAGACCATCTCAGAATGCCGGACGTCACCATCGAGGAGATGTTGCGGCGGTGCTCTCCATGGTAGGCGTTGAGTAGTTCGGCCGCCGTTTTCGTCGAGAGCACGGGATCCTGTTTCTGTAATGAACGCAGGATGGCGAGCGCCAGCTTGGTGCTCTTGGCCTCCGCAAGGTCGAGAGCGGGGACGGCCTCGGCCAAGATGGCGAGAGTGGTGGCGTCCTGGGCATCCAACTCGCGACTTAGCTTCAGGGAGGCGGCGATGTCTCCTTGGCGAGCGGCCTCGGCGTCGTCCGCCAGGCTGCGCAAATCGAGACCGGTGGGCCTGCGACCACCACGAGCTGGGGTCTCGCGAGTGCCGAGCAAGGGCGAAGCGGTCGCCGCCGTGGTCCCGAGCGTCGTTCGCAGGGTGATGACGGCGGTTTCGAGGCCCCGGATCTTTGCCTTGGTCTTGGCGATGGCGGAGCGCTGCCAGGCCACCGGTGTTACTAGCAGAATGGCGGCCCCGAGGACGATGGCGGTTTTTGAGAGAGACAGCTTCATGGCGGAGAGGGTGTGGATGAGGATGGCTTGATTCGAGATGGCGGGAGCGGCGGCGACGGACTTGGTCGCAAGGGCAATGGCCAGCCCTTGGGGGGCGGCCTCGGTGAGTTGGCTGGCGAGGCAGGTGCCCAATCCGGTGGCGGAGACGACGGCGTCACGCCTCCGGAGAAACCGTGAGAGTTTGGCCAGGGCGCGAACGCCCCGTTTCTGAACCGCGGCCGAAGTGGCTCCGAGACGCTGAGCGACTTCGGGAAATGTGAGGCCCTCATAGTAGTGCATGAGCAAGACCTGGCGGTCGGGTTCCGGCAAGCGCATCATGGCCTCGTCGAGCACCGGCCGGACGGCTTCCAGTGTAACGGTGGCTTCCGCATGGTCTCCCATCGACGAGTTGAGCTCTTGCTGCTTCGAGTATCTTTTCATCCGGTCTTGGTGTCTGCGGCTGGCGCGTCGTGCGTTTTTGGCTTCATACCAGGTGGTGCGGTAGAGCCAGGGTGCGAGGCCTCGACTGGCGTCCAGCGAAGGGGCGCGGCGGGCCAAGAGGGCAAAGACATTCTGTGAGACTTCCTCAGTCAGTTCTCGATCCCCGAGGATCCGCCAGGCAGAACCGAAGACCAAGTTGGTGTGGCGCGCCACCAAGGTGCGAAACGCCACTTGGTCCTCGCTTTGCGAGAAAGCTTCGAGCAACTGACTGTCGGTCCGTGATCTCATTTCGGTGCGGTGAATCAATCAATCGATCCCCATGAAAGAACATCCGCCCGTCCCATACCAGCGGACATCTTTTTTCTTGGAGGGCGATTTCGCCGGTCGTTCCTGCAAGGCGAGGTGGCGAGGCGTCCGTTCGGCATCTGACTCCATGGTAACGGAGATGCGTTTTTATTGGTCGCCGGGAGGCCCTCCGATTTGGGCGAGGTTTTACGAGATCGAAACCAACCGTCCGTTCTTCTGTGATCGGGATGGCGTGAAGAAATACGATGTCTCGGAGATCGGTTCCGAACGCCGCAATGGCTACTCGTGGTATACCAGCGCTGGCGAACGGATGGCCCGAGCCTATGCTGATTGGCCTCATCGTTAAACCATGGCAATTGTTCACCATCGGATGAACGTGTTCCGTTCATTGTGTTGGCTGTTTGTATTGGCCGTCCTTCTGGAGGCTGAGATCGAAGGTGCGGAGCTTTTGCGCGTCGATATCAACTCTGAGGGGCGTACGGACATGCCTTCGGGGGCACATATGCCTTCGGGGGCACATGGGAGGGCAGGACGCGACTTTTCATCACAATCTCTTGGCCTGCAATACGGGCCGTAATCCTTCCATCGGTATGGGCGGCGAGTTTGCGCGACTGAGGCTTTTGATAGGGTGTTGGAGAAAGCCGGCGCCACCCTTCGTGTAGAAGTCTCCGAGATGTTCATCGGCACAACAAAGCAAGAGCGCCAGCACCGGCAAGACGCCGGGTTTCAGGGACTGAAGTCCCTGCCACTTTCTCATTGTGAAGTGTGTTCGAATGGGTGATTCTGGAAAGTGGAAGGGACTTCAGTCCCTTATATCAAAGAAGCGAGCTCAGGGACTGAAGTTCCGACGGACCGGTGGGACGCCGATCTCACGCTGGCAAGAGGCAAAGTCGCCTGTTTTCACCATCGCGAGCTACGGCCCGCCCATGATGAAGATCGCGGCCCCGAGACGATTGCTGGAATACTGTTTCACTTTTCCCTGTGCGATCAAACGCCTCAGAGTGGCGTTGGGGCGGGTGTCAGGGTCGAATTTGCCCGCGCTGACCCGTAGATACCGGACGAGTTTTTTGGCTTCGTCGACGTCGGGAACCGGGCACCCGGTGGTACAGGGGACTCTCCCGATCAAACGCTTGGCGCGACGTTGGCGCAACATCTCGCTCACCTTGGGATTGTAGGAGTGGATCACGACGTTGTTAGGTACGCGCCCGCGGAGTTCGGGATCGGGAAAACTCGGTGGGTAGAGGATCTCGGCGTAAATGCCAGTCACGCCCTTCTTGGTATCGCCCGTCTGGATGGACGTATCCGCGTTCTTGGCGATGCGGACTCCCCCCATGGTGAAGAAGCCGGTGGGGGTCTGAGAACTGCCGAAACCGAGTCCACGCTTGCCCGTTCCACAGCGAACGGTGGTGGCAAGGTCTCTTCGTTTTCGATCCAGAATGTGCATCCGCTGTTTCGCGGGATCGACGACGAAGACGTAGGTTGGGTTGTAGCTTGGTTGACCGCTGGCCCGCTGTGCGTGGATGCCGGCCTCGATCTGATTCAGTGTGCCGCTACCGAGTGTGCGGATGGCGTGTCTTTTGTAAGAGGCCGCCGCAGCTTCCGTGGCACTGGCGAGCAGTAAGGTGAAAACGAGAGACAGTGACTGAATCATCGACATGGGAGAGATCCGCAGATGGGGCGTCAGGCGGCGATACCCTAGAACCGGGTGGGGCCGGCATCAATCCTCAATCAATGTGAAGCATTCGGTTACTTGGTGGCCCTTGTGGCGGGAAAAGAAAACGGGGGTGAGGCTCATGCCCCACCCCCGCTCGTTGAGGATGTGCTATTTGAACGTCTGCAATCGCAGAGCGATCACTTGGCCACGCCGCGGTAGTAGCCCGTGGGGGCCGCCATGCGGTCGGCATCCGTCTCGGACACGGCGCCGGTGACGTCCGTGGCGATGACGGACCAGTTCTGCAGGTCAGTCGAATACTCGATGTCCATCGTGGAGCCGTCCGGAACCGTGACGGTGAAGGCGCCACTCTCGTCGAAGCCGACATTTTGCAGGGCGACGCGCTCGCCTCCAGGACCGGGATCGCCACCGTCGCTCTCGCTGAAGTTGGCCACACCACCGGTCATGATCTTGCCAATGTCTTCCTGACTGAGAGCCACCCGCCAGAGACCGATGTCGTCGAGGTCGCCGACGAAGCGGAATCCGGTACCGAAGTCCTCGCCCGATCCGATATTGAACGGTGTGGTGTCGTTCGGAGTGATGGAGTCATTGGCTTCCGCAACCAACTCCCCGTCGACGTAGAGCTTCTTCGTCTCCGAGGCGTCGTCATAGGTGATGGCCACGTGCTGCCAAACGCCCACGTTGACTTCCGGGCCGTCAAGGGTTTGCCAGTTGCCCTCGACGGTGCCGTTGCCGCTCCAGAAGGTCCAGGCCCCGGCCGGTTGATTGTCGTAGATGAGGTAGCCCTGGCTATCGGGATTGAGGTCATGACGACTGGTCACCGGTGAATTCCACGCGCCGGCGCCGCCTTCGGATCGGGCCCAGAGGGCGAGGGTGAAGCTCTCGGGGTTGAGCTCGCTGCTCCAGTCGTGCTGGATCAGGCTGCTCGTGCCGTTGAACTTGGCCGACGTTCCCGTGGCGCCCGTGGCGCCCGGTCCGCCGAATTCCACATCGGTGGTGGTGCTGGGCTCGAAGAGGCCGCTGGCGGAGATCCCATCGGAATCGAGGGGGAAGTGCGCCACCAGGTTGGGCGAGTTCCCGCCGTCGCCTCCACCGGGAGCCGTGATCTTCAGGTTGTCGATGAGCACGGTTTCATTGTGGCCGCCCGTCCTGGCGAGGAAGGAGAAGCCGTAGGTTCCATCCGCGGTGAAACCGGGCGTGGGGACGTTGGCGAATTCCGCATTGGTCCGGAGTCCGATCGTGCTGAAGCTGGCGCCGTTTGCCGGATCCCACGAGATCGTGGCGGCGGCTTCGACGCGCTCTTCAGGCTTGAAGTTGGCGTCGTCGTTGATCGCGCCGGTAAACGCGATTTCCTCGCCGGTGAGTTCGATCCCGACACCGGCGTCCTGACCGGCGTCATCCCATTTCCAGGTGTCCACCTGGAAGGAGACGTGCGGTGTGGCAGCGCCATAGCCTTCCTCGGCGGGGTCGCCGAAGTTCTCCCCATCGGGAATGGCCCCAAAGTTGAAGGAGAATCCGTCAGCGGGCGTGTTGCCTCCCGTGTGCTCGACGACGAAGTTGAACGAGGCGGTCCAACCCTGCGAGGCATCGAAGGCCGGCAAGACGAAGGAAGCCGCACTACTGTTCGTGCCCGCTTCAGTCAACTGGAGGGCTCCGCCGACGATCTGAGCAACGCCATCATTGCTCGCGATGACCGAGCTGTCGCCGAGATCCGTGACGCCGTCAGCATAACTATTGAAGTCGTTTTCATAGAGCACCGTTTCGCCGCCGCCGCCGAGTTCGTCAGCGCGGATACCCGAGGCGAGCTGTCCGATGAACTCTGGCGTGAGCGCCAGGCCGAAGACGGCAAATTCGTCGATCAACGCGTCGATCAGATTGGCGCCGCCCGGGTCACCGCTGATAAAGAGGGCGGTGAAATTCTCCGGAAGGGGAGCCGTGTTCTCGCCCTCGAAGGCGAGGACGCCATTGACCCAGACTGACTTGTTGGCGCCGTCTTTGACGAAGGCATAGTGATGCCAGCCACTGAGAAAATCATGGCCTCCCGGAGGGGTGCCGCTGATTCGCTGAGTGCCTCCGTCACAGCAGCCAGCTGTGTCGAAGAAGAGGGATCCATTGCCCCAGGGCACGTGGCCCTGAGCGGCGCGATCCCCACCGGCGCCTTCCGCTGTGGTCCAGAAGGTGCTCGAGTTGCTCACGTTGTTGTGCTTCTGCCAGAAGGAGAAGGTGATCTGGTCCACTTTCTGTGCCTCGTTGAGGAAGGCCGCATTGGCGCCGTCCACGATGAGTTGACCGCCGCTGCCGTCAAAGGCGACATCTCCGGGTTGTCCGGTGCGACCTTCGCCATCGGCGGAGAAGCCGGCGCCATCACCAACGGTGCCTTCGACACCTCCGAGGTTGGCCACCCCGTTGCTGGCGTCAAAGTCCCACATGGCGAGGGGCTTGACCTCGACGCCGGTCTCGGCCACGAGCGGATCGCGGTCGTCCTGCAGGTGCTCGAAGCCGTCGCCAAAGCCATCACCATCGGTGTCGCGGTTGGTCGGATCCGTTCCCAGCGTGATTTCCTCACCGTCTGCCAGGCCGTCCTTGTCGGTGTCCGCCACGGTGGGATCGGTGTCCGTCTCATCGCCGTCGTTGATCCCGTCTTCGTCGGTGTCCGCCACCGTCGGATTGGTGCCGGCGTCAAACTCCTGGGTATTGGTCAGACCGTCATCATCGGGATCGCCTTCAGCCGTCTGGTCGAGATTGCCGAAGAACTGGTTCTCCCAGAAGTCGGGGAGGCCGTTGCCGTTGGTATCGGGATTGGGCGCGCCGAATCCCGGCAACAGTGTGAAGCTGCCGTCGGCGAAGTTCTCCACGGCACCGAGCTGGGTGTTGACGAAGAGCTCGACCTGGGCACCACCGCCGCGCTCGTAGAAGAAGAGTTCGAGGTCGTGCTCACCCTCACTGAGATCGGCGGAACCGAAGGTGTCGGCCGAACCCCGGGGATCGGGGAACTCGGCGACGACGTTTCCATCGATCAGGAGTTGGAAACCGTCATCGGAGTTGACGCCGAAGGTGCGCACCCCGGCTTCCGTGATGTTGATCTTGCCGGTGACGTGGATACCGAAGTCGTTGCGATCACCGAAGGTGTCCCACAGCGGGAAGGGAAGTTCGTCGTTGGGGAAGTGGCCTTGGGCGTTGTCCCGGAAATTGACGAAGTTGAAGGTGCCAACGTGGGAATCTCCGATCTGCGCCGGATCCGCGAGGGCTTCCTTGAAGGCGTCGAGGCTGGCGAACTGAACGTCCTGGGCGGCTTGGATGGTTGTCACGAGGAATTCGCCCAACTTGTTGTCGGGATCAGTGGGATCGGCGCCGAATTTGAGTTCCGCGCCATCGCTGCCGCCATCACCGTCGGTATCGACGAGCAGGGGATCGGTGCCGGCATCGCTGACCTCCTGGCCGTCGAGCAGGCCGTCGCCGTCGGTATCATCGTCAAAGGGATCGGTACCCAGGGCCAGTTCCTCGCTGTCGGTGAGACCGTCCCGGTCCGAGTCGGGATCGCCCGCGGGAACGATGGTCTTGCCAGGGTTGTCGAAGAGCCACTTGATGCTGTCTGAGTCCAACGCCCGGTCATAGAGCTGGATGTCATCGAGGCTGCCGGCAAAGGGAAGGGCGCCTTCGCCAAAAGCACCGGCAAAGAGAGAGCCGACGTCGTCGAAAGCGGGCACATCGCCGCTGGCGACTTCCTCGCCATTGACCCAGAAGGATCCGGTGGCGGAGGCGTTGTCATAGCGCTGGACGATATGGTAGCTCGTCCCCGCCTCCAGGCCGAGACCTTCGGTGAGGAAGAGGGCGTCGGCCGCGCCGTCGGCCTCACCAAACCACACGAGTTCACCACTGCCTTCGAGGATGCCGAAGACGGGGTTTTCCTCCCCCTTGGCGATGATGGTACGGAAGTCGGAGGAAGCGAGGTCGCCGAGAGAATCGGGTTGCACCCAGAGGGCCAAGGTGAAGCTGAGCAGGCGGTTCTCCGGCATGTTGGAAACGGTGAAAGCCGCGCCGGCGCTCGTATTGATTGACGTGCCGGTGCCTTCCTTGAGGGCCGCTTGGCCCACGGCGACCGTGCCGCCGTTCTCGCGATACTCGCCGTTAGCCGTGCCCTTGCCCGAGGCGTTGACGTCGAGGCCGGCATCCGTGATGGCGGCTTCGTCGAGCGGCCAGTGATTGACCGGGCCGTCCGGGTTCACCACGGTGGCGCGCACGGGGACGACGACTATTTGATCCTCGGGATCGGGATCATCGGTCTGGAACTCGATGTCCACGGCAAAGACCCGGAACTCGCCGTTGGAGACGAAGTCCATCTTGAGGAATTCCGTGCCTTCCGCAGGCACCGAAGCGGGGGCTTCCGTGATCGTGAAATTGTCGGTGTCACCCCCGATGAGGGTGATCGAGCTGATGTTGAGAGCCTTGGTGTCGCCCGTGTTCTTAATTCGGACAGTCACTTCCTGGGCTTCGTTGATGCCTGGGAGCTGGCCCAGACCCACGCTCTTGCCGATGGCGAAGTTCGGGTCGGAGGGATCGAAGATGTCGATCACCAGGGCACCGTCTGCCAGTTCCTTGATCTGGGCTTCCGAGAGGGCGCCGTCGATGACGCCCAGCTCATCCATCAGGCCGGGCTGATCGCGATTCTTCTCGATGCCGTTGCCGAAGTACATCCGGTCGATATCGGTCGGCAGCGGGCTGGTGTTTTCACCGCTGACGACGACCTCACCGTTCACCCAGATGGCCTTTTCGTTGCCGTTGCGGACGAAGGCGAAGTGATTCCACTCGAGCCACTGGTCTTCGGAGAGACCGGATGGGCCATTGATGCGCTGGCTGCCAGCGTCACAGCAACCCGCGGTGTCGAAGTAGAGTTGGTCGTTGCCCCAGGGCGTGTGGCCCTGGGCGCCGCGTTCGCTGCCGCCGGACTCGGGAGAGACCATCCACCAGGCGACCTGGTTGCGGATGGGATCGGTATTGCGCTGCCAAAAGACAACGCTGAGCTGGTCCCGCGCCGCTGCGGTCTCGTTGATCGCGGTGACGAAGTCTTTATTGTTGTCGCCGGGATCATCATTGTCCTCGCCACTATTGATGACGAAGTAGCTTCCCTCGAGAGCCGAGGTGTCCAGGGAATTGCCGAAGCGTCCGCCATCGGTGAGCTTGGCGTCCCCGGCGAGGTAACCTTTGTGGCCATTCCAGGCCCCGGACACGGCGCCACCGTCTTCCGACTCAAAATCCCAGTACTCGAGGAGTTCGACGTCGCCGACGTCTTTGGGGTCTTGAGCGTGGAGGAGGGGGAGGGTCGCCGCGATTGTCCCTGTCGCCAGGGCAAGCCACGTTTTTCTAAGTGTTGATCTGATTTTCATAGGTGGAGTTGGGGTTCATTGAGCTGCCGAACGGGTGCTTGATGGTTCGGCGGAGCGCAGAGTTTGAAGAGACGATTCCGACATGACCAGCCAGAATTTGCAAAGTTAGCGAGATTTTCGCTGCTTGGGATAGATTGTCGATCCATTGCCCGGGTTCGCTCTGGCAGTGCCGGCGGCACGGACTCGTGGGCGCCTTTTGGGTAGTCTTTGTTCTCCGTTGTCTCCGGGGCGAATTAGTTAGGAGAGAGGCCTCTTTGCGGTGGTCGTCGTAGGGCGGCCGCCCGGCTGCCCACCTTTTTTGAGAGGTCTTGAATGGACTGGCATCGCCCAACCACCGGCCGGCAATCGGAGCGGGTAGACGGAGCCTTTACCCATGATGGAGGATTTGTTTGAATTTAGTGGCCCCTGCCGGTGGGGAATTTCGGATGAACGGAAGAGGAGAACTGATGATGATGATGAACAGGAAATTCTTGTGGTCACTTTCGCCCGCCCGATCCAGGTGGCCGCGCCCTGCCTTTCGATGCGATGTCTGAACCGAGTCCAGCCCTTCCCCTAGCTTCGAAGGTTACCCAGATGATCACCGCGATCGAATCGGGTGATCGGGTGGCTTCCGAAGAACTCCTTCCGTTGGTCTATGAGGCGCTGCGGAAGCTCGCCCGGTCCCGGGTGGCCAACCTGCCGGCGGGGCAGACCTTGCAGGCGACCGCCTTGGTGCACGAAGCGTACTTGCGGCTGGCCGACTCGGATGGGGATGGATGGTCCGGGAAAGGGCATTTTTTCGCGGCGGCCGCGGAATCGATGAGGCGCATCATCATCGATAACATCCGGAAAAAGCGGAGCAAGAAACACGGAGGGGAGTTCCAGCGGGTCGAGTTTGATGAACTCAAGTTGCACGGCGTGAGCAGCGATGAGGAGCTGTTGGAGTTGAACGAGTGGCTCCTTCGTCTTCGGGAATCGCACCCGGAGGCGGCTCAGGTGGTGAACCTTCGTTTCTTTGCCGGGTTGACACTCAAGGAGACGGCCCTGGCGATGGGAATGGCCGAGCGAACGGTGAAGCGGCGATGGGCCTTTGCTCGCGCCTGGCTCTACCGGGAAATGAAAGGGGAGACGAGTGGGAAGGCGAATGGAGAAGATGACTGACATTGCTATGAGATGAACTCTTTCGGATGACGAGGGAAGAAGAGATCTTTGAGAAGGCGTTGGACTTCGAGTCTGACATCGAGCGACGTGCCTATCTCGCGGGAGCCTGCGCTGGTGACGAGGCTCTGGCCCAGGCGGTGGCCGATCTCTTGGCGGCCCATAGCAGCGCCGAAAGAGGTGAGTTCCTCGCCGGACTGCAGAAACATGAGGCACTGATTTGGGAAAGGGAGGGATCGATCGTCGGTCGCTACAAGTTGCTCCAGAAAATCGGTGAAGGCGGTTTCGGAGTCGTCTACATGGCGGAGCAGCGGGAACCGGTCAAACGGCGCGTGGCTCTGAAGATCATCAAGCTGGGGATGGACACGAAGCAGGTTGTGGGCCGCTTCGAAGCCGAGCGCCAGGCCCTGGCCATGCTGGCGCATCCGAACATCGCCAATGTCCTGGACGCTGGCGCCACGGAGAACGGGCGTCCCTACTTTGTCATGGAATTGGTTCGCGGCGTTCCCGTCACCGATTTCTGTGATCAGCATCAATTGACGACCGAGGAGCGCCTGAAATTGTTCCTCGATATCTGCGCCGCCGTGCAACACGCCCATCAACGGGGGCTCATCCATCGCGATCTCAAGCCGGGCAATATCCTCGTGGCGATGAATGATAATAATCGGCCGCACCCCAAAGTCATCGATTTTGGGATTGCCAAGGCGACTCAGCAGGAACTCACGGACAAGACGCTCTTCACCCGGTTCGAGGACTTTGTCGGAACGCCGGCATACATGAGCCCCGAACAGGCTAACTACCGCCAGCTCGATGTGGACACGCGCACCGATGTGTATTCGCTAGGTGTGCTCCTCTACGAACTCGTGACCGGGAGGACGCCCTTCGACTCTGCCGAACTCGCTCATCGCGAGATCGATGAGATTCGGCGCCGCATTTGCGAGGACGATCCCCCGCGTCCGTCCACGCGCCTCGACTCCTTGGAGATGGCGGACCGGACAACGATCGCCACCTTCCGCAAGGTGAACCCCGAACGGCTACAGCGGACGCTTCGGAGGGAGATCGACTGGATTATCATGATGGCCATGGAGAAGGACCGATCACGGCGCTACGGGAGCGCGGAGGCCCTGGCGCGTGACATTGAGCACTATCTCGAGGGTGAAGCGGTGGCCGCCTGTCCTCCTAGTGCGCTCTACCGTATCCGGAAGTCGGCTGGAAAGCACCGGGCAGCTGTCGCCGTGGTGGGAGTGATTGTGGCGAGTCTGGGAGTCGTGTCCGTGGTCAGCTTCGTCCAGGCGGTTCGCGTTTCCCGGGCTCATGCGGAAGGACGGGAACTGTTGAGAAATTCCTACCTGGTGCAGGCGGAGGCGATGCGAAAGAATCCCGAGCCGGGGAGACATTTCCGGAGTCTCGAGGCCATTGCGAAGGCAGCCGAGATTCGCCCTTCGGTGAGGCTTCGCAACGAGGCCATTGCCGCGATGGCCATGCCCGATTTGCGTTTTCGCCAACGATTTGGAACGGATCGGCCTCCCGGTGCGGTGGCGGCCATAGACCGGCAAGGAGAGCGTTATGCCTTCGCCTACCCGGACGGGGCGGTGACGTTCTACCGGATTGAAGATGGGGAGGAAATCGGGGCCTTGCCGAATCAGGAGGGAGAGCCGCTCGAGATCCTGTTTAGCGAGGACGGAGATCGTTTGGCGGTGCAAACGCGGACGCCAGCCGGCGAGCGCTTGAGCGTGTGGTCGATCGCGGAATCAAGGCTAGAACTCGAGGTGCCCGATGTGTGGTGGGGCTCGCTCGCTTTCGCTCCGAATGGCCGGCAGGTGGCCGTTGGCGTTCGAGGGCCTAACCAGATTGTTGTCTACGATTTGCCGACGGGCGAGGTGCGTGCCCGCCTGCCGTTTGATCTCGCACCGGGCAAGCTCCGTTTCGATCCCGCCGGGGAGCGGCTTGCCGTCCTCGCTTCGGTGACGCGGAACATGACCGAGACCTTGACTGTCTTTCCCCTGAGCGCTCCATCGAATCGACTCGAATTTCGTGTCCCCCTCGGTGCGATGGGGGTGGGTTGGCACCCTGAAGGTGAGATTTTGGGGATCGGGAGTGCGGATTTCAATGTCTACCTTTGGCGCCTTGAATCGCAGGCGCCGACTCGCGTTCTGCGAGGGCATCAAGCCGAAGTGACCAGTGTGAAGTTTCATCCTGGTGGGCGGTTTCTCGCCACGGCCGCATGGGATGGCACGACCCGGGTGTGGGATTCGCATCGCGGCCAACTTTACCTGACCACCGCGGACGCCGTGGACGGGTTTCTTGCAGATGGGCGTGGCCTGAGTTTCCGCATGGACTCGAGCGGGGGGGGAGATTTGGGAGTTCTCGGAAGGGTCGGCATGCTTCTCGCGGTATCAATTGGAAGGCGAGGACGTGCGCAAGCAGAACTGCCTGGCGTTTTCCTCAAGCGGCGCCTGGCTCTTGGCTTCGGCCAAGACCTCGCGCTTGTGGGATCTGCGGACGGGGCGTGAGATCGCGAATTCCGAGGAGATCGATGCGCGCAATTTGGTGTTTGAGGGAACGGACACGCGGCTGCTTGCGGGTGGGAGCGCCATGAATGGCTTGCGTCGCTTCGTCATTCAGCGGCAAGGAGGGGAGGAAGGTGGCCGCTTGGAGATCGTCGAGGATTTTTGTCTTCTGGAGGCGCAGGTGAACCACTTTGCCCTGAGCCCGGATGGCCGCACCGTGGCGGTGACGTTTCGGGACCGGTCGCAAGTGTCCTTGCTCGATGCGCTTACGGGGGAACCGCGCGGCGTGCTCGATGGAAGGGCCGGAGTGAGCCGTCTTCAGTTTGACCCCAGCGGACGTTGGCTGGCCGCCGGTTGCTGGAAGGGGGCTGGCGTCAGGATTTGGGATCGCCATCATCCGAATGCGGCCCCGGTCGATTTGTTCTCGGAGTCCCATTGGAGCTACGCGGCCTTTGCTCCCAATGGAAAGTGGATGGTGACTGGTTCCCGCGATGGCTATCGAATCTGGACAGCGGGGAAGTGGGGCGCGCCGGAGGCCGTTCTCCCGACGGCTTCTGTGAGCCAGACTGCTTTCGATGCGAGCGGGGAATACATGGCCTGCCAGATCAGCGGCGGCACTATTGGGCTTGTTCATCTCAATAGCCTTGAAGTGGTGGCGGAACTGCGCCCGCCGATCCCCGACCCCTTTGATATTGGGAATCTCGCCATCAGTCCCGATGGCGTCTATCTCGCCGCCACCACCGCGGGAACCGAGGTCTTTGTGTGGAACCTGGTTTTGATGCGGCGGGAGTTGGCAGGCATGGGGTTGGATTGGGAGTGAGGAGAAAGATGTTCGTAGATTGATCGGCAATGGTGGGAAAGCGGAAGTGATTCAAATCTAACTAAGGTGCGCAACGTCTTCTGAGTTCTGCTACCATGAACTTGCATCGAAAACTTCGGGATCAGTTTAAGTTGAAGTTTAAGTTTTTTAGCGGGCGAAGTTGGCCATGGGGTGGGCCGCGGCTCCCACGGTAGAGAGATTCCCGAATGAGGTCACAATCGGGCCTCTGGTCACTCCGAGACCCAAGTCGTAGCCCTTGAGATAGTTCATGCAGACGTTGCGGAAGACATAGTTGGCGTAGAGTGATTGCGTGAGGGTGATTCCGGTTCCGCTGACATCGGTTTTGGTGAGCGTATTTCCCTCGATGTAGAAGCCTCGCGCTTCCTCGCCGTAGACATGAATGCCATCATCCCCGTTGTTGGCGAGATTACAGCCGGTGATGCGGCAGGCTGATACGGTGTCCTGACCGGCGGCTACTGAGATGCCGCCCGTCTTGTTTCCATTGATAGCGCAGTCCTCGATGGTGATTCCTTCGATAGGACCGTTGAGACTGGCAGCGATCACGATGCCCTGGTTCCTATTCCGCGATACCATGCAGTCCCGGACAACGATATCGCGAAGCTGGGACTCCTGGGAGCAGGACAGGTAGAGGCCGGTGGTGATGTTCCTCGCGAAGGTGCAGGAATCGAGCGTGACTGCCTCGATGGTTCCTTCATCCATGGGTGTGATTGCGATTCCGAATCCGTTGGTGTCCGACACCTGACAGTCTTTCAAGCAAACGTCGCGCAGGGTCTGAGAATTGCTGGACCCCAGGCGGATCCCACGGTTGCTCGCGAAGGCCACGAGGCACCGTGAGATGGAGATGGTCTCGGAGAAACTCGAAGATGCAAGGACAAGGATACCGTCGCCGCCGGCGCCGCGAATGGTTAGACCATCGACCCGAACGGCCTTGCAACTGTCGAGTCTGATGCCGGCGGAGAATTTCTGGGTGAAGCCGTTCTTCACCGTGATATTCCAGTGATTGCTTGCCTGGATGGCGCTTCCCGTAGTGGAGGACGATGAAATCATGAAACCGTTGAGATCCAGGGTGACGTTGTCGGCATCGATGGTGATGCCGTCGCCGTCTGCGACCGTTAGGGGCTTGGTCAGGTAGTAGGAGCCCGAGTCGGCGATGGTAAACGGGGCGGAGTCGATTGGGGTGCGAGCCTCAACCTGGTCGAGCGATTTCATCGTCGGGGCCGGCGGGCCGGGCGGTGGCGTGAGATCGCCTTGGGCCGCAAGTTGGCCAGCGGTTAGAAGCAATGCAGTGATGGCGTGGATGCCAGAGCGATTGAAGAGGAGTTTGGTCAGTGGATTCATGGGATGATTGGTTCTGATCCTGAAGGGGATCTGCTCCATCATACGAAATCCGGTTTGGAGATGGGCCACGGCCGCAGAAAAGAATATGGGGGTGCTGCCGGGATGCGAGACATCGTGTGCCGATGGCCCGAAAGCGAGAATCCCCGACCCCGTGTGGCAGCATCGGCTGCGGACATTGTCCGCAACGCGAGATGGACTGCCAATCGGGTATCGGGGGTCCCTTGGGACTTTCTTTTTTGAGTGAGGCGGCGTTCCGGACTAAGTGCGCTCCCACTTGCCGCTGCCTCCGGCTTCAACAAGTCCGACGCCTCCGGCCGCACCGTTGAATTGACCTACGGGTGTGCCATTGCTGATGAACCAATTGACTTGGAGAACGCCTCCACCGACGTCGACGCCTTGGACGTGACAACCGGTGACGTTTCGGAAGAACGCATCCCACGAGGAGTAGGCGGTGTACATGAATCCGACAGCGCTCCCGAAGTAGGCCGGGCCGCCCCAGATGGTATTATGATACCTCCAGGGTTGGCCGTCCGGCTCCACGTCAAGTTTTCCCCAGATGGCGATCTTCACGTTCGCCGTGGCACCGAGTACCGGAGCACCCGAGGCAGCGGCTTTGGCAAACTTCTGCACCTCATCCGCCCCGGCGCGATCCTTGAAGGCCTCCACTGTTGCCTCGAGGAGTGCGCTATTGTCAGGGCATAGGTTCTTCTCTGTCATTTCCATGGTGTGAATTGGTTCAGTTGATGATGGTTGATCTTCGCCTCCTACTCATCAGGACTGAGGGATTCCTTGCGGATCCCGGCGCTCTTTCCGTTTTTTTTCGGTTCTCGCCTCAAGGGGTCCGCTTGATGGAGGAGGAGTCGACGGCAAGCGCTTTGATAGACTGAGACGATGGATCGAATGTGAGCGTTATCTAATTCCTTGCCTTAGTGGAAATTCTAACGGGCGCCGCAAGGGCAACATTGTTGTCGCGTTTTGACATCACTCGAATCTGGCGAGCGTTTTGAGATTGGCCTTAAATGTGCGCAAGCTTATCCGAGTTTTGGATGAGTTCGATTCATGGAGGAGAAAACGATGCCATTCACGACCCAAGTAAATCCCATCGAGGCGAGAAGTGCTTGCTGGATTCGAAAGAGACTCAAGCACCTGAGCGATTGGCGGGAGATTGCGCACTTGTCCGACTACAAGCCTGGCAAGCTGGCTCACAATTTTGGGATCACGCTGAGACAACTCGAGCGCTATTTTGACCAGGAATTCGGAATCCCTCCCCGGAGCTGGTTGAGAACGAAGCGGATGGAGGCGGCCAAGACCTTGCTGGAGGACAGTCAATCCGTGAAGTCCGTGGCTTATCAGCTCGGTTACAAGCAGGAATCACACTTTTCCAAGGAATTCAAAAACTACTATGGCGAACCTCCCTCACGGTTTCTCAGATCAAGGAGGAGCGCGCTTACTGCGGACTGATTTGGAGGAATTCATCCCTTGGCACCAATGGCTTTCAAAATCACAGCTGATCAATGGGTTCAGCCGGAATGCGGCGAAGGAGACCGTGATGAGATCCGTTTAACCTTTTGGAAGAGTCTCGCGGAAAAGACCGATATCCCGGTCGTGCGGCTCGCCGTTGGATGCGGCTTATCCGCCTGCCAACTGGCGGAGCTGTCCGATTCGGCCTCCCAGATGAGCCGGAGGCAG
This sequence comes from Verrucomicrobiales bacterium, assembly GCA_028281705.1. Classification (GTDB taxonomy): domain Bacteria; phylum Verrucomicrobiota; class Verrucomicrobiia; order Verrucomicrobiales; family DEV007; genus JAACDM01. Next base: position 26,009 of record JANQJH010000593.1, read on the forward strand.
TGGGTGACCAAATGCCGGATTAGCCTGGCCAAAGATATGTTGACCCGGGGTTACCGGGTGGCCCGGATCGCCTCGGATCTGGGATACAAACAGACTTCCCATTTTTGTCAGATATTCAAGAAGACCACCGGAATGACTCCTCTGGAATACGCGGCCTCTCGGGTGGAACACGACGTGAAACGCCGCTCTTCCCTGGCGGCGTCGATGGCGGAATCCCCCTAGCCCGACGTTCAAGTTTCATTTCCTCATCACTAACGGCGGAATTCCGCCACCAGAACCAAACGAAACCGAAAACGAACCATAACCATCAATCCATAACCCACAGATCTCATGGCGTTTCCAACATCAGTCAATAGTCAGATCACCGATGCCGTCACTCAAGCGAATGTGAAAGTGCTTGGGGATGCGCCTGCGGTAGCGCTAGGCAACCTCTACCAGGCAACGGCTCAGGCCTTGTCCAATGCGGCCCACAATGCCACCACTTCTCAGAGCGAGACCAATGTGACGGCTCAGGCGGCGACGACGATGGGAGTGGCCACCCTCTACTCCCTTGACTCGGCCACGACCGGCATTGCCACCGAGAGGATTCTTTCCAGTTAGGCGATGGATTTCATCGCGATGAACCAATGACTTGAACCAACCATGGCATTTCCAACATCAGTCAATAGTCAGATCACCGACGCCGTCACTCAGGCCAACGTGAAGGTCCTCGGCGACGCCCCCGCAGTCGCCATGGGCAATCTTTATCAGGCAACGGCGCAGGCCATCTCGAACGCGGCGCATAACGCCACCACTTCTCAGAATGAGTCCAACGTGACCGCTCAGGCGGCGACGACGATGGGAGTGGCCACGCTCTATTCGCTCGATACGGCTTCGACAGGTCTCGCGACTCGTCGCATTCTCACGGCTCCGACCCCGCCGATGCTTCGCTGACCCGAAGTCGACTTGAATCTCTGGGAGGCAAAGGATCTCTCGCTTAACTAAAAATGATACAAACTCGCTCTAACACTTAGAAATCATGGCATTTCCAACATCAGTCAATAGTCAGATCACCGACTCCGTCACGCAGGCCAACGTCAAAGTTTTGGGAGACGCGCCGGCGGTAGCAATGGGAAACCTTTACCAGGCAACGGCGCAGGCTCTCTCCAACGCGGCGCACAACGCCACCACTTCGCAGAATGAAACCGCAGTGACGGCCCAGGCGGCAACGACGATGGGAGTGGCCACGCTCTACTCCTTGGACACCGCTTCCACGGGAATGGCGACCAAGGCCATCCTCTCGAGTTAACCAGCTCATCTCATCCTCGTAGGCAGATCGATCAATAAAAGAATCTCATGACGAGGTCCAACTGACCCACAAACCAGATCAGCCGTTATGGCATTTCCCACATCAGTCAACAGTCAGATCACCGATGCCGTCACCCAAGCGAATGTGAAGGTGCTCGGCGACGCCCCTGCGGTCGCCATGGGCAACCTTTATCAGGCGACTTCGCAGGCCCTATCCAACGCGGCTCACAACGCCACCTCTGCTCAGCAACGAGCGAACATCACCGCGCAAACGTCGACGACGATGGGTGTCGCGACCCTCTATTCGCTTGATACCGCTTCGACTGGAGTATCGACGCAGACAATCCTCAACGCGCGACCGTTCGCGTGACGAATGTTCGACAAGATGCTTGTCACGCAAGAGCAATACTGACGAGCATGGACTCACATCCTTGCCGGCATTTTCCGGGGAACGGAGGTTCGCTCTCGCGTGGGCAGGGTCCGGTGGGCACACGGCATTTGAAACCAGTGACATCACGCCATGGCTTTCCCCACTTCGGTCAATAGTCAGATTACAGATTCGGTCACGCAGTCCAATGTGGAGGTGCTCGGAGCCGCGCCGGCTGTGGCCGTGGCCAATCTGTATCAGGCCACGGCGCAGGCGCTGGCCAATGCCGCGCAGAATGCCACCATGGTGCAACAGCAGTCTAACATCACCGCTCAGGCGGTTACCAATGCCGGGGTGGCCTTGCTTTACAGTCTCGACACCGTAGCCACCGCGAAAGCCACCAAGACAATCGAATAGCCGCAAGGACGTCCGAATCTCCATCAATGCTTCCTCACACTCACTGAATCATGGCCTACCCAACTTCCGTTAACAGCCAGATCACCGACTCGGTCACCCAGGCCAACGTGCAAGTTCTCGCGTCGGCCCCATCAGTGGCCATGGGTAATCTGATGCAGGCCACCGCACAGGCTTTGAGTAATGCGGCGAACAACGCCACCTCGAGCATTCAACAGTCGAACATCACGGCCCAGGCCGCGACCACGATGGGAACCGCGGTGCTCTACTCGCTCGATACCGCCTCGGCCGGCCTGGCAACGAAAACCATTCTCTCGAGCTGATGCGGCGCCGGACGCCGCCGCGTCGGCGGGAGGATTAAACACGACCCGAACAGATGAACTCAACGGATGGAACGGCACTCGCCCAAGCGCCCGACGTGTCAATGACTTTCACGTTTAGCGCCATGGCCGACTCAATTGGCATCGTCATGCAGGATGCCGCGACGGCGGAGCGCAACATGCAAACACTGTCCACCGCGGCCGTCGGTATTCTCTGTGCCCGGATCTTGGCCGTGGTGCCAACACCCTGACAGGCTCGTGAAGCGGGTCGCTCGAACTGAAATCAAGACATGAATCCTCAAGCAAACTCGTCCACCCAAAGTCAAGCGGGAGCTGCTTCGTCCTACCAAGTGGGCGCCGGCAAAGCGCAACAGGCGGTCGCCCAGTCCGTCTCCCTGCTGGTACAGGATGCCGTCGACATCCAGCGCAATCTCTCGGTCGTCAGCTCGACGGCCATCGGTGTGGCCATTTCCCAGTATCTCGCGACGACGAACAAGGATTATCTCGACGCCATCGATACCGCCCAGAATGTTTTGTCCTGTGTCTCGAACAATTTTGAGAAGATCGGAGTGGCTGCGGCCAAAACACTCCAAGCCTTTACCGATCAAACAGATGCCAGTGGAGGCGGCCTGGCCGGGCAGACGAACGGACCGGGGAGCCATGCCAGCCCGCCGAACCTTTGAGCAGACGAGATTCACCGTCTTCCTCGCCGGAGCGACACTTGGGCGGATGAAATTGAGAACGATACACTAGCAAAACACCTTGGAAAGCACTCACCAGACGCCGATGACGATTCCTGATTCTTGGAGCCGGCTCCTTGAGTCCGGATACGGCGTCTGTCTGGATGGCATCCGTTTGGTTTTCAGCGATCTCCCCGGGCAGCTTGGGGCACAGGCCGTGGCGTTCGACGAGAGCATTCACCTGGCAGAGCCCTACTGGAGAACTTGCCGCCAGCCGCTGAGAGTTTTGGCACATGAGATGGCGCACCTTCTGCAACAGCGTTGGGGGTGTGTCGAGGGAGTGGTCGAGCATGGCTCGATCCCCGTGAATCGGGATCCCCGTCTCGAAGCCGAGGCCGATCGCATGGCTGATTTTGTTCTGTCAGGGGGGCGGCTGAAAGTCGACCGCCGAAGGTGCGAGCGCGCGACCTCGCCGGTGGCGCAGTGTTTGGTCTACCTGGGCAACCGGCCGGTCGAGTTTCGTCGCGTCGAGGGCAAGGGCTACCAGACCAACCTGCCCGAGGAACTCGTCGACATCATTCAATTCATCGAAGGGGGAAGCCAATTCTTGGCCTGGGCCTCGAACGAACCCCAGGTTTCCATTTCCTACGCCAGCGCGGCGCAACTGATAGAAGGACTTACGGAGGGGCTCCATCAATCGCCCGTTCTCTTGATCCCCCATCGGAATCTTTGGATCAGTCCCTACCGGCTCATGGAGTTGCCGGCGGAATTGCGCCGGGCCCTGGTGAAAACAGAGGAGAAGATCGACGAGACCACGCTTCGGTCCCACGAACTTTATACCAAGGCGGTGCACTCGCTCACGGGATTCGCGCCCAAGGATCCCAAGGACATGACCTTGTGGACTCAAGTTGGCCTCGGTGGCGAAATTCTCCTCAATCAACTGGCCAAGAGTCTGGAGGAAGAGACGCAGCAGTTGCAGGGCAAGGCCATTCCCAAACGCGTCTTGAACAAGGCATCCAAGTTTGCCGATGGTGCCGCCGACATCCGTGGCTTCGTCGAACGCTACTGGTTTTGTATCATCTACTATCTCAAGTTGAGCCAAAAGGAATTGGGACCGGATTCCGCCGATACCGTCACCGATTTGGCGGTGGAAGGGTTGGAGGCGGATTGGGAGATGATGCTTGGATTTTCCGTCGAGTACTTGGTTAGCCCGACCTTTGGGGAAAACATTGCCAATGATCGTTGCATCACCTTGATACGCGAGTGGCTCGTCGATCTGAACGGCGCCGTCGGTTTCCGTACGGTCGGGACCGCGGCCTGTAATTTTCTCAAGTACACCTCCTTTCTCGACAGCCCGGGCGATGACGCCTCAAGCACGGAGCAAGGTAGGCAATCACGTGAGGTCGCGGCGCAAGATTACTACGCCAAGGCACAGAGCCTTCTGCGCTCCGCGCCGGGGAAATTTCTCTACACTTCACAGGACGGTTCGGAACGCATTTTCGAGTTTCGATTGTTCGACCAACTGGCCATGGTCAGCGTCGATTCGTCCGGAACCACCGTTCTCGAAACGTATTCACCCGGATCTTCTTCTAGTTAATCCTCAAACCTACTCGAACGATGTCTATCGAATCACAAGGGAGCCGACTGAATGAGTCGACGGTCAATCATCAGATTCTCGACTCGGTGCGGCACGCCCAGGCGGACACGATTGGTGAGAGCGGTGCGCGATGGGATCACGGCCCTGGGGAGATTCGTTGTACTTCGCGTCCGGTTCATGAGGATCCTCCTGGCCCCAGGGTGGGATGGCGCCCCAGGGAGGCGGGACGTGGTCATAGGTTCCACCGTGTTCATCAAAGGTGATTACGAGCAATGTCTTATCCCACGAGGGCGACCGGGTTACCGCGTCGTAGACCTGTTTGACGAATTCTTCCCCGGGTGTGGTGTCCGCCGGAGCATGGTAGTCGTTTCCCTCGGCGCGGACAAAGGTGTCGTCGGTGTGGTGACTGTAGCTCCACTTGGGCTCGATGATGCTCACCGTGGGCAGGGTTCCCTCCTTCGCATCCCACCAGAACCGCTCGATGCGGACGAATCTACTGTCCGTGGGGATGGTGGGATTCCGGCCGTTGTCCGGCGTCGTGTTCTCCAGGTTTTTCAGATAGGGGAACAGCCGGTAGGTGTAGGGGCCGTTCTGCAAGGGCGTGGGGTAGTGGTAATCGAAATGATAGTGTTTCCAGGTGATCTCTTTCTGACTCCTCAGCCGGATATCCTTCTCTCTGGCCTCGTCCAGCACGTGCCACAAGGTCTTGCAGTGAAAACGGTCGTCCGCCAGGATTGGCGGAAGCCCTTTTGGTTGGAGGTAGCCATTCTGGGAAAGGCCCATCGACGTTCCCGCGATGAAGAAGGCACGATTGGTATTGGTCTGACTGGGGACAGAGCAGAACCACTCATCGGAAACCGCATAGTGCTTGGCCAAGCCGTTCAGAACTGGGAGCTGTTCCGGGGTGTAGACATCGAAGATATGTTCAATGCCCGTGGTTTGCTTCCGCATGGAATGCTGGGCGCCTGGATAGTGCTGCAGGATGTTGCTGAGATAGTCCTGGGCAAAACCGTTCATCGTGGGCCCCGGGGCTTGAGCTTCCGTGGGGCTGCCGTGCTCGGCGGGGAACGCTTTCCCGAAGACCTGGTGGGTGACGTGTTCGTGGTCTTCGTGCGTGTAGACATAGGGCGAATGCGGAGCCTTGGCTCCCCTTCGAGTCACGTAGAAATCTTTCGGGTGATAGTGCGTTTCGTAAACCGGCACGTCGACTAGCATATCGCCCACCATTTCCGGTTCGTACCCCGTCAAGACCTGCTCTTCAAGGTAAGCCTGGTTGAGGCTTTGCGGGACTATTTTCTCGCCGTTTTCTTTTTGGGGGCTCTGTTGATAGAGTTGATCGAGTCCATTGAAGTACTTTCGATCATCCTGGGCGTTGCCGATCAGGTGATCCGGCCGACCATCGTCTTCATAGAGCCACCCCAGTACGGTATCCAGTCCGCGATTCTCCAACATGAGGATGACCACATGTTCGATGTTTTGTTGCATGTCTTCCAGTGCCATGGGGACTAGAGAACATAACCGGACACGGGCCGCCTTGGTCAACGCGACTCACATATCGGCACGCGACAACCATTATTGGAATGGGACGGAGCATGTCACAGTGAGAGTGAACCTGTGATGCCGGTGGGATGCCCGTATCACGGAAGACAAATCTCATCCGCCCGGAGATCGCTGACAAAACCGTGCGCCGGGGCATGGGTGATCATGAGTTCGATCTTTGCCGTTTCGGCGGCGGCCTGCGGGGTGACGCCGCAGGCCCAGAACACCGGCGTGTACTCGCCCGGGATGGAGTCTACCGGTTCTCCAAACAGGGGGTGCTCGAGGTCGGCGCCAATCTGTGCGGGGTCGCCGATGTGCACCGGCGCTCCGTGATTGAAGGGGAAGCGGGCCGATACTTGTGTCGCCGCAATGGCTTGTGCTGGTGTTAGCCAGCGCATGGTGACCACCAGATTGCCGTGAAAAGGACCGGCAGGTTCCGTGGGAAGCGTGGTGCGGACGACCCAGCGGTGTTTATTGGTCGGGACGCCGGCTCGTTCCAGGGCTTGATCGAAGGTGATTCCGGAACCGATGAGGAAGGCCACGAAATCCGGTTCCCAGAGCGTGGCGATGTCCGGCACATCGTTCTCACGCCTGCCTTGGCGATAGATGGCGTAACGAGGAAGGTCGGTCCGAAGGTCGGCGCCCGGAGCGATGCGCCGGGGTTCGGGATCACCGGCGTCGGTAACTTCAAGAACGGGACAAGCCTGCTGGTTACGTTGACAGTATAGCAGAAAGTCATAGGCATGCCGTTGCCGCAGGATGACGAGATTGCACTGGACAAATCCCGGGGCAACGCCGCGGGTGACGCCGAGCTGCCCATGGCGAGCCTCCAAGCGAGCTTGTTGTGCCGCAGTCATTTGATTGAGTTAGAGTTGTCGGGCAAGAAGTGGAAGAAAGAGAATGGCGATGGCCGCCAGACCGATGAGCCACCTGAGGAGAAGTGGCAGGGTGCGTGAGAAAAGGTATCCTTCGATGGCGACGGACCAGACGGTGGTGCCGGCGAAGAGACAGAGGGCGCTGAGCGTGATCATTCCGGCGGTCCCCTGTCCGAGAATGGCAGGGTTGAAGACGAAGGTGAAGGGGATGATGAAGCCCACGAGGCTGAGGCGCAAGGCCGAGAAGCAGGTCTTGGTCACCGGGGCCTCCGCCAGTCCCGCCGCGGTGTAGGATGCGAGGGCGACGGGGGGCGTCACCATGGAGAGGACGCAGTAATACATGACGAAGAAATGCGCCGGCAACTTGGAGAGTCCCATGTCGAGGAGGGCGGGGACAAAGAGCGTGGCCCCAATGATGTAGGCGGCCACCGTGGGCAATCCCATGCCCATGATAATGCAGCCCAAGACGATCCACACGAGGGCCCCAATCACCGTTCCGCCGCTCAGTTCGACGAGGTGGACGGAAAACTTCAGGACGAGGCTCGACTGGACGCTAACCTCGATGATCAAGCCGATGGCGGCGATTGGAATGGCGACCTCGGCGGCCTGACGCGTGGTCTTGAGCAGAGCTTCCAGCCAATCCTGCCTGGAATGCGATCGTTGAAACAGGGCGATGACGAGGCAGGCGGCGGTCGCCATCACGGCGCAGAGGTTTGCCGTGAGACCGCTGAACAACGCCGCAAGCAAGACGGCCAAGGGGGTGAGAAGGTAGAGTCGGCCTCGGATGGTCTCTGCCTCTCCGTCCGTTTCGGCGGGAGCCGGCTGCACATTGGTGCGTCGTGCATGGAGATCGACGACCATGAGAAGTGACCAATAAAATGCCAGTGCGGGAATGATGCCGGCGAGGGCGATGGTTCCGTAAGGTTCCTGGAGAAGCTCCGCCATGACGAAGGCGGCCACCCCCATGATGGGGGGCATCAATTGACCGCCGGTGGAGGCGATGGCTTCCACGCCGCCCGCCATGGCCGGCTGGTAGCCCGCGCGCCGCATCAAGGGAATGGTGAACACTCCCGTGGTGGCCACGTTGGCCACGGCGCTTCCGCTGATGCTCCCCATGAAGCTGCTTGAGATGACGGCTGCCTTGGCCGCCCCCCCTCGCTGGCGCCCCGAGAGGCGGAGACCGAGATCGATGAACAGTTGGCCACCGCCGACAAAGGCGTAGGCGGCGCCGAAGACGACAAAGTAAAAGACGAAGGTCATCGAGGTCATCGTCGTCACGCCGAGGAGGCCGTTTGGCGTCATGGTGAAGTTTTCTACGGCGTCGCCTAACGAAAAACCGCTGAACTTGATCAGCTCGGGTACCCAGGCAAACGACGTCCAACCGGGAATCAACCGGCCCAGGAACCCGAAGCACAGAAAGGCGAGGATGACGCCCAGGAGAGACCATCCAACCGTGCGGCGGACGCATTCGAGGGCAATGCCCACAAGAAGGACGCCGAAGAGGAGATCGCCGAGGAGAATGGGATCGACCGCCTCCATGCGTTCGCTGAGACGCTGCCAGGAGAGGAGATAGTACCCCATGACGGCAGCCACTCCGGTGACGAGGAGGCCATCAACGAAGCCCCGTGATGACGATGGCGTGGTCGTGTTCTGGCGGCGAGCGAGAAGAAAGACGGCGAGAACGAATCCCAGATGCAAAGGCCGTTGCAGCATCGGGGGCTGGGGCGAGAGGATGATGTAGAGTTGGAAGAGGAGCCAACTTCCGCCCAACACCGCGTGGAGGCGCCGGCATGTGTTGTTCGCTGATGCCATCATCAATCCGTTTTCCAGCCGCGTTCCCGGTAGTAGCGTCGCGCTCCGGGGTGGAGGGAGATCCCTGTATGCTCACGCCTCCCGGCCTCTTGAGGGTCGAATTTCGCCCAGGCCTTGTGGGCTTTGGCCAGAGCTTCCTTGTTTTCACAGATGGTCTTGGTGAAACGGTAGGCCAGTTCCTCGGAGAGAGATTCGTGGGCGATGATCACGGTGCCGACATCCACCGTCTGGGTCGGTCCGTCCTGCCCTTTCCAAAACTGCTTGAGTTCGGTTTCCCTCAGGCCCTGCTCCACCAGTTTTGTGCGGACGCTTTGGGGAATATCAAAGAAGCGCACGGGAACGGTGAGGCTGATCTCCGTTACCGTGGGATGACCCGGCGGCGCCAGGTCGACATAGACGTCGGCCTGACCGTTGCGCATCACATTGGCGATCTGTTTGGGCGAAACCTGCAGGATACGGCCCCCCTTGGCCTGAATCGCCTTCCGGCTCGTGCCCATGGCGGCGAAGATCATATCGGCTAACACTGGGGCGGAACTGCCTCGCGGTTTCATGACGAAGCGCACTGGCTGGTCACTGGAGAGGACTTTCTCCATGGTGTCGTTCCCCGTCCGTTTGATGTAATCTTGTCTAACAATGAAGGAAAAGGGAACGGCGTTGAGCCCCCCCACCAGGACCCGCAAGCCCTCTCGCTTTTTCCCGTCGTAGACAGTGGCATTCCCTTCCACCGCCCAAACCGCGGTGGCTCGATTGGCCAAGGCAATCTGCGCCTTGCCGGAATCGACCAGGAGGGGATTGGCGATGCCCCCTCCTTTGGCCATGATTTCCAGCCTGGCTCCCTCCGGCATCTCATCGATCATCAGCTTGTAAAGGGTGGCGCTAAAGACATACCACGCTGTGCCCAGGCGCATGCCCGCCAGCCGCACGTCCTCCGCTTGAACCCAGTTGGCTCCGTTTCCCAGGAGGCCGATGAAGGCCATCACCAACCAGGGGATTCTCATTTGTACTTGGACATCGATTCGATTAAACTGAGGATGCGAGAGTACTTGCTTATTTCATGAAACTGAGGTGGAGATCAACCTTCAACCCGAACTCGTTGCCGGTGGTTCCCTGCCGGCATGGAAATCATGACCGATTGGAAAACGCATCCTTGGGGCGGGGTCTTCGCCGCGACACTCTGTCCCTTTCACGAAGACGAAAGCATCGACGAGTCCGGCCTCGCGCTCTATATCGAGGAGCTGTGCCGTGTGCCGGGTATCCAGGGGGTGACGTGTAACGGGCACACGGGCGAGATCATGTCCCTCCGCCCTGGCGAACGGGCGCAGGTGACGCGAGTGGTGGCCCGTGCGGCACGGTCTGTGGGGCGCGAGGTGAAGACGATCTCCGGCATCTCTGCCGAAGGAAGCTTGGAGGCGATTGAGCACGCCTTGGCGGCCAAGGAGGCCGGGGCCGACGCCATCCTGCTCATGCCGCCACATCACTGGTTGCGTTTCGGGCGGAGCCGGGAAACGGCGGTGGGTTTTTTTCAGGATGTGGCTCAGGGGGCTGATATTCCTATCATTGTGCATCAATACCCCGCCTGGACCAAGGCCGGGTACTCGCTGGAGGAAATGCTTGAGCTGGTCCAGATCCCGCAGGTGGTGAGCATCAAGATGGGCACGCGCGACATGGCTCGTTGGTTATTCGACTACGAGAATCTGAAGGAGGCTTCGCCCGAGACCACGATCATCACCTGTCATGACGAATTTCTCTTGCCGACATTGTTAGAGGCAGCCGACGGTGCCCTCATCGGCTTTGCCGGATTCGAGCCGGAATTGATGGTGGAACTGGTGCACGCTTCATTGGACGGCGAGCTGGCACGGGCGAAGCAAGCACAGCGCACCGTGGCCCCTCTGGCCCGGATCATCTACGACTTCGGGGAGCCCGGATGCGGTGCCCACCAACGAATGAAAGTGGCCCGTTGGCTCTTGGGAAAATTTCCCAGCCCGCATTTTCGCCGCCCGGTGCGCCCGCTGCCGGACGTCAAGGTACAGGAGATTCGCCGGCGCTTGCAAGACATTGGCTACGAGTGTGTGCGGTAGCTAGCCCGGCCGATGTCATTCATTCAACGCATGGCATTTGCCAGTGTCCCATCTTTCTGTTGGGATCCGGAGGAACACGGTTGAGGCAAAATCATTGCGGGCAAAACCATTGGGGAGAATGATCAATGATGAGAGCAATCATTTTGACCTCAATCATTTTGCCTTTCCAACATCACAGGTGGCCAGAGAGAACATGGTCCATGCCAATGTCGAACCTGAGAATCAATGGGCCAAGTCCGCCGGGTTGATGCCTTCACTCTCAAGATACTTCTCGGCCTCGGCGGGGTTCCGGTTGTGCCAGTGCCGGTAGACTTTGCCCATGGTGTCTAACTGAATCGCTTCATCTCCGATGACTCGAGCCCAGTCGAAGGCCCCGCGCGGGTCTCGCGAGGCCACGGTGCCGACAAACTCCGTGATGGCGCCGTCGCGGTAGGTGGCCTCCGGCTCGATCGTGCCCAGCCACTGGGCCGCGGCGGCGTGATCGAGCTGCGTCCATTTGGAAATGAATCCGCGTATGTTGGCCGCCTGGCGATCCTCGGATGACTGGGCCAGCGCCCATTCGATCCGTGCGCCCGCCTCCGTCACATTGGTATCGTTGAGGCCGGAGCGTGTCAGCTCTCGGATCAATTGGTCATGCTGATTGGGCGGCAAGGCGGCGTCTTCGAAAAATGTCGTGGCGGCTGCAAAGCCTTCCTTGGTCAAGACATTTAGAGCGACGGCGGTGACCGCTTGTTCTTGCAGGGGAGCATTCCCAGTATCCTCCACGAGATCGAGAAAGTGTCCGCGTTGCGCATCGTCGGTGAGCGTCAGCACGACACCGCGGAGTCCCACGTCGAGACCTCCGCCCTCAGCCTCCTTGTCGAGGATTGCAATGGCCCGCTTCATGTCGGCTTGGGCCACGCCGGCAAGAAGATTGGCCAGGGCCGTTTCGTTCCCGCCGCCCTTGAGGTTCCGCCCTACGAGAAGACCGGCGTCACGCTTCTCTTCGAACCATGCCAGAGCGGCATCGACGTCGGCTCTTCCCCACTCGCGCAGTGCGGTGAAGACGCCGTTATTGAGCTGACGATCCATGGAATAATCGGCCGCGGCTTCGGGGTCCTTCTGAGCAAACGTTCGCAGGACGACTTCGCGCAACATGTTCGATCCTTCGCCCTTGATCTCGCCGTTCTCGATGCGCGCCAGGAGATCCTCCAGCTCCGTGGTCGACCGAGAAGCGATGACGGACATCTGCTGGATGGCCTGCGGAAGGTCCCGCCGATTGAATGAGGCCTCGAGCTCTTGGAGAAATGCCGGCACGTGGAAAGTGGACTCTGCAGTCGTCACCGTCTCTGGGGCACCGTTCTCCCCGGTTTCGGAGGCAGCGGAGTCGAGTCGAGCGCGGGCGGCGGCGAGTGCCTGTTTCTCGTATTCCGCGTTGGCTATCTGTTGTTGCAGAATCTGAATCGTGGAATGCAGATCCCGCTGGTGAGCCCGTTGCCAACTCATGCCCAGGAGGAACGCCGCCGTGGTTAGGCAGAGCAAGACGATGGTCTTCCGAACGGTCACTTTGGAAGATTACTCAATCCCATTGGTGTCGCCAATGGAAAACGACCGCCCTCGACGGTCGCCACCGCGACCGGAGTTTTTTGGAGAGCGGGTGATTCACGCTTTCATTCTCTTTGAGGTTCCCCTAGATAACGGGCGTGGTGACGATGATTTTCTCGCGATACTTGCGGTCGATTTGGACGGGGATGTTGACGGGCATCGTCGTGTGGACTGCTGTGGTAGTGGCGCGGGATCCACTGCTGATTCCGAATGAGGAGGCGCGGCGCCTCGAAGTGCTCTTTCTCGGGAGCGAGAATCGCTTCAATCACAATCCTATCGCGCGTTTTCGGGTTATCCGGAAGGCGCTGGGGCGGGAGGGGATCAACTTCACTTATGCCAATACCACAACCTGTCTGACGAAGGAGAACCTGGCGCGTTATGATGTGCTCCTCATCTTCGCCAATCACGAGACGATTGCGGAAGCGGAACAGGAGGCCTTGTTAGAATTCGCCCGCGGTGGCGGCGGCTGCGTCTTGCTGCATTGTGCCGCGGGTTGTTTCCGGGGCTCGCGGTTTGACGCCTATGTGGATCTGTTGGGGGCGCAGTTCAAATCGCACGGGCAGGGGATCTTCCGGGCGGAAATCGTGGAGCCGGAACATCCTTTGATGAAGCACTGGGAGGGGTTCGAGTGCTGGGACGAGACCTACGAACACAAGCGGCACGGCGAAGGGCGCACCATTTTGCAGCGGCGCGATGGGGAACCGTGGACCTGGGTCAAGCGTTACGGGGAGGGGAGAGTGTTTTACACGGCCAGCGGGCACGACCACCGGTGCTGGGATTTGCCGGCCTATCATGAACTCATTCGACGCGCCGTGCGTTGGACGGCGGGCGATGCCAAGGCGGCGTTGTTAGACAACTTGGCCTTGCCCGAGCTGGAATATCGTTTGGCTGCAGTACCGAAGGATCCCGAGAATCCCGTGGGCCCGAACAACCAGTTGCAGTTACCCCTCTCGCCGGAGGATTCGTTGAAATTGGCTCAGATCCCGGTGGGCTTTGAACTGCAGCTCTTTGCCCGGGAACCGGAAGTGGTGAATCCCATCGCCATCAACTGGGATGCCCGCGGCCGGCTCTGGCTTGTGGAAGCCTACGATTATCCCCACAAGGTGCTCTCCGATGACCCGCAGGACCGGATCAAGATCCTGGAGGACACGGACGGCGATGGAGAGGCAGACACGGTGACTGTGTTTGCTGAGGGCTTGAACATATGTACCTCCGTCCTCCCTCGCGGAGATGGCGCCATCGCCACGGATGGGGAGAACATGGTCTATCTGCGGGATACGGATGGCGATGATCGTGCCGATACGAAGGAGATCATCTTCAGCGGGATCCAGTTGCGCGATACCCACGCCTGTGTGTCGAATCTCCGCTACGGATTCGATGATTGGATCTATGCCACCGTGGGCTACAGCGGACTTCGGGTGGAGCTTGGCGGCGAGGAACACGTGTCGGGAAGCGGCGTCTTCCGTTTCAAAGCGGACGGGTCGGCTTTTGAAGTCTTGCAGAACACGACGAACAACACCTGGGGTCTGGGTTTCACGGAGGAGAATGATTTGGTAGGCTCGACGGCGAACGGCAATCCAAGCTGGTACCTCTCCATTCCTAACGGGTATACGGCAGACGCCGGTTTGGAGAGGGAAAAGGCGCCACGAGCGGATAGCAATGATGCTCTCTATCCCGTGACGACGGATTACTTTCAAAACAACCCGAAGGAGAAGGTCTCTTCCGGTGCCGGGCATGCGGTGTATACGGCGCGTCGTTTCCCTCAGGAGTGGTGGAATCGGAGGGTGTTCGTCTGTGAACCGCCCTTGCACCTGGTGGCCGCTCCGGCATTGCGACGGGATGGTACCGAGTTCAAGACGAGCGGCTTTGAACAGAATCTCTACGCCTCGGCGGACGCCTGGTCGGCTCCGGTGGCCGCTGAAGTGGGACCCGATGGGGCCGTGTGGATCGCCGATTGGTACAATCCGATCTGCAACCACAATCCCTATCGGAAACATCAGAAACGGGGGCCGGGAAATGCCTTTGTCAGTGATGATCGCGATCGAACGCACGGCCGGATCTATCGTGTCTTTCCTAGAGGAACGTCTCCGGCGAAAGAGGCGCCCGCTCTGGGATCGATCGAACAGGGTTTGGCGGCCCTGGAGCATCCGAATCTCTTTTGGCGGTTGGCGGCGCAGGCCTTCCTTTTGGCGGAGGCCAAGCCGGCCGATCATCCGGCCTTGATCCGGTTGGCGGAGCAGGCGGTTTCGCCCGCGAGCGCCCACGCCCTGCGGATATTGCAGGTGCAAGGCTCGCCGGAGTGGCCGCGACTGGCGCGGGCGCATCTCGACTCGGAGAAGCGTCTGTTGGCGGAAGGGGCGTTGGACGTGCTGCCGCGCGAAGATTCGGAATTGGCTCTTGTTTGCGCCGTGTTAGAGGATGAGAGGCGTGATCCCATGACGCGGAAAAAGGCGGCCCTCACGCTGGCGGAGATGCCGCGGGATGCGAATGTGGGAGAACGGTTGTCTCGGCTGTTGCTTGGTGAGGGAAGCGATACTCTGCGCACTGCCATTGGGGTGGCGGCGATTCGGCATGCGGAGGGGTTTATTCGTCACCTCGCGGAACTCGGTGATGAGGCTGCCGTTGATCGATCGGAGCGCTTCGTCCGCGCGGCCCTGCGTCAACCATTGTCCGCCGGGTTGTTGACCCTGATTCGTCAAGGCAAGGGTGAGAGTCTCCTGGGGAAATGGTTGAATGAAATTGAACGGGAAGAGCCGCGCTCCGCACGGGGCGAGAGAGAACTTTCGGAGAGCGCCGAGCGTGGTCGCGAGGTCTATCTCGCATGCATTGCCTGCCATCAGCCAGACGGTGGGGGGCTGCCTCACACGTTTCCTCCGTTGAATCGGTCGACCCGCGTTTTGGGAGACCCTGGCACTTTGGTCCGTCTGGTGCTCAAGGGGCTCCAGGGGGAAATGGTGGCCGGCGGTCAGCGGTACAATGGCGTCATGCCCGGCCATGAAACGCAGCTCAGCGATCGTCAGATCGCAGATGTGCTGAGTTATGTGAGGCAGGCGTGGGACAATCGGTCGACTGATGTCAGTCCGAATCTCGTGTCCGAGCAACGGGAGGTGACCGCCAAGCGCCGGCTGCCGTGGACGATCGAGGAACTGGAAGGCGCCGACTCGGAGACACCATCACCATGAGCGATACCCTACCCCAGTCACTGAAGAACTACATGCGC